>JADGEA010000276.1 GCA_016744615.1 Flavobacteriaceae bacterium
GAAGATTCAAAATTTATTACAATCAAGTCTCCTATTATTGGAACATTTTATAGAAAACCTTCACCAGACAAAGATCTTTTTGTTAAGGTTGGTGACACTATAAACACAGGTGATACTGTGTGTATTATAGAGGCAATGAAATTGTTTAATGAGGTTGAATCAGAGGTTTCCGGAAAAATTGTAAAAGTATTGGTTGATGATTCTTCACCAGTTGAGTTTGATCAGCCTTTATTTTTGGTTGATCCTTCTTAATAATCATAATTTGAAATGCACAATTAGATTTGTGTGACAAATTATATAATTTGTAAAAATTATGTTTAAAAAAATATTAATAGCCAATAGGGGTGAAATTGCCCTAAGAGTAATTAGAACCTGTCGTGAGATGGGCATACAGTCTGTTGCAGTTTATTCAACAGCAGATGCAGAGAGTTTACATGTAAAGTTTGCAGATGAAGCTGTATGTATTGGGCCGCCTTCCAGTGCGGAATCCTATCTTAAAATTTCTAATATCATGGCAGCAGCAGAAATAACCAATGCGGATGCTATTCATCCAGGTTATGGCTTTTTAGCCGAAAATGCTCGTTTTTCAAATATTTGTGAGGAGCATGGTATAAAATTTATTGGTGCTTCTGCAGATATGATCGATTTAATGGGTGATAAAGCCTCGGCAATTGCAACCATAAAAAAGGCAGATGTACCTACAATTCCAGGTTCAGATGGAATTATACCTACCTTAGAAGAAGCAAAAGCGATTGCTAAGAAAATAGGTTATCCGGTTATGCTTAAAGCAACTGCAGGTGGTGGAGGAAAAGGAATGCGAGCTGTTTGGAATCCTGAAGATATTGAAAATGCATGGGAAGCTGCAAGGCAAGAAGCAAAAGCAGGTTTTGATAATGACGATATGTACATGGAGAAACTAATTGAAGAACCACGTCATATAGAGATACAGATCATTGGTGACTCAACAGGTAAAGCCTGCCATTTATCAGAAAGAGATTGTTCAATCCAAAGAAGACATCAAAAATTGACAGAGGAGACGCCTTCTCCGTTTATGACAGAATCTTTACGTGAAAAAATGGGTGAAGCTGCAGTAAAAGCTTCCGAATCCATTAACTATGAAGGTGTAGGAACTGTTGAATTTTTAGTAGATAAAGATAGAAATTTTTACTTTATGGAGATGAATACCCGTATTCAGGTGGAGCATCCCATAACAGAACAAGTTATCTCCAATTTTGATTTGGTACGTGAACAGATAAAAGCAGCTGCTGGAATACCTATTTTAGGTATTAATTATTTCCCAACACAACATTCAATTGAGTGCAGAATAAATGCAGAAGATCCACATAATGATTTCAGACCTTCCCCAGGATATATTGAAACATTTCATGCTCCTGGTGGGCATGGTGTAAGATTAGATACCCATGTTTATGCAGGGTACACTATCCCGCCAAACTATGATTCTATGATTGCTAAACTGATTATAACTGCTCAAACAAGAGAAGAGGCAATTAATAAAATGAAACGGGCACTAGATGAATTTGTTATTGAAGGGGTAAAAACAACCATTCCTTTTCATAGACAATTAATGGATAATGCGGATTATGTCGCGGGGAATTATACTACTAAATTTATGGAAGACTTTGTAATGAAAGAAAAAGCTTAAGTTTAGTTTGATTAAAATTTTTAGATAAAAGGATATGAGTTTTCATATCCTTTTATATTTACTTATAAAATATAAGATTGATGAAAAATTCTGATTTAAAAGTTGATGGTATTGATAAAATTATTTTGAATCATTTAATGACAAATGCAAGAACACCCATATTAAGTATTGCAAGAGAAATAGGAATTTCGGGTGCGGCAATTCATCAGAGGTTGAAAAAATTAGAGGTATCAGGATTGATTTCAGGATCGAAATTTGTGATCAATCCAAAGGTTTTGGGATTTAAAACCCTTGCTTTTGTGGGTATTTTTTTAGATAGTTCAAGTAAATATAAAGAAGCAATAAAAAGGCTAAAAGAAATTGATGAAGTGACAGAGAGTCATTATACTACAGGTAATTATGCAATATTTGTAAAAATATTATGTAAAGATAATGAACATTTAATGCAAGTATTGAACCATCAAATTCAACATATTAAAGGAGTTGCAAGAACGGAAACGTTTATTTCACTAGATCAACAAATTGACAGACAAATTAAAATTTAAGGTTTGCCGCTTTAAAATTAATAAAACAGCGAACCTTAAATAATACACTTCTTAACTTCTGCTATTATAAATATTTAGATAGTAAAGTAGCGTAGCAATTGAGCCTAAAGCTGCAACAACATAAGTTCTTGCTGCCCACTTTAAAGCATCTTTTGCTGCATCTTGCTCTTCATTAGTAAGCATGTTTTTATTTTCTAACCAGGCTAAAGCTCTATTACTTGCATCATATTCAACGGGTAAAGTAACAAGACTAAAAATTACGGTAGCGGCAAAAAATATGATCCCTGCTAGTAATAGTTGAGGGAAAGAGTTCACAGTAAAGATTCCTGCAATTAATAAAAAAGATGCTAATTTTGAAGAGATACCTACTGTTGGAACTAGTTTAGATCTCAAATTCAACCACTTGTATGATTTTGCATGCTGTACCGCGTGTCCGCATTCATGTGCAGCAACTGCAGCTGCGGCTGCATTTCGTTGGTTGTAAACACCTTCACTAAGATTAACGGTTTTATTTTGAGGATTATAATGATCAGTTAACATTCCTTTCGCAGAAATTACTTTTACATCATTAATTTGATTGTCTGCTAACATTTTTTCCGCAATTTCCCTTCCGGTTAAATTGTTTTGTAAATGCAAATGTGAGTATTTTTTGAATTTACTTTTTAATCGAGCCTGAACTAACATGCCGATTCCACCAATTAGAAGGATTAATATATAACCACCTGCCATATTTTATAATTTTATAGATTAATAATTTTTATTTTATGTATAACTTTACATCATAAAGTATTCCAATTATAAATATATGACAAATATTCCGAATATCTTATTGATTTACACTGGTGGTACCATAGGAATGGTAAAAGATTACAAGACCAATACACTTAAATCTTTTGATTTTGAACAGATAAAGCAGAAAATACCAGAATTGAAATTGCTAAATTGTCACATTCAAACTATATCATTTATTACGCCTATAGATTCTTCTAATATGAACCCAAAATATTGGGTGCAAATAGCTGAGATCATTGAAAGTTACTATGATGGAATGGATGGGTTTGTGGTTCTTAGCGGTACTGATACAATGTCGTATACTTCTTCTGCCATTAGCTTTATGTTTGAAAATTTGAGCAAACCTATTATTTTTACCGGTTCACAGCTTCCTATAGGCGACCTTCGTACGGATGCAAAGGAGAATTTAATAACTGCAATACAAATTGCAGCTACCCATAAAGACGGAATACCCAAAATAGGTGAAGTGTGCCTGTATTTTGAATATAAACTTTATAGAGCGAATCGTACAACTAAAGTCAGTGCAGAACAATTTGAAGCCTATCATTCACCAAATTTTCCGCAATTGGGCGAAAGTGGAGTCCATCTAAATTTCAATAAGAGGGTTGTAAGCAAAATTGATCAAAGCAAGAAGTTAATACTAAGAAAAAATGTAAATGCTAATATTGTAATTTTAAAATTATTTCCTGGTATCAAAGAGCAGGTTGTAAAGTGTATATTGGAAATTGAGAATTTACAGGGAGTAATACTTGAAACATATGGAGCAGGAAATGCACCAACAGAAAAGTGGTTTATTAATCTGCTTCAAAATGCAATTAAAAAAAACATTCCTTTAGTAAATGTAAGTCAGTGTATTAGTGGGAGTGTTGATCTTGGTTACTACGAAACAAGTAGCCAGTTAAAAGAAATAGGAATGATAGATGGTAAAGATATCACAACGGAATCTGCAGTGGCTAAATTAATTTATTTAATAGGTGTTGGTATCCCTGCAGATCAGTTTAAAAAAACATTTGAAATTCCATTAAGAGGTGAAATGGTGTAGTTTTCTCATAAAAATTTTTTCATATTAATATTTTTTTGTTACTTGCC
>JADGEA010000541.1 GCA_016744615.1 Flavobacteriaceae bacterium
CTAACCAAAAGCTCAAACGGACAAAATATGCTGTCATCTTTTTTGCAAAAACACGCAAAAAAACTGCCAGCACATTTTGCCCCTTAGCTAGGCGTTATACGAGCAAAGAGTGAGTCGCACTATTAAAAAACTATTGTATTTTATACTAGCGATTCCAGTTTTATTTATTGTGATTTTGGTCGTGACTGTGGTTCGTCATAAATCACTGTATTACGAGCCAATAGATATTGCATTTATTCAATATTCTAATGAGTTGGAAGTGTTTATCGAAGTTGGTGAAGAAAAGTTATTTTTATCAAAGCTTCAGATATACGAAGTTGTAACTCTCATCGAAGAACTTACTACTGAACCACCATGGGGGTGGAGAGATCAACATTTAATAGATTGTGCTATAAATTTTAGGTTAAAAAATGAGCCGCACATTTATAGAATAGATATTGAAACTGTAAACAATGTCTATGCCGCAAGACTTCAAAGAAGTAATGGAACTAATGTATTTTCTTACGATGCTTTTAGTGCAAAGAAATTGGTGAAAAAGTTAAATAATATATCTAAAAATAAGTGCACTGAACCAGTTTAATAGTGCAAATTTATTGCAAGCTGTAAATAAAATCGTATAACCAAAAAATGTTTAGGACAAACAATGCTACGCGCCTTCGGCACTCCACATTGTTTGCCCAAAATTTAAGCGTTAGGTGAAATAAAGCATTAAAATCAATGGTTTGTTCTATTCCGTAATTCGTACAATAATATCGCACGAATTAGAGTCAATGCTAAACCCAAGGGTGTTGCATTAACTAACAATTTTGGCTTATTCGAACCGGAAAACTTTGATGGTTGGCCTCGTTGATTTAGCAAACAAGAATGAAGTAAACCGTTGTGTTCAATGGTGGTAGAATTAAAAATAACCGGTGAATTGAAGTTTTAGGTTTTTTTCAAAAGAAAAATGGGGTTGACCAAAACACCTCATTCTAAAGAAAAACCTCGGGCAATCAATCACCTAACCAATAGCTGCAACGGACTCCGTATATTTGTCACTTTTTATGCAAAGAGCCGCATAAAAACCGCCAAACATACTACTCCGTTGAGCAAGGCGTTA
>JADGEA010000062.1 GCA_016744615.1 Flavobacteriaceae bacterium
GAAAAATTTTGCGGACTTCGTTTCACAAAACCAACCTTCGTTTAAGCACTTAGCCATTATTGCTTTTATTGATTGTTAGCGGTATTTATTCTAATATTCTTTTATGTTTTTGCTTAACTGTTCCTGAATTTTTCAGACAATTAATTAAGTCAGTATAGATTTCTACTTTCATTTTTCCCCAAATGAAATAATCAGTATCTTGTATTGGATACAATTCTTTTAGTTTCTCATTCTCGTATACATCTAACTGATGACCGTATAAATGAGTTTGAACATCAAACATTTTTCCACAATTAGTTACTTCAATATTATTTGAAATAACAAAACAGTTAAAATTGATATTCGGAAGTTCTACACAACCATTTTTAATTTCTTCTTTTTCTGGAATACTATCTTTACTTGTTGGTAGTGATGCAAGGATACTATTATTATCGATATTTTTAAGTACTACAAAATATTTAGGTTTTGCAGTATTTCCATTTTTAAAATAAAAAGGATCAAAGTATAATATATTACCTTCTTTAAGCATTAATGACTAAATTCAATAAAATCTTGATAAATAGATTTTTTTCTAATATCGTGATTTATTAAAACAGACATATCAACTAACAATTCAGTATTGTTGATTTCTTCTTTTTCTAATAGTTCAAGAACTGAAAAATTAATAGCAGTAGTATGCCAAGGGGATTTTTCTCTATGAGTATAGTAAATTAATTCCTTTGCTGATTTTTCGCCAAATTTGCGTATTACAAAATCCAATAATTGAATATCATTATCAGAAAATTCTTCATCATTAAAGAGTGCTTTTGCTTTAATAATAGTGCTTCCCTTTTCATTATGACGCTCAATATAATCTTTCAATATTGTTGTTTCTGATGATAAATCAATGTAAATTTCTTCAGATACTGGTCCAAATTTCCAAACTTTATATTTTAAATTAAAAAAAGGAATTCCACTTTTTTTAATTGATAACTCATCTAATATATAGATAAGTTTTAAAATTTTTGTTTTTGAAAGATTTCCTATCTTTTCACTAAGATAAATCATTGTGTTTCCAACTTTATTTATCTGGTCTTCTGATAGTTTTATGTATAGTGTATTTTTCACTTTGCAAAAGTACAATAAAAAAACTTATTAACAATTATGTTTATAAGTTTGTTTTTAATTACCGCTAACTATTGTGTAAAGTATATATAGTGTTTATATTCTTATATGTTCCGTTCTTATGAACCCTTATTGTCACTATCTTTTGAGTCAAAAATCGCATCAAAAGGGCTCTTTATTTTTGCAAGAGAATAACTTGTAACACGTGTATAAATCTGTGTTGTTTTTGGCGAACCATGGCCCAAGAGTGTTTGTATATATCTTAGATCAACGCCTTGTTCTAACATATGCGTAGCAAATGAATGTCGTAACATATGTGGTCTTACAATTTTATTCAATCCTGCCTTGATAGATGCCTTTTTCACCAAAGAACCAACGCTGGTAGCACTATATTGTTTTCTGTTCATTCCTTCGAATAACCAATAATTGGGTTTGTATAATTTTAAATATTTTCTCAAAACCAAAGCAGTATTATCTGCTAATATGGTGGTACGGTCTTTCTTTCCTTTGGCTAATCTAACAAAGATAATTTTTTTATCAAACCCAATATCCTTAATTCGTAAATTTATTAATTCTCCTCTTCGAATGCCAGATGAATACAGCATTGCTATTATTGACTTATGTTTTAGGTTGTCTGTAGCTTTTAATATTCGTAATAACTCATTTTCAGATATCACTTCAGGTAATTTTTTTTCTCTTATAGGTCTTTCAATATGAAAATCACCTTTATCATGTCCCAATATTTTTTCATAATAAAACTTAATTGCATTTATTGCTTGGTTTTGCGTACTTATGGATATTTTACGCTTCTTAACTAAATAATCTTGATATTTTCTTATGTCATTCTCTGTTATATCATCAAGTTTGATATTTGAATAGTATTGAATAAATTCTTTAAATAATGAACTGTAAACCCTGATTGTGTTTTCACTATATCTTCTTCTTATCAATAAATCTAAATATTCTTCAGGAATTTTGACAGAAACTGGTTTTTTGCTTTTTTTTGGTAAAAATGGTTTTACATCAGATAAATCAATATCAGCTTTATCTTTAAATGCATTGTTTATCAATCTGATATTTTCATTGGAATGATAAACATACCAGCCTTTATTTGTACTACTCCATTTGCATCCGATTGATTTTGATAGAGTAATTAATTCATCATTATATTTAAATTTTAACAATAACGAATTATTATTTCGATGTGAAATTGGGATTACTTTTAGAATAAATTTGTCAGACATATTTATTGAACCGATTGTACCAATTAGTTACATTAATTCAGACATGTCAACACTAAACCATCTGTTTTTTTGATTTTTTTTAAAACTCCCGTAATCCTTACTCACATACAATGTGAATAAACATAGTTTACTTATTAAACTAAGGAGAGGGTTTAGTAAATAATTAACGATAAATGTATAAATTAATTTCATTTAAATTGAACTTTTTTGCATCTATAATAGTACCTGAAATAACGCAACCCAAAATGGTTCCAAGTAGGGCAGAAACTACCCATCCTAACATGGCAGAAGATAATTGAAAATGGTTTTCAAGAAAGGTGTTACAACCTGAGATAATTGCCGTATCATAGCCAAAGAGAAAACCTCCAATGGTTGAAACAAAACTAATACCTATGAGGTAAAGAGATGTTTTATGATTAATTTATTGGTTCTATAACTAATGGTAAACAATGCTGAAAATTTCTTTTTTATTTTTTGACTTCAAAACTAAAGGTTTCAATACCGTATTTTGAAACCTCCAATTTAGAAACCTGTTGCGGGTTTTCTTCAATAATATTGGTTTGATGGAATTTATCCATATCAAAAAAGGAATGAAGCCCAACCGTGGTACTTTTCCCCTGTGTATCATACATTCTTATCACAATTTTATCAAAATCTTCAGCTTTTTTTATTGTACTGATAATAATATTTTCATTATCTATATCAAAGAAGCTAACAGATTCAGGCAATGATGCGTAAACAGATTTATCAGGATATACAGTTACATAAATTGGATCATTTTGCTGTTCTGCAATTCTACTTCCGGTTAAATCACCTGTTTTGTTTGATGTAAGTATATTATGATAACTATGATTACCTTCCTGAGAGTACTCATTTCCTTCCCAGTGGCAAGAAGTTCTACTTGCCAATAAAATGTGCTGTAAGAGTGAATTGTTATTGTCAACCGTTGGATCAATCCAATCAATCGCAGCGACAGAGGAACTCAAAGTTACAGTCATATCATCATCTGAAGCAGAGAACCAATCCATAATCGCTCTTGGATGTACATTTTTACTAAGTGCAGTATATCGATTTCCAGCCGTCTTTATTTCATCCTGTCCAACTTTTACAGCTCCAAAAGGAACTTCATGTGTAATCAAGGCATTGTCTATAGCGATTGGAAAAGCTGTCCTAAACTCTCGATATAATTCTCCTGTCCAATTCAAAATACGAGTTTCAAAAAGTACCCTCTTCAAATCATGATAAATAGTAACGTCTTGTTCAATATTGGCATATAATATTTGCTGTTTTATTCTATAGGTTGTATATACATTTCCCGAAGTCAGTATTTCCCATTCCGGATGATGTAAACTAACTTTATCAAAGTCTTGCATAAATGGCTGTTGTATGTCTCCAAACTCTCCTGCTCCATTACCGTAAGAGTAAATTGTAAAAACTTCTCCTCCTTTAAATTTATTTGTTTTTAAAAGATTTCTTTTCAGCTGTTTATCATAAATCTGTGCAATTCCACCCTTTTCAAATGTAATGAGATAAGCATCATTTTCATATTTTGAAAGTGATGTTGTTTTTTTAGTCTTTGAAGAAATTTTTAAGGACTGCTCTACATAATATGTTTTATATCCAATGGAAGGAATATCTTTTGCAATAAAAACAACGTCCGCACTTTTAATGCTACCATCATTATAATACTGAACATTTTTTAATTGTGAGGTAACTTTTTGTTTTTTAGAAGTGATCACATTCAGGCTTTTTGCATTGCCTTGTTGCAAGTTTAGGGAAACAGTAACAGGGTCTGTTCTTTTCCAGGAAAGACTATTAAATAAAACCACCGGAATACCTAAATTTTCTTTTGTTTTTATTCTACTTGCAATAAAATCAGTTCCTTTATTCAAAAGTTTTTGACCTAACATTCTTGATTCCACCAATTTAGATTTAAACAAATCATCTGTGATATCGCCATCATGCCCTCCCCAACCATGATCTGGATAAATTTTTGATTGCCAAGCTTTGTCAAAAATATCAAATGGATATGGAACTCTTACAGGATCTATAATATTCCCAATGGCAAGAAATTTTTCGGCAGCCGGTATTAGTTTTGACGCTTCCCTACTTGCAGTTATAGCCTTATGATGCGCGGGGCCATGAATGTAGACCCATACATTTGGCCTTTCACCAAAAATTGTTTCTACGTTAGTCGCATTTTTTTCTGCCAATGGCATAAACTCATCAGAAGTCATCAGATCCATTTTTGGCAAGAAAACCAAATTCTTTTTACCATCATCACCCTTTATACTTTTAAAACCATTCCATGTTTCAATAAAATCCGTATAGTCAATGGCAGGGATCATGTCATTACTAGATAACAAAGGTGTCATCGTTTTACTATTTACATAATATTGGTTCCAATAACTTATCTGTTCTGCACCATACTTCATTTTACTGCTCAATTCTTTTGATAATTGCACATAATCATCTCCGTAATGACCTGGTGAGTATGTAAAAACGGAACTTCCATCAGGACTCTGCCATTTGAACATTCCCTTTGCATGACGACTGATCACCATATAATCCACTCCTGCTTTTTTTAATATTTGCGGAAATTGCATAGTTTTTCCAGGAACATCTACATTCCAATATACTTTTGAATTATATCCGCCAAAAGTTTTTTTTACCCATTTTTTCCCTAAATAAAACTGACGCACCAAATCCTCGGAATCGTACATGTCTTCATAGGGGCAATTGTAGGAAGCACCTACTGATAAAAAATTCTTTTTGAGCAATGTTGTTATCTTTTCCTGTGCTTCTGGATGTCTTTCCAAATATTCCCTTAACATGAGTCCATCTTCTATATCAAATGCATAATCACCTCTAATGAAAGCATCTTTTATTAGAGGCGTTAATAAAAGTGTATCTCTCAATATTATGCAAATCTCCGGTCTATCCATCCAGGCAATATCCTGATGACTTGAGTTTATAATTGAAATTGTTCCATCTTGATTTCTCCTATCAAAAAAGTCAACATAGGCATCGAATAAAGATGGTTTGTACAATTTGGTTATTGTTGCCTGCCATCCATTGTTGTATTGTGCATTGTAACGGTAGAAGTATTTTCCAATTATATCTGATTTTTTAATACTACCCGTAGCATCTTCAAATACAATATCTATTTCTTTTTCTCCATAAAATAATTTAAAATTCTTTTTAGGAGCATTAATCTTCAAAGTAGCTTTTGCTATATCTCCCTGTTGCTCAAAAAATACTTTTTTGCTTTTAAACCCATCACTTTCAATTATAATTTCTGTGCCTGATAAATGTCTGGGAGCATCAATATATAACATATCCTCTTTTTGTTTGATACTGAACGAAACCTCATTTTCGGCAGAAATTTTAAGTCGTTCTATTAAATCATTAGTTTTAAATATCATAAACCAGGAACCACTTCCTTTTTGTTGTCCCTGAATTTTTATTTTTGTATGCTGATCTTTGTTTATAATGCCTATAGGAAAAGTTAATCTAAACAGACCTACACCATCATTATTTCCATCTCTTTTTACTAAAATATATTCTGCATTCGTATTGCTTTGATTATTTGTAACTTTTAAAGATCCGTCTTCATTAGCTCTAAAGGTTAAAACCAATTTATCATGAATAAAAACATCAAAAGGCTCTCTGTTATTCAGATCAATATTGGAATAAAAAGAAAAGGTTACTTCTTTTTCATTGTAGGTTTGTGGCACTTTATTTGTTAAAAGTTCAAAAAACATTTTACCCGAAGAAGCTCTTGCAATCATAGGCTTATTCACATCTTCCCGAAGAGATTGATAGGTGTAATCTCTTCCGGAAATTTTTGAATGAAACCCTTCTATATCCTTTTTAATGATATTATAAAGATCAAATAGTGTATTTAACTCGTAGATATGGTTGTGACCACCACCTCCATGTATTGGTGCCAGATCATTAATCCTATTCCCGATATTAGGTATGTTATTATCTGTTGTAATTGTAAAGGACATTAGGGTTAGCATAATAATAACTACACCAAAGAGAATTGGACGCGTTTTAAAGTAATTCATATTTTAATATTTTATAATAAAATCTATTTAGTTCTTATTTAAACAACTAACTTCCGCAAGATTTTCTTACAACAAGTTCAGTTTTCAATATTTTTCTACTTTCCTTACTAGTTTTACTCCCTTCCATTTCATCCAATAAGATCTCAACTGCATAATTTCCTATTTTATTGACAGGTTGAATTATTGCTGTAATTGCCGGATCAATCAAGTCAAAAGCACTTAATTCATCAAAGCTGACTATCGCCACATCATCTGGGACTTTACAGTTTATCAGCCTTAGTTCTCTTAAACCAGATACCGTTAAATAATGAGTAGAAAATACGATGGCATCCACATAATTTGGTGCTCCTACCAATTCTCTTATAACCCCCTTCATTTGCTGTTGATAATTATTGTTGTTTAATTCTTTGATGTACTCCTTGTTTTCTGGGATATCATTTACTAACAAGGCGTCCTGATAGCCATATAGCCGTTGTTTGATAGCATCTAATTTTGGTTCAATAGATATAAATCCGATTTTTTCTTTGCCAAGATTAATCAGGTGTTGGGTCACATTTTTTACACCATCGTGATTATCAACAATCACATAATTGGTGTCTATATCGGGATAATGTCTATCGATCAACACAAAAGGGAATTTGGCATTTTTCAATTGTTGAATCTCTGTTTCATTTTGTTGGGTAGAGGCTATGATTAAACCATCTACCTGACGGTTCATCATAGATAAAATTAGTTCTTTTTCTGTTTTAGTGTTTTCATTTGAGCTACTAAAAACAACTGTATAGTTGTATTCTTTCGCTTTTTTTTCAATGCAGCTTGCAATCTTAGAATAAAAAACATCAGCAATATTGGGAATGATCAAACCGATGGTTTCACTTTGCCCACGGCTTAAACCTCTTGCCAAATGATTGGCTTTATAATTATGTTTACGAGCAAAATCAAGAATGCGTTTTTGGGTGTCTTTTGAAATTTTATGTACATCTCCTTTGTTATTTAAAACAAGGGAAACGGTGGTTTTTGAAACCTGTAGACTTTTGGCTATATCTTTTAAAACTATTTTTTTCAACTAAACCGGTTTAGTTATTATTCCAAATGTAGGAATATTTTTGGATTTTAAATTGAATTTTGATAAAAAATTGAGAATTACTAAAATTGGATCAAAAAAAATAGTGTTTGACGCAAAAATACTTGCAATAATTTCTCATCACTTTTAACTTGCAGAAGCATATTTGACTGAGCAACAATAATTCATTATGTTGCCTTAAAATAAGTAAACACAGGAAAATGATCACTAAAACCACCTAAGTGCCATTTACCAATAAAAGTTCGCTTAGGAGCTCCTTTTCTTCTTCCTTTAGATTCCTGTAAAAAGAAATCATCAAATATATCAGCAGAGATAAATTTGAGTCCATCAGAAGTTTTGTTTAAAAAATTATCACTCATAATAATTTGATCAAAAAGAAACCATTTGTTGCTATATCTTACTGATCCTTTTTTGTTTTGCTGCAATTCCAACATCGGATTAAAAAAGGCATCCGACATTAAATTATTTTTGATGCTGTCACTATTTGGTTCATCATTAAAATCACCCATAATAATAATTTCAGCTCTGTCATTCTCCTTATAAATATTCTCAATTATTTCATTCACCAATTTTGCTGCCTGCACTCTTTTATAACTGGAAGATTTTACACCCTTATTTCTAGAAGGCCAATGATTTACAATGATATAAACCGGTTTTCCAAACAATTTTCCATGAACGAGTAATACGTCTCTTGTATAATCTCTATCTCCGGCTGCATCAATTAGCATCAACGGATAATTATCAGAATAGAGTAACTCAAAATGCTCTTTTTGATATAAAAAAGCCACATCAATACCTCGTTCATCAGGTGAATTATAATGTACAAAATCATATTGATAGGGTTTTAACTTATCTGCCTGGATCAGATCCTCCAGACAAGTATCATTTTCAACCTCTGAAACACCTAAAAAAACAGGAGGCAATTTTGATTGTTTTCTACCAATTTTAGAGATAACATTTGCCAGATTTTTAATTTTCCTGTTGTACCGATCCTGACTCCATTGAAACTCCCCTTCAGGAGTGAAATCCTTATCCAAAGTATATTTATCATGAGCCGTATCAAACAAATTTTCTAAATTGTAAAATGCAATAGAAAATATTTTATGCATAAGTTATTATTTTGCATCTAAAATAATAAAAAAAGGGTTGTAAATTTACACTATGATAGAAAATAGAAATACAAAAATTGAAAATGTTGTTTTGATAGGTGTAATTACCTCACAACAAGATGAAGAAAAATCAAAAGAGTATTTAGATGAATTGGAATTTTTAGCTTTTACTGCCGGCGGAACTGTGAAAAAAAGATTTACGCAAAAGCTAGAATATCCAAATCCGAAAACGTTTATCGGTACCGGAAAATTAGATGAGGTAAAACAATTTATTGATGATAATGATATTGAAACAGTCATTTTTGATGATGAACTGAGCCCGGGACAATTACGAAATATTGAAAAGATATTAGAAGAAAAGGTATTGGACAGAACCAATCTCATTCTGGATATTTTTGCCCAAAGAGCCCAAACATCCTATGCCAGAACACAGGTGGAACTAGCGCAACATCAATATTTATTACCCCGTTTAACGGGAATGTGGACACACTTGGAAAGACAACGAGGAGGTATTGGAATGCGTGGCCCTGGTGAAACTGAGATCGAAACTGACAGAAGGATCATACGAGATAAAATTTCCTTGTTGAAAAAGAAACTGGTCACCATTGATAAGCAGATGGCAGTTCAGCGAAAAAATCGTGGAAAAATGGTTAGGGCAGCATTAGTGGGATACACCAATGTAGGCAAGTCAACTTTGATGAATGTGATTAGCAAAAGCAATGTTTTTGCCGAAAATAAATTGTTTGCCACCTTAGATACTACCGTTAGAAAAGTAGTAATTAGAAATATTCCTTTTTTACTTACAGATACGGTTGGATTTATTAGAAAATTACCTACACAGCTGGTAGAGTCCTTCAAATCAACTTTAGATGAAGTTCGTGAAGCAGATCTTTTGATACATGTTGTAGATATTTCTCATCCAAACTTTGAAGACCATATTGAATCTGTAAACATGATCTTAAATGAAATTACTACTGAAAAAGAAAGACAAAACAAACCAATATTGATGGTTTTTAATAAAATTGATAATTACACCCATGAAACAATAGATGAAGATGATCTTATTTCTGAAAGGACGAAGGAACATTATACCTTAGACGACTGGAAAAAAACATGGATGGCAAAAATGGGAGATCATTGTGTTTTTATTTCAGCATTAACCAAAGAAAATATGGATGATTTTAAAGCAAAAGTCTTTGAGGAAGTAAAGAAAATTCATAAGACCCGTTTTCCATATAATGATTATTTATATCAGGAATATGAAGAAGAGTAGATATCAAATATCCTCATTATCACCAATAAGACCATATTTTTTTGCTCTGGTTTCCCACATTTTTCTTGCTAAAGCTTGTAAATCTTCATGACCATCGCTTTCATCAACAATTTCCAAACCTAGAAGAGTTTCAATAATATCTTCCTGAGTTACCATTCCGCTAACAGAACCAAATTCGTCAACAACCAAAGCAATATGTTCATGTTTCTTAATCAATTGATCAAAAAGAGGTTTGATTTGAGCATTTCTTTCTGTAATAACTATTTCTCTCTTTATAGTTTTTAAGGCATTATCACTATTTCCTTTTATAATAGATTCTAATAGTTGATCTTTCAAAAAATAGCCTGTAATATTATCTGAAGTAGTTTCAAAAATGGGTATTCTTGAGAATTTTAAATTAGGATTTTTATCATAAAAGCTTTTGATCTCCATGTCTTCAGAAGCAGTTTTCATTACGATTCGTGGTGTCATAATATCTTTTACCAAAACATTTTTAAAATCAATCAGATTTTTGATCACCTTACTTTCTGATTCTTGAAAAACGCCTTCTTCCTGAGCAATATCAGCCATGGCATGAAAATCTTCCCGACTAATATTGGTATCATGCGGATTTTTACCAACAATTTTTGTTGTTAATTCAAGTAACCATAATATCCCTGTGACTCTTAAGGGAAACATTAAAACCGTTATTGCTTTTGCAGAAAAGTTTGCTAATTGTTTCCAGTAACTTGCTCCTATAGATTTTGGAAGAATTTCTGATAAAATCAATATCAAAAGAGTCATAATTGCAGATACAATTCCAACCGAATTATTGCCTGATCCAAATGTTTTTTCAGCCTGCACACCAACTAAAATTGCCCCAACGGTATGCGCTATAGTGTTTACTGTTAAAATAGCTATTAAAGGTTGGTTTACATTCTCTTTTAATTTTTTTAAGGTTACTGCATATTGCTTACCTTCATTCTTTTTAACTGTTATAAATGTAGGTGTAATACTTAATAATACCGCTTCAAGTATAGAACACAAAAAAGAAAACCCTATAGAAACTGAAGCATAAATAATCAACAAAGTCATAATGAATTGATTTTTAGCTAAAATATAAAAAAGCCCTCTTTTCAGAGAGCTTTTATGAAAATACTTTGTTTTCTTTTAAAATTTAAAGTTCAAACCAAATAGCCAATAAGATTGTAATTTGTTATCAATATTGTCAAATGTAGCATCCGGATCTATTTCCATATTATAATTTAAAGCTTCCTGTTTATTTTTTCTTAATCCAAAATCAAATCCTAAACCAATACCTTTCCATACGGTATAAGCAAATGAATTAGTCCATGTGTAATTTGAATAATTGGATGATTTATAGCTTTGGAACATAGATAAATTAGATTTCACATTAAAATTGCCAAAATCTTTAGAATAATCAGCAACAATCTTTGCACCAAAAGAGGACTCATATACATTATCTCCTCTGCTAAATACAAAATTATAGTTGGCAGGGTGAATTACAATTACTAAATTTTTTATAGGAGTCCATGTGGCACCAATACCTAAATCTAAAAATCCTGGATTATTGAAGTTTTGTATAAGAGTTGATCGATATTCACCTAAGGCTGAAATTGCAAATTTCTTACTTAACTTATGACCGTATAAAGAAGATAATGTAAATATATCTGTTGCAACTTCGTATTTATCACTATCTGAATCATCATCTTTATCGTCAAATTTTATCCAGCTGATATTAATGTTTGTAGCATTTTTCCAAAAGAATTTATCCTGAATCAAATCTGCCGTTGAGTTAATATTGAATCCTAAATTCCCAACAGAAGAATTTGGTGTTTCTTTGGAGTACCAATTGTTAAATCCAGAGATACTTCCTCCAATAGTACCAAAAGTTTTAAATCTCCAACCAGGAAAATTATCCACCTCACTTTGTAAAGCATCTGCTTCTTTTTGGATTTTTTTAATAGAATCTGTTAAAATGGCTTTTTCTGCCAAAAGTTCTTCTTTTGTTTGAGCATTTATCAAACCAATACTTAAAATTAGTGTTAATAAAAGGATCGCTTTTTTCATTTTTAAGGTTTTTGAGTTATTAATATTTGCAAAATTAATTAAAAAAAATTAAATCTACCTTTTAAACAAAGGTACATTTGAACAAGCTTCTCCATACATAATTGATTTTGTTATTGGCAAAAGCTTTGATATGAGTTGTGTATAAGCCGTTTCAGGAATAGGTTTATTAGAACAACCTTTGATGATTACCGGTTTGTTGATATAATTTTTAACAGGTAATCCATCAATAATTTCCTGAAAAATAGAAGTTTCAAGAGTTTCTAAATTTCCAACAATAATTTTCTTTGCAAATGGTGAAAGTTTAACAGAAATAAGTAAATACGCCCAAGAAGGAATAATAGCTTCTGTAGAACAGGTCAATGCAATATATTTATTTTGATAAGATTGCCAATTGTGATTTTTAACAAACTCTCGAAAATCTTTTTCTTTTAAAATCTGTTCTGCAAATAACCACTCTTTAATATCAAGCAAAACTCTTTCTCCTTCCGGATAAAAATCTTCCAGATCAATACTTACTAATTGACTATTGGCTACTCTATTTACAATTTCCTTTGACATTACAGTAATTGAAAATTATAAAAAACCAAGTTCTAACTTAGCTTCTTCGCTCATCATATCCTGTGTCCAAGGCGGGTCAAAAGTAATTTCTACTTCTGCATTTCTTACGTCATCTAAACTTTTTACTTTTTCTTCAACCTCCATTGGTAAAGTCTCAGCTACCGGGCAATTGGGTGTGGTCAAGGTCATTATAATCTTAACATCTCTATCTTCATTTACAAAAACATCATATATCAATCCCAATTCATAAACATCTACAGGAATTTCAGGATCGAAAATAGTTTTGATCATCTCTACTATTTTAACCCCCAGAATTTCTTTTTCTTTCGTATCCATTACTTCTCTTTAAAATCATTCTAAATAAGGGCAAAGATACTTTAAATAAAGTTACAGCAAAATTGAATTAACTGTTTTTTGTTTGAAAAGCAAGTGCGTATAACTTTAGTTGTTTTACCATAGATAGCAATCCGTTTGCTCTTGTGGGCGATAGATGTTCTTTTAATCCAATTTTATCAATAAAAAAAGGTTCAAAATCCAGTATATCTTTAGGCGTTTGATTGGAATAAACTCTTAATAATAAAGCGATAATCCCTTTGGTTAAAATAGCATCACTATCAGCAGTAAAAACCACCATGTCATTTTTATAATCTGCTTGTAACCAAACTTTTGACTGACAACCATTGATCAGGTTATCATCTGTTTTATTGATAGCATCAATGATCTCAAGGGATTTACCCATTTCAATAATATATTCATAACGCTCCATCCAGTCATCAAACATATCAAACTCATCAATAATTTCTTCCTGTATTTCTTTAATAGTCATTTTTAAAACTTATTTTTGCAAAAATACATAAATAGTCATTACATGGGCAAACTTTTAATCGTTGGAACTGTAGCATTTGATGCCATCGAAACTCCGTTTGGAAAAACTGATAAAATTTTAGGAGGAGCAGCAACCTATATTGGCCTTTCTGCATCACATTTTGGTGTTGAAAGCGGAATTATTTCTGTTGTTGGAGGTGATTTCCCTAAGGAATACCTTGAAATGCTAAATAAAAAAAACATTGATACCAGTGGTGTTGAAATTATTAAAGATGGTAAAACCTTCTTTTGGAGTGGAAAATATCACAATGATCTGAATTTTAGAGACACTTTAATAACAGAATTAAATGTGTTGGCTGATTTCAACCCTGTAGTTCCTGAAAATTTTAAAGATTGTGATTTTTTAATGCTAGGTAATTTACATCCTGCTGTTCAAATGTCAGTCATTAAGCAAATTCCAAAAAGACCAAAATTAGTAGTTTTGGATACGATGAATTTTTGGATGGACAATACCTTGGATGAATTAATGGATGTGATCAAAAAAACTGATGTGATCGCAATTAACGACGAAGAAGCCAGACAGTTAAGTGGTGAGTATTCATTGGTAAAAGCTGCACAGGTCATTCAAAAAATGGGCCCAAAATATGTAATTATCAAAAAAGGAGAACACGGAGCCTTGTTGTTTAATAAAGGAAAAGTATTTTTTGCTCCGGCTTTACCATTAGAAGAGGTTTTTGATCCAACTGGTGCTGGTGATACTTTTGCAGGTGGATTTATAGGATATCTTGCAAGTACCCACGATATTTCATTTGAAAATATGAAAAGAGCGGTAATCTACGGTTCGAATCTTGCATCCTTTAGTGTTGAAAAATTTGGTACAGAAAGAATGGAAAGTTTAAGTCATCAGGAAATTCAAGATAGATTGCAACAATTTAAAGAATTAACACAATTTGAAATAAAATTAAAATAGTTTACGATGAGTGATGCTATTAAACACGAATGTGGTATTGCTTTAGTAAGATTACTAAAGCCTTTACAGTTTTATAAAGACAAATATGGAACTGCTTTTTACGGAATAAATAAGATGTATTTATTGATGGAAAAGCAACACAATCGTGGTCAGGATGGTGCTGGATTTGCCAGTGTTAAGTTTGATGTAAAACCTGGCACACGCTATATCAGCAGAGTAAGGTCAAATGAACAGCAACCCATTCAAGATGTATTTGCTATTATAAACGAACGACTGAATGACGTGATGGAAAAACATCCTGAAAAGGCAAATGACATAAATTGGCAAATAGAAAATATGCCTTATGTTGGAAATTTGTTTTTAGGGCATGTACGATATGGTACTTTTGGTAAAAATAGTATTGAAAGTGTTCATCCTTTTTTACGCCAGAATAACTGGAAACATAAAAACCTGATCGTTGCTGGTAATTTTAATATGACCAACTCTGGCGAATTATTGCAAGAACTTATTGAAATAGGTCAGCATCCTAAAGAAAGAACGGATACCGTTACGGTAATGGAAAAGATTGGTCATTTTTTAGATGATGAAGTTCTAGATCTATACTACAAATTCAAACAAAAAGGAATCAGTAAGAAAGATGCCTCTGAGCATATTGCTAAAGAATTAAATATCCAAAAAATCCTTAGACGTTCATCTAAAAACTGGGACGGAGGTTATGCAATGGCTGGCTTGATAGGTCATGGTGATGCTTTTGTTTTAAGAGATCCTTCTGGTATTCGTCCTGCTTATTATTACCAAGATGACGAAGTGGTTGTAGTAGCCTCAGAAAGACCTGTAATACAAACCGTTTTTGATGTTGACATTGATGAGGTGAAAGAAATTGAAAGAGCTCATGCTTTGATCATTAAAAAAGACGGCACGGTTACTACTGAGCAGGTACTTGAACAATTACCAAATAAAGCATGCTCGTTTGAACGAATTTATTTTTCAAGAGGTAGTGATGCCGCTATTTACAAAGAACGTAAAAATTTAGGGAAGTTAATATTTCCTAAAGTATTAGAATATATTGATCACGATATGAAGAATACGGTATTCTCTTATATTCCTAATACAGCTGAAACTTCTTTCTTTGGGCTAACTGAAGCTGCAGAAGATTACCTGAACAAGCATAAATTAGATACAATATTAAACGGCAACAAAAATATCTCAGTAAAGGATTTAACTGAATTATTATCTGTTAGGCCAAGAATTGAAAAAATAGCAATCAAAGATGCTAAATTAAGAACCTTTATTGCAGATGATAATAGTCGAGATGATCTGGTTGCACATGTTTATGATGTGACCTATGGTGTTGTAAAACCGACAGATAATCTGGTTATTATTGATGATAGTATTGTAAGAGGAACGACTCTAAAAAAGAGTATTATTAAAATTCTTGATAGGTTAAATCCTAAAAAGATTGTTGTTGTTTCTTCTGCTCCACAAATTCGTTATCCGGATTGTTATGGTATTGACATGGCGCGACTGGAAGAATTCATCGCTTTTAAAGCTACTTTAGAATTGCTAAAGGACAATAATCAATACCATATTATTGATGAGGTATATCAAAAATGTATCGACAATATAGATAATCCTGATCCTGAAAATTATGTGAAAGAAATTTATGCTCTTTTTACTGCAGAACAAATTTCATTTAAAATTGGAGAGTTATTAAAAACAGAAAGCATCAATGCAAAAGTTGAGATCATATTTCAATCCATTGATAATTTACACAGCGCTATTCCAGATCATCCGGGAGACTGGTATTTTACCGGTAATTACCCAACCAAAGGAGGAATGAGAGTTGTGAACAAAGCCTTTATGAATTTTTATGAAGGCAAAAAAGAAAGAGCTTATTAATTTAAAAAAAATAGAATGAATCATATCACAAAAACAATGGGCTACATTGTATTATTTACTTTCGTATTGAATTTCACAAATTGCAAAACACAAAGTATACAACAGGAAGCACCATTTACTATTGTTAAGAAATCATATTTTAAATGGGCTGGAGGCAAAAAAGGAGACCAAGGAACAACCATTAAATTAGTTGGAAATTTTGAAACAACCAATTTAGGATTTTCTAGCATTTACTTCCAAAAGTATAGATTTAAGGTTATTCCTGAATTCAGAGGGAACACTTTTATCTTGATAGGAAACAGATCTAGTTTGAAAAAAGACATGAATATGTCTGGTAATGCTATTGATGAATATGGCAACACTCCTCCTGATCTTGATAAAGAAATACCATTTGATCTACAAAAGGATGAAGCCGTAATTGAGTATTCTATCAACGGACAGATATATTTTCATAAAGTCACAGGTGTTAAACAGGTAGAAACCGTATATTATCCATAATCTTAAAAAGAATAGCTTAAACCTACTGATCCGGTATTACCAATTTCAGCAAAAAAACCAATTTTTTTTGTAAAGAAATACTTGATTCCTAAATAAGCATCAAAACCTACATCATTTCCTGATAAATAACCCAGACTAATTCCCGGATATATATCCAGTTGTTTAGGAAAATCTAATACTAATCCAAAATGCATGGCAGTTTTGGCAAATAAATAGTAATCATTTTCATCATTATCAAAATAATAGGCAGCTCCTGCTCCTACTGAAAATAAATCACATAAACCAATGTCAAAAGAACCTCTTATGCCATTTCCGTGGCCGTATATGTCATAACCTAAGTTAATTTTGGCATCGCCTTTACCATCAAAGGACTGGGCAAAAGAGGAAAATGATAAAACAAATAAAAAGGGGAGTATTTTTAAAAATTTCATAGCAAGAAAATTAAAAATTACACACTATATTAAACGTTGATATTGCAATCATAGTATTAAAAAAGTTAAAATATTTTGCTGCCTTTTTAAAAATATCTACCTTTGTTCTGTTAAATTTTACTGGAAGTAAAAGTCCCCCCTTCTTTTAAGCCAATTGAAATAACTTTAACGATTTTTTAAGGTTTAATGGCATGAATATTGTTTTACCCTGTATTATATTGGAATAAATTATTTTTGTTTACAACAAATAGAAAATGACAACGTTTAATTTTTTATAAAACGTTTAAAAATATTTAAAATAAGGTTTGGTTAGTTGATTTTGGTTGATTTAATTCAACCAATCGTCGTCCCGAGAGATCGGGACGATTTTTTTTGCAATCAATTGAAACTATATCAACCACAAATAAAAAAGGCTGTCTTAATGGACAGCCTTTTTTTTATTTTAAAATTTACTTAAAAATCAAATTTAATTCCTTGAGCCAAAGGTAATTCTTCACTGTGGTTAAAGGTACTGGTTTGGCGTCGCATGTATACCTTCCATGAATCAGAACCTGACTCTCTTCCGCCTCCTGTATCTTTTTCTCCACCAAATGCTCCACCTATTTCAGCACCAGATGTTCCAACATTTACATTGGCAATACCACAATCAGATCCAACTGCTGAAACAAACTTTTCAGCCTCTCTCATATTTAAAGTAAACACACATGAAGATAATCCCTGAGGAACATCATTATTAATTGCAATTGCTTTATCAATATTTCCACTGTATTTGATCAAATAAACAATTGGTGCAAAAGTTTCTTCTTGTACTATTTTATAGTGATTTTCCGCTTCAGCGATACAAGGCATAACAAAATTGCCCGATTCAAAACCTTTTCCTTCTATAATTTCACCACCAAATAAAATTTTACCTCCTTCTTTTTGTACTTCTTCTACAGAATTTCTAAAATTATTCACGGAATGTATATCAATTAGCGGACCTACCAATGATTTTTCATCTAAAGGATTACCAATTTTAGTTGCAACGCTTTTATATGCATTTACCATAGAATCTCTCACTTGGTCGTAAACACTTTCGTGGATGATGATTCTACGTGTTGAAGTACATCTCTGACCTGCAGTTCCAACCGTTCCAAACACTGTGGAAGCTATTGCCATTTTAATATCTGCATCAGGAGTAATGATCACTGCATTATTGCCTCCTAATTCAAGAATCGTCTTTCCTAAACGTTTTCCAACAATACCTCCAACTCTTTGCCCTACAGCAGTAGAACCAGTGACAGACAATAAAGGAATACGCTTATCGGCTAAGAAATTATCACCCATTACAGATGATTTTGCAACGATTAAATTAAATACTCCTTCCGGAACATTATTATCAGCCAATACTTTATTTATAATTCTTTGGGTTGCAACTGCTGTTAAAGGAGTTTTAGATGAAGGCTTCCAAATAACACAATCTCCGGCAATTGCTGCTAAAGCAGAGTTCCACGCCCAAACAGCAACAGGGAAATTAAAAGAAGTTACAATACCTACAATTCCTAAAGGCTGATATTGTTCAAATAACCTATGTTCTCTTCTTTCAGACTGCAAAGAAACTCCGTTGATCAAACGTGACTGCCCAACTGCAAAATCACATATATCGATCATCTCCTGAACTTCTCCTAAACCTTCCTGGAAAATTTTTCCCATTTCGTAGCTAACTAAAGCTCCTAATTCATCTTTGTACTCTCTTAGCGCTAATCCTATTTGTCGAACAATTTCACCTCTTTCAGGGGCAGGAACAAGCCTCCATTCTTTAAAAGCTTCCTGCGCTTTTTTAACAACCATTTCGTAATCATCAATAGTTGCATTTTTAATTTTAGCAATCTCCTTTCCATCTGCAGGAGATAAAGAAGATGTAACAGCTCCTTTAGTTTCATGCCATTTCTGACCAGTTGAAACTCCTAAGTTTACTTCCTCAATTCCTAATGTTTTTAATACATTATTTATATCAATAGCCATAATTATTATATTTTAATTTTTTATTAAATCATTTAACTCTGTTACAAATTCTTGAATTTCTTCCTGTGAAAATTTTTTTTCTATACATACTTCTTCTAAAGTACCCCATATTGGTTCTCCACAAGCAATACACTTGATCCCTTTTTTGGACAGAAAGTTTACAGAAAAAGGAAACTCATCTACTAAATCTTCAATAGTGATCTCTTTATCAATTTTCATTGTTTCAATTTTAATGTGTAGCAAAATTAAGAGTATTTGAAATAACTCTTTGATTAATATTAAACTTTTTCAATAAAAACTGTTTAATATTAAACAAAATAGAATTAGTGACAAATAGTGTATAAAACAAAAACCGAAAAAATCTTTTCGGTTTTTGCCCACATGCAACATATGTAATTAACCAATTAAAATTTAAAATTTAATCCGGAATAAACACCTAAATAATAAGGTTTAAAATTACCAGAATTATTTGAATAAGTATTAAATTGATATTTAAACATTGGTGTAACATTAAAATACCAGCTTTTACTAATTTTATAATCCAAATCAAAACCAACATTACCACTAAAATTAACCGAATTTAAATTATTGGCTCCACCAAGATCTGTTATTTGGTTTTGTGAGATAAGCGAAACCGTATTTTTAGTCAGTAAATAGGTACTAAACCCTCCTACAAGATTAAATCCTAGTTTATTACTGTAAAGATTATATTTCATTTCTATTGGTAACTCAAAATACTCAAGAGATTGATTAATATCTCCACTTGTACCCGATTTACTTACGCTATTCACATCTGATAGACTACCACTACTCCCTCCTACACCCGGTGATAAAACAACTCCGGGTTTGGTTGTGTGTGTGTTTGATAAAGCATTTTTATCTGTAGAAATAAAAGCATTTACTCCTTTTGTATTATATGCCATTTCAACTTTATTAACTCCCGATTGTAAATTAATTTTTTTTGTTAACTGGTAATTAATTTTTACTCCATAAGAAAATGCATCATCCGTCGTTGTTTTGTTATTAGATAAA
>JADGEA010000063.1 GCA_016744615.1 Flavobacteriaceae bacterium
TAATTTTGTTCTTTTAAGGCATCAAGCAGACCAACTTCATCAAAATGATCCATGCATCTTGGTAATAAACTTTCCCCAATTACATATCTTGGAAATTTTGTTTTCTCAACGATTTTAACATTGATTTTGTTGTTAGCTAAGTAAGAAGCTGAAACACAGCCTGATGGTCCTGCGCCTATAATAAGAACGTCTACGGTTTCTTCATTCATAAAAAGATGGTTTATAATTAAAAATAAAAGTACTAAATTTGACGGTTAAATTTAACAAAAATACTTTAGATTAGTCGAAAATTAAGAGATAATATTATTTTGAATATGTTGAAAGTTGAAAGTGAATTAGAATTGAATAATTTTTATGATGTTCTGTTTAGAAAGAATAAAATAAGCTTAGGAAAAACAATTGTTGATAGAGTTGAGAAAAGTCATATTTTTTTAAAAAAATTCTCTAAAAATAAAGTGATTTATGGTGTAAACACTGGGTTTGGACCAATGGCACAATATAAGATTGATGATAAAGATCAAGTGCAACTACAATATAATTTAATTCGAAGTCACGCTTCAGGAACAGGAGATATATTAAGTCCTATTTGTGTTAAGTCGGCAATGATGGCAAGGTTGAATACCTTATGTTTAGGTAATTCCGGCGTTCATTCTTCTGTTGTGAATTTAATGGTAGAATTGATCAATAGAGATATTACGCCACTAATTTATCATCATGGAGGTGTGGGTGCAAGTGGAGATCTGGTTCAACTGGCGCATTTGGCTCTTGTTTTGATTGGTGAAGGAGAAGTGTTTTATAAGGGAGAAAGATTACAAACGAAAGATGTGTTTGAAAAGGAAGGCTTATCTTCTATCAAAGTAGAATTAAGAGAAGGAATTGCTTTGATGAACGGAACTTCTGTGATGACAGGTATTGGAATTGTTAATACAATTTATACCGATAAACTTTTAAAATGGATTGTTGGTTGTTCTGTGGCAATTAATGAAATCGTAAGTGCTTATGATGATCATTTGTCGCTGGAATTAAATCAAACAAAAAAACATAAAGGCCAGCAAGAAATTGCAAAACGAATGCGAGAGTCTTTAGCCGACAGTAAACTGATAAGGAAAAGGGAGGAACATTTATATAATGGAAAAACAAATGGGAGTACTATTTTTAAAGAAAAAGTGCAAGAATATTATTCTTTACGTTGTGTGCCTCAAATACTTGGTCCGATATTAGATACTATTAAAACTGTTGAAAAAGTTTTAATTGAAGAGGTGAATTCGGCAAATGATAATCCTATTGTTGATGTAGAGAAAGGACATGTATATCATGGCGGAAATTTTCATGGTGATTATGTTTCTTTGGAAATGGATAAATTAAAATTGGTAGTAACTAAATTGAGTATGCTTTCTGAAAGGCAACTTAATTATTTATTGAATCACAGATTAAATGATATTTTACCACCTTTTGTGAATCTTGGGAAACTAGGATTGAATTTTGGAATGCAGGGCGTTCAGTTTACTGCAACTTCTACTACAGCGGAAAATCAGACGCTATCTAACCCTATGTATGTACACAGTATCCCGAATAATAATGATAATCAAGACATTGTGAGTATGGGAACAAATGCGGCCTTAATAACTAAAAAAGTAATTGAAAATGCATTTGAAGTTGTGGCAATTGAATTAATCACAATTATTCAGGCGATAGAATACCTTGATTATCAGGATAAAATATCGTCTAAAACTTTAGAAATCTATAATGAAATTCGAAAAATCGTTCCTGTTTTTAAAGAAGATGTAATTATGTACCCTTATGTAAACAAGGTTAAAAAGCATATCATGAAAATTGATTAGATTTGCTGCTAACTTTATTGATGTCTATTCATCAATAGTAATATTAATTTAAATTCCCCTATAATGAAAAATCTTTTCTCATTTGTTATTTTAGTTCTTATCAGTCAAATTGTCTTATCCCAAAGGGTCGCTTTGGTGAGAGATGGTGGAAAATTCGGTTATATAAAAGAAGACGGATCCTGGTTTATTGAACCTAGTTATGAAAAATTAGGTAATTTTTCAGATGGAATGGCAGCTACTTTTGGTGAAGGTAAATGGGGTTATATTGATAGTAATAATCAATTGGTAATTGATTATCAATTTGATAAGGTAAAACGATTTGATTCTGGAATAGCCATTGTATCTAAAGATAAAAGATGGTTCTATATTGATAAAAAAGGAAATGAAATTACTACCATGCCTGCTTCTGATAAGGTCTATGATTTCAAAAAAGGTTATGCTTTTATCAAAAGAGGTGAAGACGTAGGTATAATAAATGCAAAGGGTGAAGTCATTATAGAACCAGCTTATAGGAAAATTTTCCCCGTTACCGGAGGTTATGCCAAGGTGCAAAAAGAAAATTTATTTGGTTTGGTTGATAAAACAGGAAAAGTGATATTAGAGCCTGTATATCAGGATATAGGGAAATATTCAAATGGAGTATTAAAAGCCAAAAAAGATGATGTTGTAGGAATAATTATCAATGGTAAATTTACTCCTGTAGAAGGAGCTATAAAAATATGGGATTTTAATGATAGTCAAAATTTAACCTATGCACAGGCATCCGATAAAAAAATTGGCTTTATTGATAGAACAGGAAAATGGGTAATTGAAGCTAAATTTAAAAAAGTAAGAAGATTCCATAAAGGATTAGCCCCTGCAATGGCTGGAAAATTATGGGGTTATATTGATGAATCAGGAAACTGGAAAATTGATGAAAAATTTAAAGATGCCGAAATATTTAGTGATGATGGATTGGCTCCTGTAAAGGTTAAAAAACTATGGGGATTTATTAATGCACAGGGAGATATGGTGATTGAAGATAAATATGAATTACCTGGAGGAAATCCTTTTACATTTTTTATTATTCAAGAAAAAGGTTTTAATAAAGGAATTGTAAGGGTGAAAAGTAAAAAAGGATGGGGTTATTTAAATATAAAGGGCGAATTGCTAAATGATAAGTGGTATAAAAATGCAGAAGATTTTGTTGATATTAAATAATACAATTTAATGAAGAGTGCTTTAGTTACAGGAGGGTCACGTGGTATAGGAAGAGCAATTTGTATAAAATTAGCACAAGATTCAGGTTATCATATATTGATCAACTATCGATCAAATAAAAAAGAAGCAGAACAAACATTAAAACTGGTAGAAGAGCAGGGAGGAAGTGGAGAATTACTTCCGTTTGATGTTGCTGATTTTGATGAAGTTAAAAACAGTTTGGATTTATGGTTTAAAAAAAATACAAAATCCATCATTGAGGTAATTGTAAATAATGCAGGAATTACCAAAGATGGTTTGTTTATGTGGATGCCAAAAGAGGATTGGGATGGTGTGATCAATACCAGTTTGAATGGTTTTTATAATGTCACCAACACATTAATGCAGAAATTGCTAAGAAATAGATATGGAAGAATTGTGAATATTGTTTCGATATCGGGTGTTAAAGGAACTGCAGGTCAGGTAAATTATTCTGCAGCCAAAGGTGCGATTGTTGCTGCAACAAAAGCTTTAGCACAAGAAGTAGCAAAACGTAAAATTACTGTAAATGCAGTTGCTCCTGGTTTTATTAAATCGGATATGACGGCAGATTTGGATGAAGCAGAATTTAAAAAAATGATTCCGGTAAACAGATTTGGAGAAGCAGAGGAAGTTGCAGATCTGGTTTCATTTTTAGTTTCAAAAAAAGCATCTTACATTACAGGTGAAATTATAAATATTAACGGTGGAATTTATTCTTAATTAAAAATGAGAAGAGTTGTTATTACTGGAATGGGTATATATTCTTGTTTAGGGGAGAATTTAAATGAGGTAAAAGAATCCTTATATAAGGGGAGGTCGGGAATAGTATATGATGCAGAACGAAAGGAGTTTGGTTACAGATCGGGTTTAACAGGTATGGTTAAAGATCCTAATATTAAGAAAAAATTAAGCAGACGAGAGAGGATAAGTATGGGGCAAGAAGCACAATTTGCTTATGTAGCCACAGTAGAAGCTTTAAAGAATGCAAAAATAGATGATCAGTTTTTAATTGATAATGAAATTGGAATACTATATGGTAATGATAGTACTTCACAGTCAGTTGTTGAATCTGTTGATAAAGTTAGGGATAAAAAGGATACAACTTTAGTTGGTTCAGGAGCCATTTTTAAATCAATGAATTGCACGGTAACCATGAATTTGGCTACTATTTTTAAATTAAAAGGAATTAATTTAACGATAAGTGCTGCCTGTGCAAGTGGCTCACAATCTGTTGGTTTAGGTTATCACTTGATCAAAAGCGGATTACAGGATACAATTATTTGTGGTGGTGCACAGGAAATTAATAAATATGCGATGGCAACTTTTGATGGTTTGGGAGTTTTTTCTGTAAATGAAGACAACCCATCAAAAGCTTCGAGACCATTTGATAAAAACAGAGACGGATTGGTACCAAGTGGTGGAGCAGCCTCTTTGATTTTAGAAAGTTATGAGTCTGCAATAAAACGTGGTGCTCCAATTTTGGGCGAGATCGTTGGGCATGGTTTTTCATCAAATGGAGAGCATATTTCTACACCAAATGTAGATGGACCAACACGAGCTTTAAAAAAGGCACTAAAACAGGCAGGGTTAAAACCCGAAGAAATAGATTATATCAATGCCCATGCAACTTCAACACCAGTTGGTGATCAAAATGAGGCAAAAGCTATTCATGGCGTTTTTGGCAGTAAACCCTATGTGAGTTCTACAAAATCAATGACAGGTCATGAATGCTGGATGGCTGGAGCAAGTGAAATTATTTATTCTATGCTGATGATGGAAAACTCATTTATCGCACCAAATATCAACCTGGAGGAAACAGATGAATATTCAGGAAAATTAAATTTGGTAAAACAAACACTAGATAAAAATATTGATGTATTTTTGTCGAATTCTTTTGGATTTGGAGGAACCAATTCCGTAATAATTGTAAAAAAAATAAAAAGTTTTAATAAAAATGGAGAAAGATCTTATAATTCATAAAATTAATGATTTTTTAATCGATGAGTTTGAAGTAGATGGGGATGAGTTAAAGCCTGATGCAAATTTAAAAAACACCTTAGAATTGGATAGTTTGGATTTTGTTGATCTGGTTGTGTCAGTAGAATCTAATTTTGATGTAAAATTAGTTGCTGATGACTTTGTTAGCATTATTACCTTGAAAGATTTTTATGATTTTATTGATAATAAATTGAATTAAATTGCTTTTTAATGGCTCAATGGGATGGCAAATCGAGAGGAGCGGTTCTTGGCTATAAAACATTTATTTTTTTAATAAAACACTTTGGAGTAAGGTCGGCATATCTGTTGCTATACTTTGTTGCATTTTATTTTTTATTGTTTTCCTTTAAAGGAACCAAAGCAAGCTTTTATTATTTTCATAAACGATTAGGTTTTTCTAAACTTACTGGTATATGGAAAGTATATAAAAATTATTTTGTTTTTGGACAGACCATAATTGATAAAGTGACAATATCTTCTGGTATAAAAAATAAATTTACTTTTGAACATGATGGTGGTGAAGCAATTATAGATCTGTTAAAAAAGAAAAAAGGCGGAATTTTAATAAGTGCTCATGTGGGTAATTTTGAGATAGCTGATTATTTTTTTAATGAAATAGATTTTGACTCTCAGATAAACCTTGTTACTACAGATCAAGAACATCGTGCAATAAAAGAATATTTAGAAAGTATATCATTAAAAAATAATTTGAAATATATTATTGTAAATGAAGATTTATCTCATATTTTTGAAATAAATAATGCATTGAGCAATAATGAGCTCGTATGTTTTACTGGCGATAGATATTTTGAAGGCACTAAAGTATTATCTGAGAATTTATTAGGGAAAAAAACAAATTTTCCTGCAGGGACTTTTCTTTTGGGATCTAGATTGAATGTTCCGGTTTTGTTTGTTTACGTTATGAAAGAAACATCAAAACATTATCATTTATATACTAGGAAAGCGAGTTTTAAAAAAAGAGATGCTCAGGATCTGTTAAAAAGCTATACACAAAGTGTAGAATGGATCTTAAAAAAATATCCATATCAATGGTTTAATTATTTTGATTTTTGGAATGATATAAAATAGATTAATTTGAAAAATGTTTTAGTAGTTTACTACACTCAGTCAGGGCAATTATTAGATATTGCAAAAAATATAACCAATGAATTAGAAACATCAGAAGACATAAATCTGAGTTTTTATAAAATTAAACTTAAGAAAAATTTTCCGTTTCCATGGCCGAACGAAGAGTTTTATGATGCTTTTCCAGAATCATATCTGCAGGTACCTAGAGAACTAACAGATCTGGATAATCCATTGCTTAAGAAAAAGTATGATCTGGTTATTTTATCTTATCAGATCTGGTTTTTAACGCCATCTATTCCATTTAATTCATTTTTAAAGAGTGAGGCAATAAAACCTTTGATTGAAAATACACCTGTAATTACAATAATTGGAAGTAGAAATATGTGGGTGATGGCACATGAAAAGGTAAAAAAATTACTCTATGCTAATAAAGCAGATCTTGTTGGAAATATTGTTCTGGCAGACCGACATCCTAATCATATAAGTGTGATTACTATTTATGTGTGGATGTATTCAGGTGTTAAAAAGAGATTATGGGGTATTTTTCCTAAACCGGGGATTTCTGATAAAGATATTGAGGATGCAAAGAATTTTAGTAATCCTATTCTGGAATCTGTAAATAAGAGTAGTTATAAGGATCTTCAGGATAAATTATTGTCTATAGGAGCTATAAATATCAAGCCATTTTTACTCGTAACCGACAAACGAGCACAGATTATTTTTGGAAAATGGGCTAATTATATTGATAAAAAAACTAAGAATAATCCTGAAAAACGTAAAAGACTATTAAACTATTTTAGCTTTTATTTAACATTTGCTATTTGGGTTATTGCTCCAATAGTTTTTATTGTATATTTGCTCACTTATCCTTTTACCATGGGGAACAGAAAAAAGGAAAAAGATTATTACTCTCATACTAAATTAAAATAGATCATATAAAATGTCGGACGTTTATATCAACAGAATTTCCAAAATTTTGCCAAATAACCCTGTTTCTAATGATGAAATGGAAAGCATATTAGGGTTTATAGATGGAAAAAGGTCAAAAGCCAGAGCTTTAATTCTTCGTAGCAATAAAATAAAAACAAGATATTATTGTGTAGATGAAAATAGAAATATCACTCATACGAATGCTCAGTTAACCAAAGAAGCTATTGATCAATTATTTGATCAAGACTTTACGGAAGATGATGTAGAAGTATTATCCTGTGGCACAACAACCCCAGATCAGCTTTTACCATCTCATGCTGCAATGGTTCATGGATTGTTTGATGCAAAGAGTTATGAATTAAACTCATCATCTGGAATCTGTACTTCAGGTATGAATGCTTTAAAATTTGGATACTTATCAGTAAAATCAGGTAATACAGAAAATGCAGTTTGTACTGCTTCTGAAAGATTTTCAGTCTGGATGCTTGCTGAAAAGTTCAATAATGAAGTTGAAAATTTAAAATTTCTACAAGAGAAACCAATCATAGCTTTTAAAAAAGAATTTTTAAGATGGATGTTGTCTGATGGTTCATCAGCAATGCTTTTGGAGAATAAACCAAAAGGAGACCTTTCTTTAAAAATTGAATGGATGGAAGCTTTTTCATATGCTCACGAATTAGATACTTGTATGTATGCTGGTGGTGATAAGCAAGAGGATGGCACAATCAAGCCATGGAATGAGTATAGTCCGGATGAATGGCTTACAAAATCAGTTTTTTCCTTAAAACAGGATGTTAAATTGCTGGATGCAAATATTTTACAAAAAGGTGTTTTGAGTATGGATGAAGCTTTAAAAAAGCATAGTATTGATCCTTCAACCATAGATCATTTCTTAGCTCATATTTCATCTTTTTATTTTAAAGATGGATTAAAAGAACAAATGGATAAAAAAGGTATTAATGTACCTGCTGATAATTGGTTCTTAAATTTAGACAGGGTAGGAAATATTGGAGCAGCTTCTATATATATGATGGTAGAAGAGCTTTTTAATTCTGATAAGTTGAAAAAAGGGGAAACTATATTTTTATGTGTTCCAGAAAGCGGAAGATTTTCTTATGCTTATGCCTTCTTAACAGTTTGCTAAACTAAATTATTAGAATGCTGGCAAATACTAAAAGAGTAAAAGAATTGATTCCGCAAAAAGCACCATTTGTTATGGTGGATGAGTTACTGTTATTTACTCAGGAAAATTTAAGGTCACGTTTTAAAATTAATGCCGCTAATTTATTTGTTGAAAATGATTATTTCGTTGAGTCAGGTATTATTGAAAATATGGCTCAAACAGTAGCCCTACATACAGGATATCAGTTTTTTTTAATGAATAAAGTTCCACCAACCGGTTATCTGGGGTCCATTAAAAATGTAGAAATAAACAGATTGCCTAAAACCGGAGAATCCATAGAAACATGCATTGAGATTATTCAGGAGTTTATGGGAGTAACTTTAGTAGATGTTGTTGTATTTAATGGAGATGAAATTATTGCAAAAAGTCAGATGAAAACTGTTTTGGCGACATAAAATGGACTCAATAAATAATGTAGATATTAGAAAATACTTGCCTCATAGAGATTCTATGTTAATGGTTGACAGATTATTAAATTTAACAAAAGATTTTGTAAAAACTGAATTTTTGATAAAAGGAGACAACGTTTTTATTAAAAATAATACGTTTATTGAATCAGGCTTGATTGAGAATATTGCACAAACCTGTTCAATTATAGCTGGTAGTTCTTATTTTAATGAAGGAGATGAGAGACTTGAAAACAAATCTCAAGTAATTGGTTATATATCTGCCATAAAAACGGTTGAAATTTATGAATTGCCCAGAGTAAATGATTTGCTTGTTTCTCAGGGAACAATGGTGTCAAGATTTGATTTTGAAAACTATTTGACTTGTACGATGAAAGGACAGATCTTTTGTGGAGATAAAGTTTTACTAGAGTGTTTGTTAAATTTATTTATAAAAGACATACAACATGAAGGATAATGAAGTGCCACAGGATAAAAGCTCGTTTACCGATCTATATTACGCAGTTGATAAAGATGGTAATTATGTAACTAAAAAGAGTAGTGGCTGGGAAGCAAAAAAAAAGGCTTTAGGAGAATCATTGCACTTGATTGATGAGCGAGTGGAGGAAATAAAGCAAAAGGTTCTTGATAAAAGAATTAGTCCGATAGTATATTATATGGAATTAAACAGAATGGATACTTCTGTGTTGGCAGCATATTATGGAAAATGGCAATGGATGGTGAAAAGGCATTTTAAACCCACTGTTTTTGCTAAGCTTTCAGATAAATCTTTAAAGAAATATGCTAACATTTTTAATATAAATATAGATCAATTAAAAGATATTACTTTATATGAAAATTGATTTTAAACATAAGCATGCAGCGCATTGTGAAAATGGTGTTATTTCAAATTTATTAACCCATCATGGATTTAAAATAAGTGAACCGATGGCCTTTGGCTTGGGTTCGGGCTTGTTTTTTGTATATCTACCCTTTATAAAAGTAAATTTTGCTCCGGCTTTAAGTTTTAGACCACAACCCGGTTTGATTTTTAAAAGAATGAGTAAAAGATTGGGTATTAAGATAAAAAGAAGGAAATTCAGAAATCTAAAAGTAGCAAAAGAGGCATTAGATGAAATGCTTGCTAAGAATATTCCTGTTGGATTGCAGGTTGGTGTTTTTAATCTGACTTATTTTCCTGATGATTATCGATTTCATTTTAATGCACATAACCTAGTAGTTTACGGCAAAGAGGGAGATACTTATTTGATCAGTGATCCGGTAATGGAACATGTGACAACACTTACTTCTAAAGAATTAGAGACAGTACGATTTGCGAAAGGTGTTTATGCACCTAAAGGTCAGATGTATTATCCCATTCAAATACCTGAAAAATTTGATCTTGAAAAAGCAATAAAAAAATCAATTAAATCAACTTGTAGTAATATGTTAGCTCCTGTACCCATTGTAGGTATAAAAGGAATTAGAACAGTTGCAAGAGCGATTAAAAAATGGCCAAAGAAAATTGGTATTAAAAAAACAAATCATAATTTAGGGCAAATTGTAAGAATGCAGGAAGAGATTGGTACCGGTGGTGGTGGTTTCAGGTATATTTATGGCGCTTTTTTGCAGGAAGCTGCCGATATTTTGAATAATAAGGAGCTTTTGGATCTATCTAAAGAAATAACGGGAATTGGTGATCAATGGAGAGATTTTGCTTTAGACGCTTCAAGATTATTTAAGAACAGAAGTCTTGAATCAGATGGTTATAATAAAGTATCTGATAAATTGATGCTGATTGCAGGAAAGGAAGAGGTATTTTATAAAAAATTAAAAAAAGCAATTGTCTGATGAATGAGGTAATTATTCATATTGATCAATTAGCCAAAAAATATAAGGATGCCGATTATTATGCGATGCAGGCATTAGATCTAACCATTCATAAAAATGAAATATTTGGAATGCTTGGTCCAAATGGAGCCGGTAAAACTACCCTTATTTCTATGCTTTGTGGATTGTTAAAACCTACATCAGGATCTTTTGAAATTGATCATCTTACATATCAAAAAAACCGAAAGCAAATACAATATTTAATCGGTGTAGTTCCTCAGGAATATGCGCTATATCCAACCTTAACTGCGTATGAAAATCTTATGTATTTTGGGTCGATGTACGGAATCAGATCAGATGATCTTAAAAAAAGAATTGACAAATCGTTAAGTGAATTAGGCCTTACTAAATTTTCGAATAAAAGGATCAAAACCTTTTCAGGTGGAATGAAGCGTAGGGTAAATTTGATAGCAGGAATATTACATCAACCCAAAATTCTTTTTTTGGATGAACCTACTGTAGGAGTTGATGTACAATCAAAAAATGTTATCATTCAACACTTAAAACAATTGAATAAAAAGGGAACAACTATTGTGTATACCTCACATCATATGATTGAAGCACAGGAGCTTTGTACTGAAGTAGTTATTATTGATCATGGCAAAATTGTAGTTAAGGGAGCACCAAATAATTTGATAAAATCAGTAGAAAATGCAATCAATTTAGAAGATGTTTATTTAGAACTAACCGGAGGAGAATTAAGAGATTATGCATAAATTAGGCATGGCCACATACAAGGAATTTTTACTCTTAAAAAGAGATTTTGGTGGCTTAATCATTTTGTTTTTAATGCCTTTGGTATTGGTTATTACAATAACTATTATTCAGGAAAGTACTGCTCAGCAAATCTTTAATTCAAAATTATCGGTATTGCTTATTGATAATGATAAAGATGAATTGTCACAGTCCATTATCAGCAATTTAGATCAAAATAAATTATTAAAGGTAGTTGATCAAATTGATGGTGTTGTCATTGATGAAAAAAAAGCAAATGATCTAGTTTTACAGGGTGAATATAAGCTTGCAATTGTAATCCCGGAAGGATTAACAAAGAACTTAAACACCAAAGTTTCTCAAAATGTATCCAGAGTTTTAGAACAATTTGAACTGAATGAAGAGAAACAAATAGAAGATAAATTAGTTGATACACAGCAAATTAAGTTGTATTTTGATCCAGCCCTTCAAAACTCAATTAAAAATGCTATTAAAAGCTCTATAGATAATATGGTTTCAAAAATTGAGACCCAATCTATTTATAAAGCTTTTAAAGATGAATTAGAGATAGAAGAAGTTGCCTTTGATAACAAAGAATTTGTTTCATTTTTAGAGATAAACCCCCAAAAGAATAATGTGGAGATCAAACCAAATTCTGTGCAACACAATGTCCCGGCATGGACCTTATTCGCCATATTTTTTATCATAGTACCGCTATCTATCAACATGGTAAAAGAAAAGAATCAGGGAACATTTGTAAGATTAAAAACGAATCCTATTTCATATATTACCATTTTAGGAGGAAAAGTACTTGTTTATTTATCCGTTTGCTTAATCCAATTTGCACTAATGCTAATGGTTGGTTTGTATTTGTTTCCATATTTGGGACTTCCAAATTTTGAAGTAAATGGCAGTTATCTTTTATTGTTTTTAGTAGCAATATTTTCTGGTCTTTCTGCAATTGGAATTGGAATATTGATCGGAACGATAGCAGATACACAAGAACAATCAGCACCTTTTGGAGCAACATTGGTAGTGATTTTGGCAGCTGTTGGAGGCGTTTGGATACCGGTTTTTGCCATGCCAAAAATGATGCAGATTTTTGCTCAGATTTCTCCCATGAACTGGGGACTTAATTGTTTTTATGATGTGATCATAAGAGATAACAGATTTATGCAGATATTACCTGAATTATTATTGTTAGGTTTGTTTTTTGTTGGAATGATGGCAATTTCTATTTATTATGATAAAGCCAAAAACAGAGTGTAACATGGAGATCAAAGAAATATCAAAAATTAAAATCAGATTCAACGAAGTGGATTCCCTGGGGATTGTCTGGCATGGTCATTATATTGCTTATTTTGAGGAAGGAAGAGAACATTTTGGGCTGAAACACGGTATATCTTATTTAGATGTAAAATCTCATGGTTTAGCCACTCCAATTGTAGAATCGGTTTGTAAGCATAAATTACCCTTAAAATATGGAGATATAGCTACTATTGAAACAACGTTTGTTGATTCATCAGCTAATAAATTGATCTTTACTTATAAAATTTTTAATCCGGAAGGAAAGGTAGTTTGCACAGGTAAAACAGTTCAGGTTTTTATTGATGAAAAGGGAATATTGGTCTTAAATATCCCTCCATTGTTTGAAGCATGGAAGAAAAAAGTAGGATTATTAGCTAAATAATTATGAGAGGAGTTTATATAACAGATCACCATATTATTTCAAGCCTAGGGTTTGATAGTGCCACTAATTTTAAAAATTTGGTTGAAAATAAATCTGGTATAAAAAAGCACAAAAGAGAGAATGGTCAAAGTTATTATAGTTCTTTAATTGATAAAGTAAAAATTGATAAGGAGTTTGCCGCCATTGGTAATATTGAGGATTACTCAAGATTAGAGAAGATGATGATTCTTTCCATATTTTATTTATTGAAAGAATCAGATTTTAAAATATCTGATAGAACAGGGCTTTTGATATCAACAACAAAAGGAAACATTGATCTTTTAGCAATTGATTCTAATTATAAAAAGGATAAAAAGAGGGCTTATTTATCAGAATTGGGGAAGCAAATCCAAAACTTTTTTAACTTTAAAAATGAAGCAATAGTATTATCAAACGCATGTGTTTCAGGAATATTAGCAGTTTCTGTAGCTGATAGATTGATCAAATCTGAAATGTATGATGATGTGATCATTATAAGTGGTGATCTGGTTACTGAATTTATTCTGTCTGGTTTTACCTCATTTCAGGCAATTAGTGATCAGCCATGTAAACCATTTTCAAAGAACAGATCAGGAATTACTATAGGAGAAGCAATTGCCAGTGTTTTGGTAAGTTATGATAAGAGTAAATCGAAAAGAGCCGTTCAAATAATAGGAAGTGGATCATGCAATGATGCCAATCATATTTCGGGTCCTTCACGAACAGGAGAGGGGTTATTTCTAAGTATACAATCAGCTTTGCAGGAGGCTGATATTGCGGTGGATGAAATTGATTATATATCAGCACACGGAACTGCAACAAATTTTAATGATGAAATGGAATCCATTGCTTTTAGCAGATTAAAAATGCTCGATATTCCATTAAATAGTTTAAAGGGATATTATGGTCATACTTTGGGAGCTTCAGGTCTTTTAGAAACTATTATTGGTATGGAATCTTTACATGAGAATTTGTTAATTGCATCAAAAGGTTTTGATGAATTAGGTGTTACACATCCTGTAAAGGTTATTAAGAAAAATAGAGAGAAAAAAATAGATATATTTTTAAAAACAGCTTCCGGTTTTGGAGGATCTAATACTGCAGTTATTTTTAAAAAAGTATAAAGAAATCACTAATAAATATGAATATAGATTCAATAAATTTGTTTCGGAATTAAATAAAGTGAATACATGAAAAATAAAACAATAAAAGCCATAGATGCAATTCAGGAAGCTCAAAAAATTGCTTTTTCACCATTTTTATTTCAGTCAGTTGTTTCCTTAAGAAAGTTGGGTATTTTTGATCTTGTTTTTGAAAAAAGAAATGAAGGGGGAGTAACTATTGATGAAATATCAAAAGAATTATCTATAAGTACTTATGGTCTTAGTGTTCTACTTGAAATAGCCGAAAGTTCTGATGTTGTTGATAAAGATGAGAATAATAAGTATGAGCTAACGAAAATAGGATACTTTTTAAATTATAATGAGACAGCCAATGTAAATATAAATTTCACAAATGAAGTTTGTTATAAAGGATTGTTTCATTTAAATGATTCTATTAAAAATGAAAAACCAGAAGGTTTAAAAGAGTTCGGTAACTGGTCCACTATTTATGAAGGTTTGGCATCACTTGACCCTGAAATAAAAAAAGCATGGTTTGAATTTGACCATCATTATTCTGATTATGCTTTTGAAGAGGCTTTGGAAATTCTTTTTGAAAAACCACCAAAAATCATTTATGATATTGGGGGAAATACCGGCAAATTTGCAATAAGCTGTTGTAAAAAAAACAAAGATGTTTCTATAAAAATATTTGACCTTCCCGGGCAATTGAAGGTTGCTCTGACAAATGCTAAATCGAATGGTTTTGAAGATAGAATATCAGGGAGTGAAATAGATTGGTTATCTGAAAACCCTCAAATTACCAAAGGAGCCGATATTATTTGGTTAAGTCAGTTTTTGGATTGTTTTTCAAAAGATGAAATAGTAAAAATATTAAAAGTATGTGCAGATTCTATGGATAAAAATACTGAATTGTATATCATGGAAACATTTACAGACAGACAAAGGTTTGATAGTGCAAGGTTTTCATTAGAGGCTACTTCTCTTTATTTTACAGCGATTGCAAATGGAAATAGTAAAATGTATAAGGCGGCTGAGTTTGAAGATTTGATTGAGCAGGCAGGTCTTGAGGTTAGAAAAGAAATTAGGCAAGTTGGTGAAAATCATACCATTTTGATCTGTAAGAAATAATAAAGAAAATTGCATAATAAATTATACATACAAAGCTATTGCCGTATTACAAATAACCAATTGTGGTTAAATGGAAAATTGATATTTGAAGTTGAGCAAAATAGCAATCTCAAAGATTTTTTGAAAAGCATTTATAAAGATCAAAAAATGCGTTATCCAAAGTTTTTTAAAATGGATAATTTGAGTAAACTATCCATTATTGCAGCTGAATTGATTTTGAGTGAAAAAGATTTAAATACGTATGATCATAATATTGCATTGATTTTTTCAAACAATGCATCGAGTTTAGATACAGATAGAAAACATCAGGAAACAATTGATGATCCAGATCATTATTACCCAAGTCCAGCTGTTTTTGTTTATACCCTGCCCAATATAGGTATTGGTGAAATAAGCATCAAATACAAGTTGAAAAGTGAAAATGGTTTTTTTATTTTTGATGATTTTAATGCAAAATTTCATCATAATTATGAACAATTTTTAATAAAGAGTAATAAGTCAAAAGCTGTATTAGCAGGATGGATAAATGTAGATGGTGAGGAAGCAGATGCTTTTGTATATTTGGTCTCTGAAAACGGACAAATAGAACACACACAACAAAACTTAATAAAATTATATAAAGAATAGAATAATGGAGAATTTAAAAAAAGAGTTGAAAGAGAAAATAATTGAAAATCTAAATTTAGAAGATATGGAGGTTGCAGATATTGCTGATGATGATATGCTTTTTGGTGATGGTCTTGGCCTAGATTCAATTGATGCATTGGAATTGATCGTAATGCTAGATAAAGATTATGGTATTAAATTGACCGATCCAAAACAAGGAAAATCTATTTTTGAGTCGATCAATACTATGGCACAATACATTACTGAAAACAGAGCTTAATCTATGAGTAAAGGTGTTGCTATTACCGGAATGGGAATTATATCTTCAATTGGAAATACAGTTGAAGAGAATTTTCAATCTTTAATAGATAAAAAACCAGGGATCTCAAGAATTAAAAAAATCAATACTATTCATCGTGATAAGATTAAGGTTGGAGAGATTGAAATATCTAATGAAGATTTGATGAAGGTATTAAATGTTCCTAAAAAGAATAATTATTCTCGAACAGCACTTTTAGCCGAAGTAGCAGCCAAAGAGGCAGTGAAAAATGCCAATATAAAGGATATAAATAAATATAAAACAGGATTGATTTCTGCAACCAGTGTTGGAGGAATGGATAATACCGAAAAGCATTATTATTCCTATTTTAAGGAAACAAAGAATAGAGGTTATATTGATGCTCATTCTTTAGGCGATTCAACATCAAAAGTTGCAAAAAGTTTAGGAGTAACTGATTTTGTCACCACCATAAGTACAGCATGTTCTTCAGGAACTAATGCAATTATGTTGGGCGCAAGATTGATAAGAAGTGGTAAGTTAGACAGAGTTATTGTTGGAGGAGCTGATTGTTTGTCAAAATTCACTATCAATGGTTTTAAAACTTTAATGATCTTATCAGAAAAAGATTGTAAACCTTTTGATGAAAACCGGACAGGTTTAAACCTGGGGGAAGCTGCTGCTTATTTGGTTTTAGAATCAGATGAAGTTGTTAAAAAAGAGAATAAAAAAGTACTTGCTTATGTTTCAGGTTATGCAAATGCAAATGATGCTTTTCATCAAACCGCATCCTCAAAAGATGGGGAAGGTGCTACTTTGTCTATGCAAAAAGCATTGAAAGTAGCAAATTTATCTCCAAAAGACATTGATTATATCAATGCCCATGGCACTGCTACTCCAAATAATGATAGTTCAGAAAGCATGGCTATTTTAAGAGTATTTGATAATGAAATTCCAAGTTTTAGTTCAACAAAAGGATTTACAGGGCATACTTTGGCAGCAGCTGGAGCAATTGAGGCTGTTTATTCTGTTTTAGCTTTACAAAATGAATTGGTTTTGCCTAATTTAAATTTTGATACTCCAATGGAAGGCACAGCACTAATTCCGGAAACGGAAATAGTCCGCAAAAAAATAAAGCATGTATTGTCGAATTCCTTTGGTTTTGGAGGTAATTGTTCAACTTTAATTTTTTCAAAGGCTTAAATTATGAACAAATATTACATCAACGGAATAGGATGTGTATCTGCTCAGGATACTTCAAATAAAGATTTAAATTTTAATGATTATTCTGAACTGGATCAGGGAGTTGTGCCTGTTTTTAAACCTAATTATAGAGATTATATCAAACCTGCAATGATTCGCCGGATGTCAAACGGTGTTAAAATGGGTGTTGTGGCTTCTGCCATAGCAATGAAGGAAGCCGCAGTAGATTTACCGGAAGCCATTATTACAGGTTCTGGAATGGGTTGTTTAAAAGATTCTGAAAAATTTCTCGAAAACATCATTAATAATGAGGAACAATATTTAACTCCTACTTCTTTTATTCAATCTACACATAATACTGTTGGTGCGCAAATTGCATTAGGCTTAACCTGTAAATCTTATAATGTTACTTATGTGCATTCTGCAACTTCTTTTGAATCTTCATTGATTGACACTATGTTGATGATAGATGAAGGGACTGAACCAATTTTGGTTGGTGGAGTAGATGAGATTGGTCCGCATACTACGGAACAACATAAACTGGTGGATCATGTAAAAAAAGAAGAAGATCTTCAAAAAGGCATATTAAAATCAAATTCAAAAGGGGCCGTTTTTAGTGAAGGAGCTCAGTTTTTTGTTTTGGAAAAGAAAAAAATAAAAAATACTTATGCTCAACTGGTAGATGTTGCTATTTATGATGAACTAACAAAGGAAGAGGTTATAATTAAAATGTATCAATTTTTGGAGGAGAATGAATTAAAAGCATCGAATATAGATGTAATTATCATGGGTAATAATGGAGATGTTGGATATGATAGCTATTACAAAATTTTTCAAGAAAAGGATTTTAAAAATACCCAGCAATTGTATTATAAACACTTTTCAGGGGAATATAATACAGCTTCTGCATTTGGTTTATGGACAGCTTGTAAGTTGTTCAGTTCTCAAAATATTCCTGAAGTTTTAAAATTGAATGAAATAAAGGTCTCTTCTATAAATCATATTTTACTTTATAATCAATATCAGGGCAAAAGTCATAGTTTTACACTGTTGAGTTCATGTTAAATTTTAAAAAGGTAAATACTAGTTTTATTTTCATTGTTTTGCCACTTTTTTTAATTCTGAGAAGTGAAAATAATTTATCAAATTGGTCGATTTTCATATTTATAATTATTTGGTTGGTTTTAACTATTATAGGTTCTTTTCATATTCGATGGAATTATTTTTTAAAAGCAAATCATAGTAATAAACAAGTTAAGGAAAATGTAATTGCTTTAACTTTTGATGATGGTCCAAATAAGGAATTTACACCAAAAATTTTAAGTTTACTGAAAAAATATAATGCAAAAGCCACTTTTTTTTGTATAGGTAAAAATGTAAAAGATCATCCTGATATATTAAATAAAACAGTAAAGGATGGGCATTTGATAGGTAATCACTCCTATAATCATCATAATTCATTTGGGTTTTTAAGTACGGAAAAAGTTATTGATGAACTTGAAAAAACGAAGAACATAATTGAAGAGGCAGTTGATTTAAAAGTTCATTTTTTCCGACCTCCGTTTGGAGTGACAAATCCCAATATAGCCAAAGCGGTTAAGAACTTAAATTTACATACTTTTGGCTGGAGTATTCGGTCATTGGATACCATTGCTAAAGATCCTGAAAAAGTGTATCAAAAAATAATTTCAAAAATCAAGAAAGGAGATGTCTTGCTAATGCATGATGCCAATAGCCTGAGTGTTACAGTGTTGGAAAAGGTTTTGAAATATTTAGACCAAAATAATATAAAAACCATTACATTAGATAAATTGTTTAATTTGAATGCATATGACTAGAAATATTTTCTTTTTCTTTATTTTTTTATTTGTAAACCCATATTTCGGGTTTTCGCAACAAGAAAGAATGTCAAATAAAGAGGCAGATCAGGTTCGTGCTAAAATCATCGAAAGGTCAAAAAGCACAAATACTATTGTAAGTGATTTTGTGCAGACCAAACATCTTGATTTTTTATCTAATGATATCAAATCTACAGGAAAGTTATTTTTTAAATCACCAGACCTGATCAAGTGGGAGTATAAAACACCTTTTAATTACAGTGTGGTTTTTAAAAATGACAAATTATTTATCAATGATGATGGTGATAAAAGCAAGATAGATCTGGGTTCAAATAAAACATTTAAGTCATTGAATAGTTTGATCATTAAAAGTGTAAAGGGAGATATGTTTGATGATAAGCAATTTGCAATACAATTCTTTTTAAATTCTGATAATTATATCATACAGTTTACTCCTAAAGATGCTGCATTGCAATCGTTTATACATGATTTTATTCTTTTATTTGATAGGCAAACGCTTGAAGTAGTTGAGATCAAAATGATGGAAAACACAGAAGATTACACAAAAATCAGATTTATTGGTCAAAAAATAAACAAAGAGGTAGATGATTCGGTTTTTTCAAATTAGTATTTTATTATTATTTGTTTCTTGTAGTTTACCAACTACTAAAGGGTATTTAGAAAGATCGGTAAGTAAAAAAAACATTGAAAATAATTATTTTTCCAATGAAAAGACAGATTATATTTACAAAGCTAAAATAGAGATCTACAACAAAAAATTTAGTGGTTTATTGATCATTAAAAAAACAGGAGTAGATCAGCACAGGATAGTTTTTACTACTGAATTTGGTAATAAAATATTTGATTTTGTAATTACTAATGGTGTTTTTAAAGTCAACTATGTTTTGGATGAGCTAAATAAAAAGATTATTTTAAAAACTCTGCAAGATGATTTTTATATTCTGGTAAAACAATTAAGTAAAGTAGATAATCAATTTGATTCTGCTAAAGAGATCGTTTATCAAACA
>JADGEA010000064.1 GCA_016744615.1 Flavobacteriaceae bacterium
TGTGCCTGATGATTTATACTTACTCATAGTGTCAATTCTTATGACAATATACAACTAATAATCTGATATTCACCTTGTTAATTCAAGAGGTTGCCTTAATAAAAAAGGCTGTTTAAAGAAATTTTTAAACAGCCTTTTGGAGTGAAAAAATAGTTTATAATTATTCTTCTTCAGTTTTGTTATTCTTTTCAAGAAAAGCATTTCCTACTAAGAATAAGCCTCCAAAGAGAAATATCATAGAAGGGAAAGCAACATCTTCGTTTATAGTTGTATAATTTGAAAGTAAGGATCCTGCCAAGATTCCTGTTCCAATACCAACGGCTAACATCCCTATCTTTAAGGTAATGTTGGTAAAACTTCTTTTCTTAGTTGTAAAAAGTGATGCATCTGCTCCTTTTTCTATCAAAGCCATGCGTTCTTTGTTTCTTGTACTTATCCATACAAAGAATATTCCAAAAATTGATGAAAATATGGTTAATAATATTAAAAAATCTCCTATCATAATTTAAAATTTAAGTTATTTAATTTGTTCGGTATTTATGACGCAATAATTTCACTATAGGTTACACTTTTTTAAATAATAATGAATGAATTAAAAATATTAGGATAAATTGTAACCAGTATATAACAATGAACGTCTGATATCAATAATGGGTACATTTACAGATCAAATCTATATTGATAAAGTTTTACAAGGGGATACTAATGCTTTTGCTTATTTAATTGATAAGTATAAGGGTATGGTATATACTATTTCTATTAAAATTGTTAAAGATCATGAAGATGCAGAGGAAATTGCTCAAGATAGTTTTTTAAAGGCTTATCAAAAACTGGAAACCTTTAAAGGAGAATCTAAATTTTCAACATGGTTGTATACCATTGTTTATAGGAATTCCATATCAAAAATCCGTAAAAAGAATATTGTAACCACAGATATTGATGCATTTGTTTTAGAAAATCATACAACAGATTTTGAATTTCCACAAATAGAAGCAATTAAAAATGGAGAACAAAAAAAGTATGTTGCAAAAGCAATTAGTAATTTAAAAGAAATGGATGCTTTATTGATTACTTTGTTTTATTTAAATGAAAATTCTGTTGAAGAAATTGAACAAATTACAGGTCTGACCAAAACGAATGTCAAAGTAAAACTCTTTAGAGCTAGAAAGAAATTGTTTAATGAATTATCTTTACTTTTAAAGGATGAATTAAATATGATTGTATGATGGAAGATGATAATAGAAAATTAGATAAGCTTATCAGAGATAATATCGAAACTGAAAGACCTGCCTCAGATTTTTCGGATAAGATCATGCAGCAAATAATTTCAGCGGAAGCGAAAAAAGAAAAAGCACTTGGTACGCTAGTACAAAAATATGCTATTGAAACACCCTCCAAAGGTTTTACCAAAAAAGTGATGAATCAAATATTAAAAGAGAATTCATCTGTTTTTGTATATAAACCTGTTATTGGTAAAAAAGTATGGTTTTCTATTGGTTTTGTCCTTAGTTTGATGCTGATCTATGGTTTGTCAGATCTAGACTACAAGCAAACACAATTTGATTACTTAGATAAGTATTTATTAAAATTTGATCATATTTTTTCATTCCAGTTACCTGAAGGATTATTATCACCAATTTTTACTTTGAGCTTATTTGCTTTAAGTTTATTTTTGGTTTTAGATTTTTTTATTCAAAATAGGAGTAATTATCACAAAACCAATGTAGTATAAATTAATTTTGGACTTAGTTCAATATTGCTGGTTCAGGATATAAAAAAAGCAAAAATAATTTCATTTTTTTTTAAAGATTCGTTTGGAAGAACGCTAAAAACAATTATATTTGCACACCGAAAAAGGAAATAGAATTCCTCCTTAGCTCAGTTGGTTAGAGCATCTGACTGTTAATCAGAGGGTCCAAAGTTCGAGTCTTTGAGGAGGAGCATTATAATCAAGCAGTTACAGAAATGTAGCTGCTTTTTTTATGGATTAATTCAAATACGGACTGCACAATACTACACCTTAAAAGCAAGGTGTTAAAGGGAAAAGGCTTAGGGTAGCCTATGGTAATGAGTATTTTGTCAAACCCCTTAACCTTTAAGTGTGAGTTTGCCCTGTAGAGTGGATGAAGTTGAACCACCTTTAAATATTTTTTTTATATTTGTACAGATTAACCAAATAAAAATAATATTATGGGAAAATTTGAAATTTACAATGATGCAAAAGGAGGATTTAGATTCCGATTAAAAGCAGGTAATGGTCAGGTAATTCTTGCAAGTCAGGGATATAAAGAAAAAGCTGGTTGTACAAATGGTATTGAATCTGTGAAAAAGAATTCACAAGACAGTGCAAGGTTTGAAACATTACAGTCTAAAAGTGATGACTGGTATTTTAATTTAAAATCAACAAATGGTCAGATTGTTGGTACAAGTCAAATGTATTCTTCTGAATCAGCCGTGCAAAATGGTATTGATTCAGTTGGTAATAATGCACCAGATGCTGAGATTGTTGAAAAATAGATTTTTTTTTGAAACAATAATTAAATAAAAACCTGTTTGTAAATTAAAAAAATTCAGAGAGGTTTTATTTTTGTTTAAAGCCAATAAATTAAACGGATCAGTTTAATATTCTATCTTTCACTTCTTTTACATAGGTTCTTCCAATAACATACCTAATACCACTAATTTCGACGCTATTTCCTTCAATAGTATCAATTTTGTCGATGGAAATAGTAAACGATCTGTGAATACGAATAAAATTATCAAGAGGTAGTTGTTCTGTAAAATTACTTAAGGTTTCATGAATAATATAATTTTTTGTAGTTGTAATAATTTTTAAGTAATCCTTAAGACATTCAATAACAAGCAATTCATCTAAATAAATCTTCTGCATCTTTTTTTTATCTATTTTAATAAAAATAAAAGGTCTTTCATTGCTGCTTATTTGAGGTGATTTAATTTTGTTTGAGTTTTTATAAACTTTATTTAAAGATTGTATAAACCTTGGTAATGAAATTGGTTTTACTAGATAGTCCAAAACATCTAATTCATATGACTCAACAGCAAATTCCTCATGTGCACTTGTAATGATGATCATGGGTTTGTGATCAAGACTTTTAATAAAAGTCAATCCGTCCATAATGGGCATATTGATATCTAAAAAAATCACATCAATATCATCATTGTTACTTAAATAATTGAATCCATCCAAAGCATTGTTAAATGTATCAGCTAGTACAAAATCATTCATTTGATCTAAATAATTAGAAATCACTTTGATTGCCAAAGGTTCATCATCTATAATTAAGCATTTTATTTTCATCATACTTTAATTTTGAAATCTACATAAAAATTATTAGTATCATTCTTAATACTTAGATTATAATCTTCTTTATTGTATCCTAAGGCTAATCGTTTTTTTACATTTTTTATTCCTATTCCAACAGGTTTTTTATTCATTTGATTTTGCGTTTCCAATTTTGGTATTGGATTTGAAATACTAAAGTAAAGAAAATTATCTATTATTTTAAATTCAATTACTACTTTAACTTTTTCAATACTTTTATTAACACCGTGTTTAAAAGCATTTTCAATGAAGCTTAATAATAAAAGGGGGGCAATTTGTTTATTTCTAATATCACCAGTTATGTTTATTTCCAATTCTAATTGCTCTCCATATCGTAATCTTTCTAAATCTAAGTAATTTTGAATACACATAATTTCTTTTTCTAAACTGATACGCTTGTTTTTAGATTCATTTAATAAATAACGCATCATTTCAGATAATTTTAATATTATTTGTGGAGTTTTATTTGATTTTTCTAAAGCCAAAGAATAAATATTATTCAATGTATTAAAAAAGAAATGTGGAGAAATTTGAGACCTTAAAAACATCAGTTCAGTTTCTAAATTCGTTTTTTCCAGTTCGCTAACTCTTTTATGTTCATATATCCAATCCAGTGTTACTTTTATTGCAGTTACAAATGTGATAACATACAATTCACCTATCATCATATCAATAGAATAATTCAATGTTAAATGGTCTATTGCTTCTGGACCTTCAGGCCACACATTGCTACTGATTAAAAAATAAGTAAGGTTGAACTTTAGAAGTAAAGCCAAAAAAAGTGCAGCAATTAATAAAATGATATAGGTAAGATGTTTTTTCTTAAAAACGAATTTGGGCATTAAATAATAAATGTTCAAATAGCTTAAAGACATATGTATTATAAAGCCTAAAACACCAGTTTTAAAAGCATAATAATAGTCATTAAAAAAGCTACCCCATCTAAGGGTATTTAGTATAAAATATACTAGCCAAAAAATGATATGATGTTTTAAAGTTATTCGTGATTCGCCACTATAACTTGAGTTTATTTTATTAGTAATTTTAGACAACTTTGATTTTTTTATGATGTTTGACTATGTTAATATGTTATACGTCTAAATAAATTTTAAGAACGGATAAATTTATAAATATTTATATAATAATTAAGATTTTTCAATTTAAAATATTATTTTATTGATGAAAAAAACTAGTTTTTTTTTATTAGGTAGTATAGTTTTGTTCTTCTTTGCATGTGATTTTGTAAAGAAGGGTAAAAGTGAAGAAACCAATATTTCAATCGCTAAATATGTAGATCCGTTTATCGGTACCGGTGCTCATGGGCATACTTATCCGGGGGCAACTGTTCCTTTTGGAATGCTACAGGTGAGCCCTGATAATGGCATTTCAAAATGGGACTGGTGTTCAGGTTATCACTATTCCGATTCTATCATGATAGGGTTTAGTCATCTTCACCTTAGTGGAACGGGTATAGGTGATCTTTATGATATTCGGTTGATGCCGGTAAATAGAAAAATCGATTTAACAAAACCTGTTAAATCAAGAGATGATATTGCTTACAGATCATCTTATTCTCATGATGAGGAAATTGCAGAAGCTGGTTATTACAGTGTTTTATTAAAGGATTTTCATGTGAAGGCAGAACTTACTTCCGACTTGAGAACAGCCTTTCACAGATATACTTATAAGAAAAAAGAATTACAATCGATTATTATTGATCTTGGGTATGCAATTAACTGGGATAAAGCAATCCAGTCAAAAATAAATATTGAAGATAAATATACTGTGATTGGTTATAGATTCAGTAAGGGATGGGCAAAAAATCAAAAGGTTTTTTTTGTTATTAAATTTTCTAAATCAATTTTAGATTATAGTTTAGTTGCTGATGGAGAATACGTAAAAAAACAGAAAAGTGTTATAGGAGAAAAAACATTTGCACAATTGTTTTTCAATGAGCTTAATTCCCAAGAAATCAAGGTTAAAGTTGGTTTATCATCTGTGAGTATTGAAAATGCAAAACAGAATATTGCAAATTATGATGGAAATTTTAACTTTGATAAAGTTAAAGACAAAGCCCATAATGTTTGGAATAACGATCTTACTAAAATAGTTGTAGACTCACCTGTTGATTCACTTAAAACTAAATTCTATACAGCTTTATATCATACGCAAATTGCTCCTGTTACTTTTAGCGATATCAATGGAGAGTTGAGAAAAGAGAATGACAGTATTGTAAAAGTTGATGGTTTTACCACATATTCTACTTTGTCCCTATGGGATACTTTTAGAGCTGAACAGCCTTTATTAACTATAACAAATCCTGATAGAGTTGCTGATATAATCAATTCAATGTTGATTTATTATAAGGATAATAAAGTACTTCCGGTTTGGACATTATATGCAAATGAAACCAACACAATGACAGGTTATCATTCTATACCTGTAATTGCCGAGGCATATTTAAAAGGGATAAATGGCTTTGATATTGAAAAAGCTTACGAAGCCATGAAAAATACAATGATGGGTGATGAGAGAGGCTTGAAATATTATAAAAAGTATGGTTATATTCCTTATGACCTCCTGGATGAATCAGTAACCATAACATTGGAATATGCCTATAATGACTGGTGTGTAGCTCAAATAGCTAAAGAACTTGGGAAAGAAGAGGATTATAATTATTTTATAAAAAGATCTAATGCATATCAATTTTTATTTGATAAAGAGACCGGTTTTATGAGGGGTAAATCGGAGACTGGAGATACCTGGCATGAACCTTTTGATCCAAAATATTCGGCTCATAGATTACACGCTGATTATACAGAAGGAAATGCCTGGCAGCACAGTTGGTTTGTTTTGCATGATACCAAAAAATTGATTGAATTACATGGTGGCAATAAAAAATTTACTGCTAAACTGGAACAGTTGTTTACAGAATCTTCTGAAATTACAGGTGATAATGTTTCTGTAGATATTTCTGGGTTGATTGGTCAATATGCACATGGTAATGAACCAAGTCATCATATTGCTTATATGTTCAATTTTGCAGGTAAACCATGGCGAACTCAATATTGGGTAAGAGAAATTTTAAAAACTCAGTACTTTGCTACACCTGATGGGCTAAGTGGAAATGAAGATTGCGGACAAATGTCAGCTTGGTACGTTTTTAGTGCATTGGGTTTGTATCCTTATAATCCTGTTTCAGGTACGTATCAAATAGCAAGTCCGCTATTCAAAAAATCAACGATAAAAATGCCAAATAATACTATCTTTACCATCCTTGCAGATGATACATCGGATAAGAATATTTATATTCAATCAGCTACATGGAATGGTAAACCGTTCAACAGAACTAGTATTACACATAATGAAATGTTACAAGGTGGAACTCTTCATTTTAAAATGGGAAGTACACCAAATAAAAATTGGGGAATTTAAAATTAATAATAAATAATGCATATAATTGATGTTTCGATAATTGTACTCTATATATTGATTACTCTCTTTGTAGGGATTTGGGTATCAAAAAAAGCCTCAAAAGGGTTAAAATCTTATTTTTTAGGAGGGAATGATATCAAATGGTATTTTTTAGGATTAAGTAACGGTTCTGGGATGTTTGATATTTCTGGAACAGCCTTAATGGTTGGTTGGCTTTTTCTTTATGGAGCTAAGAGTTTTATGTTGATGTGGTTATGGCCTATCTGGAATCAGATTTTTATAATGATGTTTTTGGCAGTTTGGATACGAAGGTCTAATATTATGACAGGATCCGAATGGATTTTAACTCGTTTTGGAGATGATAGAGCTGGTAGAGCTTCTCATAAAATTGTTGCAATTTTTGCGGTGGTAGCAGCAATCGGATTTATTGCTTACTTTTTTGAAGGTGTTGGTAAATTTATGACTGTTATTTTACCTTGGGATTTAACATTGCAAATCGGTAATTCAGTACTTTTTAATTCTGAACAATCGTATGCTTTAATTATTATTTTTCTTACCACAGTTTATACCATAAAAGGAGGTATGTTTTCAGTTGTTGCAACTGAAGTTTTACAATACGGTATTATGGTAATTGCAGGTGTTTTAGTTGCAGGATATGCATTCTACGCCTTTAGTGATGCAGACATTTCCAATGTAATTACTGCCGAATGGAAAAATGTATTTTTTGGTTGGGAGTTAGATGAACATTGGGATAGTTCTAAATATCAAGCTTTTAATAATTTAGTTGACTCTGAAGGGTATAAAATGTTTGGTGCTTTAATTGGTATGAGTTTATTTAAAGGCTTTTTTGCAAGTATTGCAGGACCAACGCCTAGTTTTGATATGCAGCGTATTTTATCTACCAAAACAGTTAAAGAAGCAGCATATATGGCTGGTTTTACCAATTTAATATTATTTATTCCAAGATATTTATTAATTGGAGGAGTAGTAGTTATTGCTTTGGTTGTGTTGGCTCCTGAAATGATTGCCAATCCAAATTTAACAGGTGCAGATTTAGAAATTATATTGCCTAAAGTTATTAATTTTCATGTACCAGTTGGTATTAAAGGATTGTTATTAGCAGGTCTATTAGCAGCATTTATGTCTACTTTTTCTGCCTTTGTAAATGCAGGACCAGCATATATTGTAAATGATATTTATAAAAAATATTTTAAACCAGTAGCAAGTGATAAACATTATATAAAAGCTAGTCATATAGCCTCATTTGCTGTTGTAGGTTTGGGTGTATTTATGGGCTTTTTTGCAGATTCTATAAACTCACTAACATTGTGGATTACTAGTGCACTTTTTGGTGGTTATGTAGCTGCAAACTTTTTAAAGTGGATTTGGTGGCGATTTAATGGTTGGGGGTATTTTTGGGGAATGCTGGCAGGTTTGATTGTGGCATCTATACAATTTATATTAGAACAAAATAAAGCAAATTTAGGAGAAGGTTCATTTTTGTATGAATTAATAAGTATACCGGCAATATATTTATTCCCAATAATATTTGGCTTTTCATTACTGGGATCTTTCTTTGGAACCTTTTTAACAAAACCAACAGATATGGTTACCTTAAAAGCATTTTATAAAAATGTAAGACCATGGGGTTGGTGGACTCCTGTATATAAAAAATTGAAAGCAGAAGATCCTGATTTTACTAAGAATAATGATTTTTGGTTAGACATGTTCAACGTTGTTATCGGAGTTATATGGCAATCATCTATGATTTTATTGCCAATTTATTTTATATTCAGAGATTATCCAAAAACAGGAATTGTATTTGTAGCATTTGTGGTGACAAGTTTGATATTGAAATATACTTGGCTGGACCGGGTGAAAAGAATTCCAAATTAGAAAGAAAATTATTAGTTTAAAAATATGAGAAATATACCCTGGCAGGAAAAGCCAAAAAACAGCAATGAGATCATTTGGAGATATGATAAAAATCCTATAATTGGTCGTTATGATATACCATCATCCAATAGTATTTTTAATAGTGCAGTTGTTCCTTTTAAAGATGGATTTGCAGGAGTTTTTCGTTGCGACAACAAAGCAGTTCAAATGAATATTTTTGCTGGATTTAGTAAAAATGGAATTGATTGGAAGATCGATCATGAGGTGATTAAAATGAAAGAAGGAAATACGGATATGATCGAATCTGATTATAAATATGACCCTCGTGTTGTTTTTATTGATGACAGATACTGGATTACTTGGTGTAACGGCTATAATGGCCCAACCATAGGTATTGGATATACTTTTGATTTTAAGGAATTCTTTCAATGCGAAAATGCATTTTTACCCTTTAACAGAAATGGGGTTTTATTCCCTAAAAAGATTAACGGAAAATATGCAATGTTGAGTAGGCCAAGTGATAATGGTCATACACCTTTTGGTGATATTTATGTAAGTTATAGTCCGGATATGAAATATTGGGGAGAGCATCGTTGTGTTATGAAGGCAACTCCGTTTGAAGATAGTGCATGGCAAAGCACTAAAATTGGTGCGGGTCCAATTCCTATTCTTGTGGATGATGGATGGCTAATGATCTATCATGGAGTAGTTACTACCTGTAACGGATTTAGATATGCAATGGGTGCTGCTATTTTAGATGAAAATGATCCGTCAGTTGTGAAATATAGAACTCAGGAATATATACTCGGTCCGGCGGTTGATTACGAAATGGTAGGTGATGTTCAAAATGTGGTTTTCCCTTGTGCCGCTTTGCATAACCTTGAAGAAGATAAAATTGCAATTTACTATGGAGCTGCTGATACCGTTGTGGCATTGTCTTTTGGTCATATTAGTGAGATTGTAAAATTCACAAAAGAGAAATCTCTATAAAGTTGTATCATATAAAAACAGGAAATTTATGATGAGAATTAAGATATTTATAGTATTCGTGATGTTTGTTAATTTTGTTCAATCTCAGAATATAAATGTTCCTAAAAATTATATTGTTTATCACACTAGTGAACAAATTCATATAGATGGGAAAGCCAATGAGATTTCATGGAGTAAAGTTCCATGGACTGATAACTTTATTGATATTGAAGGGGTTAAAAAACCAACATATAGAACTCGCATGAAAATGATGTGGGATGATGCAAATTTTTATTTTTATACAGAATTGGAAGAGCCTCATATCTGGGGAGATATCACCGAAAGAGATGCGGTAGTTTTTTATAATAATGATTTTGAGATTTTTATTGACCCTGATGGGGATACACATAATTATTATGAGTTTGAAATGAATGTTTTGAATACCATTTGGGATCTTTTTTTAACAAAACCATATAGAGATCATGGAATGGTTTTAAATAATTGGGATTTCAAGAATGTCAAAACGGTAGTTCAAATAGATGGGACATTGAATGATCCTAGTGATATTGATAAAAAATGGAATATTGAAATTGCAATTCCATGGAAATCAATTAATGAAACATATGATGACAAAATAATTTCTCCAAAAGGAAAAACCTGGAGAGTGAATTTTTCTAGAGTAAATTGGAATTTTGAATTGATTAATGGTAAATACCATAGAAAAAAAGATAAGAAAACAGGAAAATATTTGCCAGAGAATAATTGGGTATGGTCGCCACAAGGAGTTATCAATATGCATGAACCTGAGCATTGGGGATATGTATATTTTTCAGAAAATAAAGTAGGAGATAAGGATGTGTTCACCTACGGTAAAGATGAGAAGATTAAATATAAATTATATGAAATTTACAGAGCACAACGAAGTCATTATAATAAGAATGATTTTTGGAACAAGAGTTTAGTTCCAAAATCTATAACTGTAGATGGAAAAGTGATTCCACTAAAAACGGAAGGGTATATATCAGGTTATGTGGTTTCATTAAAAAGCCCCTTTACAGGAATGACTTTGTATATCACAGAAGATGGAAAATTTGGAAAACAAAAAAAATAGAATTATGAAGCATTATTTAAAAGTATTTATTTTAATTTCAGTCTTGGTGTTTACATCATGTAATAAAGAAACAAAACAAGAAATAAAAGAAGGTGTGAAAACCACAGTCAAAAAAGTGACTACCATAGCAAAACCTAATTTTGATTTTGGTGTCTGGATTACGGCAAACAACAAAAGAACAGACAGTTCTTATGTTGAGGAATTTAAAAAGTATAGCAAAGCTGGTATCAATGAAATACTAATCAATACCAATACGGATCCAAAACTTTTAACAAGATTGGTTCCCATAGCGAAAAAAGAGGGTTTAAAAGTGCATGCGTGGATCATGGCAATGAACAGACCCGGTGACTCAGTGGCTCTTCAACACCCGGAATGGTATGCAGTAAGTAAAGAGGGGAAATCTTGTTTTGATACGAGGCCTTATGTTGATTATTACCAATGGTTGTGCCCAACACGCAAGGAATCCAGAGAGCATGTTCTAAAACTTGTAGAAGGCTTGGCCAAAGTAGAGGGAATTGAGAGTGTTCACTTGGATTATATTCGATTTTCCGATATTTTTCTTCCTATTTCATTATTGCCAAAATATAAACTAAAACAAGAAGTAGAACTTCCTCAATTTGATTTCTGTTATTGTGATGTTTGTATTGCTGAATTTGAAAAAGAACATCATAAAAATCCTTTAAAAAGCAAAAATACTTCTATTGATATGGAATGGAAACAGTTTCGTTTGAATGCTATTAAAAAAGTAGTGGATGATGCTTACACCATTGTACATAAGTATAATAAAAAGTTAACAGCTGCAGTTTTTCCTTATCCTGAAATGGCTGATCACATGGTACGTCAACGCTGGGATAAATGGAATATTGATAGAGTTTATCCTATGATTTATCATGGTTTTTATGATGAAGAGATCGACTGGATCGGGTTTGCAACCAAACAAGGTGTAAGTGACTTAAAAGGAATGAACACAGAGTTGAGTACCGGATTGTATTTACCTCCGTTCAAATCGGGTGCTGAATTAAAAGAAGCCATAATGTATGCTAAAAATAATGGCGCAGTTGGGGTTACATTTTTTGACGGACCGGCACTTACAGATGAATATTTAAATACGATCAAAGAAACAAAAGAAAGTTTGAAATAGGATTTTATGAAGCATAATGGGCTGATATTTATTTTGTTTTTATTGCTATTGATTGGTTGTAATCAGAAAAATGTTGACCAGATTCGTTTAACTGATTTTGTAAATCCTTTTATTGGAACAGATGGACCAGGAAATACTTATCCCGGTGCTACAGTTCCTTTCGGAATGGTGCAATTAAGTCCAGATATTGGTATTCCTGGTTGGGACAGAATAGCCGGTTATTATTATTCAGATTCTATAATTAGTGGTTTTAGTCATATGCATTTAACCGGTACTGGGGCAGGTGATTTGTATGATATTCTAGTAATGCCTACCAATAGCAGAACTTCCAAAACTATCAAAGAGAATGGGAACAGGTCATATTCTAGATTTTCTCATGATAAGGAAAGTGCTACTTCAGGTTATTATACAGTCGATCTTTTAGATTTTGGAATTAAAGCAGAACTTACAGCTACAAGAAGAACTGGTGTTCATCGATATACATTTCCTAAAGATGATCATTCAGCAATAACAATTGATCTGGGTTATGCTATGAACTGGGATGCTCCAACAGATACTTATCTTAAGGTTGTAGATAATATTACTATTGAAGGTTATAGAAAATCAACAGGTTGGGCAAAAGATCAAAGAGCTTATTTTGTGATGAAATTTTCAAAGCCATTTCAAGAGTTTGAATTATTTTCAAATGATTCGTTATCTAAAACTAATGAAGTTAGGAGTAAGAATACCAAAATAAAACTAAAATATCAAACTTCTGAAAATGAACAAATTGTAATCAAAACAGGATTGGCAACTTCAAATATAAAAGGAGCGTACAAATCTTTGGAGGTAGAAGTTACTGATAAAAGTTTTGATAAAATTAAAGAAGAAGCGTCTGACGTATGGGAAGAACAACTTAGAAAGATTGAAATAGAAACTTCTGATAAAGAAGCAAAATCTATTTTCTATACTATGATGTACCAAAGTATGCTTGCTCCAACTTTATTGAGTGATCACGATGGGTTCTATAAAGGAGTAAATGGAAATATACAAAATGTGACCGGATTTGATAGATATGACACTTTCTCTTTGTGGGATACATATAGAGCAGCTCATCCGCTATATACAATTTTGCATACAAGTCGAGTTTCGGATATGATCAATTCAATGCTATCTCATTATAAGGAAACTGGTTTATTGCCGGTTTGGTCATTACAAGGTAATGAAAGCAATATGATGATAGGATATCATGCAGTACCTGTAATTGTAGATGCTTATTTAAAAGGCATTACGGGTTTTGATCAAGAATTGGCATATGAAGCATGTAAGGCAAGTGCCATGGATTCTACTAGACAAATACCCGATTATATAAAATTAGGTTATGTTCCTATTGATGAAGAGCATGAAAACTGGTCTGTTTCCAAAACATTAGAATATGCATATGATGACTGGTGTATCGCTCAGTTTGCCAAAGAAATAGGAGAAAATGAAGATTGTAAGTACTTTTTGAAAAGATCGGAAAGCTGGAGGAATGTATATGATTCAATAAGTACTTTTATGAGACCAAAAGATAAAAACGGTAATTTTTTAAAAGATTTTATTCCCAAAGAATACACTCCTTATTATTGTGAGAGTAATGCATGGCAGTATTTTTGGTATGTGCCACAAAATTTAGAAGGTTTGATTGAAAAAGCTGGAGGAGATGATCTTTTTGAAAAAAAATTGGATTCTATGTTCTCTTATGATCCTTCATGGCAAGATAAATTGCCAATATTTAGTACCGGAATGATAGGTCAGTATGCCCACGGAAATGAACCAAGTCACCATGTGGGTTATTTGTATAATTATTTAGACAGACCTTGGAAAACCCAAGAGATTGTGAGAGAAATAATGGATACACAGTATAAAAATTCACCAGATGGACATTGTGGAAATGAAGATTGCGGACAAATGTCATCCTGGTATATTTTTAGTGCTTTGGGATTTTATCCGGTAAATCCTGCACAGGGTGTTTACAGTTTTGGCTCTCCAATTTTTAACAAAGCAATAATTCATCTGGAAAACGGAAAGGAATTCAGAATTAAAACCATAAATAACTCAAAAGAGAATAAATACATTCAGTCCATTCAATTAAATGGAAATGAGATATATAGGACTGGTATTCTGCATTCTGAAATTATGATTGGAGGAGATTTAGTATTTGTTATGGGTAAGAATCCAAATAAAAAATTTAAAATAGATAGAAACCAAAAGTTTTTATCTTCAAAAGTATATCAATAGAAAATTGTAAAATAGAATAAATGAAATATTTAAAATGGAGTATGGTACTGTTATCATTTGTTGTTCTTACAGCATGTGTGACACCAATAAAGAAAGTGTTTAAGGAAAAAGATGTTGCAATAATTCCTCAACCAGTTAAAACAGAACTTAAAGAAGGATTTTTTGAATTTAATAAAGACACAAAAATTGTGATTACTGATGAAAGTCAAAATGAGGTTGTTAGTTTATTAACAAAAAAGTTCAAAAAAGCTGCAAATTTAGATCTTGAAATTGTTAATGAAGTACCATCTTCAAATTATATTGAATTGATAGTTGATTCATCTAAGCCAAGAGATGCTTATGATTTAGAAGTTGAAAATAATATTATATCTATAAAAGCAAGCGTAAATGGAGGGTTTTTATATGGTTTAGAAAGTTTGATACAATTATTGCCACCTAAAATTAACTCGCAAAAGAAAGTGTCAAATATCGCTTGGTTGTTACCAAATATTTCAATAGAAGATCAGCCTCGTTTTCAGTGGAGAGGATTGATGTTAGATCTCTCTCGTCATTTTTTCGAAAAAGAATATCTGTTAAAAACAATAGACAGGCTGGCAATGCATAAAATGAATGTATTGCATTTACATTTGGTAGATGATCAGGGTTGGAGAATAGAAATTAAAAAATATCCAAAATTGGCTGAAGTTGGGGCCTGGCGTGTTGATCAGGAACATAAGGCATGGAATGTAAGAGCAGATAATAAAGCTGGTGTTAAAGGTGTGTATGGAGGGTTTTTATCTCAAGAAGAGATGAAAGAGATTGTTGCTTATGCGGCAACTCGTAATGTTGAAATAGTTCCGGAAATTGAAATGCCTGCACATGTGATGAGTGCAATTGCAGCATACCCTGAATTATCATGTTTTGGAAATGAATTTGGAGTGCCATCTGGAGGTGTTTGGCCAATCACTGAGATCTATTGTGCAGGAAAGGAAAGTACTTTTGAATTTATGGAAAATGTATTATTGGAAGTAATGGAAATTTTCCCTTCAAAATATATCCATATTGGAGGAGATGAAGCAACCAAAACCAATTGGGAAAAATGCTCAGATTGTAAAAAAAGAATGAGAAGTGAAAAGCTTAAAGATGTGGATGAATTACAAAGTTACTTTGTAAAACGAATGGAAAAATTCATTAATGCCCATGGGAAAAAATTGATTGGCTGGGATGAAATCCTTGAAGGAGGTTTAGCTCCCGAAGCAACTGTGATGAGTTGGAGAGGAGTGAAAGGAGGTCTCGAAGCTGCAGCTAAGGGTCATGATGTTATAATGACTCCAGGTACACATTGCTATTTTGACCATTATCAAGGGCCTCAAAATGAGGAACCTTTAGCTTGGGGTGGTTTTTTACCTTTGAGTAAAGTATATCAGTTTGATCCTATTATTGAATCAATGACTGAAAATGAAGCAAAACATGTTTTGGGTGGTCAAGCAAATCTTTGGTCAGAATTTATTCCAACCGAAGCACAATCAGAATATATGATCTATCCAAGGCTTGCTGCTTTGGCTGAAACGGTTTGGAGCCCGAAAGAATTACGAAACTGGAATAATTTTTCAAGCAGAATAGAAAGAATGTTCAAACGATATGAAATGCTTGGAATTAATTATGCTAAAAGTGCCTATTTAGTAACTGCGACAGCAAAAGCAAATTTGGAAAATATGTCAGTACAAATAGCTTTGCAAAATGAATTTCCTAATTCAGATATTCGCTATGTTTTAGATAAGGAGTCTTTTAATGCAAATGCCATAAAATATGAAAATCCAATTGAAATTAACAAAACAACAGTTTTAAAGGTCTCTCTATTTAAGAATGATCTTCGTGTTGGTGAAATGTTTATCGACACGATCAGGTTTCATAAAGCTGTTGCTCATGAGGTAAAATATGTGAATCCGTACAGTGATAGTTACAAAGGTCAGGGAGAATTTAATTTGGTAAATACTTTAAGAGGAACTAAAAATTTTCATGATGGTCAATGGCAGGGGTGGATTAGCAGTAATATGGAGGTGATTATTAATTTGGATAAAGAAGAAGAAATAAGCAAGGTAACGGTTGGATCACTTGAGAACCAAGGTTCAGGAATTTATTACCCAATTGCGATTGAAGTTTATGCTTCAAGTGATGGTGAATCCTTCCGAAAAATGATTGATATAAAAAGAGAATTTGTTATAAATGGTAATTCTGAATTGAAAAATTTCATTGTTGAATTTCCAAAAACCAAAGCAAAATTTATAAAAGTAAAAGTGATTAAAATGAAACAAACACCAGATGGTGGAGGTGTCTGGCTGTTTGTAGATGAAATTCTAGTTGAATAATTTATCATAACTAAGTTATTTGATTACAGAGAGAATATAAAATAGGAAATCCCATGGTAAAAAAAGAATTAAGTTTATTAACACTCTTTTTGCTGCTGATTTTTACATCTTGTGATAAGGATGTAAAAAAAACGGTTGCAAGTAAAAAAGAGGCTGTAAGTCTTGTAGATTATGTAAATCCGTTAATGGGTACAGATTCAGAGTTTAGTTTGTCCAACGGAAATACTTATCCGGCGATTGCAACTCCATGGGGCATGAATTTCTGGACACCTATGACGTCCAAAATGGGTGACGGTTGGACATACAAATACAGGGAGCATAAGATAAGAGGGATAAAGCAAACCCATCAACCAAGTCCGTGGCTAAATGACTATGCTGCATTTTCTTTAATGGCAGTAACAGGTGAATTAAAGTTTAAAGAAGAAGAAAGAGCTTCCTGGTTTTCACATAAGGCAGAAACTGTTAAGCCTTACCATTATAAAGTGTATTTAGCAGATTATGATGCAACTATGGAGGTTTCTCCTACGGAGAGGGCAGCACATTTTCAATTTACTTTTCCGGAATCTGATTCATCTTATGTCTTGCTGGATGGTTTTTTTAAAGGATCTATGGTAAAGATCATTCCGCAGGAGCGAAAGATTATTGGTTATTGCAGAAATAATAATGGTGGGGTTCCTGATAATTTTCACAACTATTTTGTTGTAGAATTTGATAAGGATTTTGAGGTGAATCACACTTGGAATGATGATTGGAAACTACAAAAGAATACATTGAAAAGTGAAGGTGAGCACGTAGGAGCTATTATTGGTTTTAAAACAGAGAAAGGAGAAAAAGTACATGTAAAAGTAGCATCTTCTTTTATAAGCTTAGAACAGGCTCAAATTAATTTAGATAGAGAAATTGGAAAAGACACCTTTGATCAAACCAAAGAAAAAGCAAAACAAATTTGGGAAAAAGAATTAGGAAGAATGGAGGTAGAAGATGATAATATAGATCATATCAGAACTTTTTATTCCAGTTTGTATCGGGTTTTGTTGTTTCCACGTAAGTTTTACGAAGTTGATAAGGATAACAATATTGTACACTATAGCCCTTACAATGGTAAGGTTTTACCAGGATATATGTTTACCGATAATGGTTTTTGGGATACTTTTAGAGCAGTATTTCCATTTTTTAATTTGATGTACCCTGAGTTGAATAGCCATATTATGGAAGGTTTGGCTAATACCTATAAAGAATCGGGATGGCTGCCAGAATGGGCAAGTCCGGGGCATAGGGATGTGATGATCGGTTCTAATTCAGCCACCATAATTGCAGATGCTTATTTAAAAGGGAACGTGGCAAAGAAAGATGTAGATCTTCTACTGGAAGCTGTACTTAAAAATGCATCGGTTAATGAAGGTCGTCCGGTAAACTCTGTAGGTAGAGCTGGGGTTGATTATTACAATTCTATTGGATATGTCCCTTATGATGTTGGTATCAATGAAAATGCTGCAAGGACTTTGGAGTATGCATTCGCAGATTTTACTATTGCTGAAATGGCTGAGAGAATGGGAAAGAAAGAGGTAGCAGATAAATTTTATAAGCAATCTTTAAATTATAAGCATTTACTTGATCCTGAAACCAAATGGATGAGAGGTAAGAATAAGGACGGTAGTTTTCAAAGTCCATTTAATCCTTTAAAATGGGGTGATGCCTTTACAGAAGGAAATAGTATGCATTATACCTGGTCTGTTTTTCACGATATACAAGGTTTAATTGACCTTATGGGGGGTAATAAGGATTTTGTGGCCAAACTAGATGAAGTTTTTGAAATGCCGCCGCATTTTGATGCTTCTTATTATGGGTTTACGATTCATGAAATTAGAGAAATGCAAATTGTTAATATGGGTAATTATGCACATGGGAATCAGCCTGTTCAACATATGATATATTTATATAATTATGCAGGTAAACCATACAAAACTCAAAAATGGATAAGAGAAGTACTTACTAAATTATATAGTGCAACTCCGGATGGGTATTGTGGTGACGAAGATAACGGACAAACATCTGCATGGTATGTTTTTAGTTCTTTAGGGTTTTATCCTGTAACTCCAGCAGTTGATCAGTACGTTATAGGAAGTCCTCTGTTTAAAAAAGCAGTTTTGCATCTTAAAAATGGAAACAAGTTTACAATATCAGCAAAGGATAATTCTAAAAGTAATTTTTATATACAATCTGCAAGTTTGAATGGAAAACCTTATAACAATACATTTATCAAATTTAAAGATATTCAAAAAGGAGGTGAATTAAAATTTGATTTGGGAGAAAAATCAAATGAAGATTGGGGAAGTAAACCGGAGAATGCCCCATATTCGTTAAGTATAGAGAGTAAGAAATAAGTTAATTAATAAGTTATAATATTGAATAAATAGGATATTAAGATATTTAAAATTATGAAAAATCGAATTCAAATAGTTGATGCAATAAGAGGTTTTGCACTTTTTGGCATTTTACTAATTCATTCGATAGAACAATTTGATTTAGCAAATTATCCCGAATCTTCAGGTGTTTTAGCAACATTAGATGTAAATATTAGAGAAATTGTATTTTTCATATTTGCAGGCAAGGCCTATTCAATTTTTTCAATAATGTTTGGGTTTAGTTTTTATATTCAAATGAAGAATAGTGAAGACAAGGGAATAGATTTTAGCAAGAAATTTATATGGCGTTTAGTAATTTTATTTGCTATCGGATATATTTACTCACTATTTTATTACGGAGAAGTATTAACCGTTTTTGCTCTGTTAGGATTAATTCTAGTTCCTCTAAATAAGCTAAGTAATAAATGGCTTATTTTTATAATGGCGCTATTTATCATTCAAATACCTACAGTGTATCATTTAGTATCTTCATTCATAAATCCTGATTATAGTTATAATAAAAGTTGGCATCATTTTAAAGATGTTTCTACTACATTTATGAATGGTTCTTTTTTAGAAGTAATTGAATTTAATTCTGTAAAAGGTCATTTGGCTAAATGGCAATTTATGTTAAATACTGGAAGATATCTACAAATGATAGGGTTATTTGTTATTGGGTTACTACTAGGGCGCGTTAAATATTTTGAAAAAATAACTAGTTATAAAAAAGTAACATCAAAAGTAACAGTTATAAGTGTATTGATTATTGGATGTCTTTACGCTGTTCCTTTTATATTAGAAAGAAACGCATTTCTTGAAACTCAAAATCGTTTAATTACAATGCTATCAAAATCATACCTTGATTTTTTCTTTACGATATTTTTAATCACAGCTTTTATTCATTTTTATAGTTTTATACAAGGTAAATTTAAAATAGAAATATTAAGTTATTATGGAAAAATGAGTTTAACAAATTATGTAGCGCAAGCTATTTTTGGGACTATCTTTTTTTATGGATATGGGTTCGGGATGTACAAATATTTTGGAGCAACATATTGTTTTCTATACGGATTAATATTTTTTGTTATTCAGGTTAAATTATGTAAAATATGGTTGTCATATTTTTATTATGGCCCACTTGAATGGTTGTGGAGAGCTATAACGTTTATGGATTTTAATTTGAAATTCAAAAAACCAATTCAAGAAACTAATTTAAGTAAAAGATATGCAATTAAATAAAAATAAAAAACA
>JADGEA010000277.1 GCA_016744615.1 Flavobacteriaceae bacterium
TATTTATCTGATTATCAATATAATATACGAATAATTAATAATAAAACAACTTAAATTCAAAGAAATTAACTTAAAAAAAGTGTGCGTTTGCCCTGTATAGATAATGTCAAAATAATTAGTTTTCCTCAATTTGATAATGAATGGTTGATTATTATACCTTTTAAAAAGAAAAATAAACTTTTTATTGCTTATTATAAAAATGGGAATAAAACCTATAAAGTACTTAGTAAAAAGAACTATAAAAAGAAGTTAAGAACTCAAACAGAAGAAGGGTTTCTTACCAATTTAATAAATTTATTTGATTATGTATATGACAAAGAGAGGTCAATATCGAGTAAGACAACTGTTAATAAAATGGTAAATTGTATTTGGAGGACTATTTTTGTTGATCATACAAGTTGTACAGTTGAACAAGAAAATTCGTGTACCAGCGAATATAGAGTTGTAAGTATTGATGAAAAAGGTGGGTGTGGTGACCTAGATGAAATTGTATTATATGCAGATCCTGATGATTCGGGAGGAGGGGGAGAAGATTGCCCAGATGGATATGAGGAAAGTGAACATGGTGTGTGTGCACCAATAGGTTCTAATTCTGATGATGACAATGATCCAAATTCAGACTCAGATGATGATATTGAAGGAGATTGTGATGGAATGGATTATGATTGTGATACAGAAGGAGATCCGGCTGATGACCAAGAAACAGAAAAGTTAAAAATAGATCAATTGAATACTACACAAAAACAATTATTAGATCAGGCAATAATTGAATTACAAAATAATTGTTTGGGTAATGTACTTTATAATTCTATAAACTCAGTTAATATTGAAGTTGGTCAAACTACTTCTTATGCTACTTATACAGGTATTTCAAATACTATTCGTTTTAATACAAATAATGATATAGATGCAGGTAGTCTAGGATCAGAATTATTTCATGCATATCAACAACAAATCTATGGTACTTTAGATGATATAGAAACTGATTCAAATGTTGATGGCGGTTCAAATATGGAATTTGAGGAAAAGGCTTTTAATATTCAAAGAGATATTGAGGATGGGATTCTTGAATCTTGGCCAGGTAATGAATCGTTGGAAGATTGACTAATGAATTTAGAACAAGTACATGGAGATAGTAATATTATCTTAAGTGAGGTTGAATTAAATAAATGGTTTAAAGCCCTAGAAGATTTTAGAAATCATCACTTAAGCGTTGGTTGTAATGATCGCTATTGCGATCCTATTGATTATAGTTTAAAACCGATTGCCATAATAACACTAATTAATAAACTCAATTTAAGTAATTGTAATTAAATCCAAACATCATGAATTCACTTTTAAAGACCATAATTTTATTACTTTTTATAAATATCAACGGCTATTCGCAGGTTTTGCCAATTACTAAAGAAATTAAAGATGGGTCAACTAAGTATTACACCCATCTTGCAAAGACTTATCAGAGCTTTGTTACTTCTCAAAATGTAGAAATAATTAGTAGAAAAATTAAGAGAGAGGTAACAAAATCAAATATTGATTTTAATGTATATAATTCATGTTTCACCACTTTAAAAATAAATGAAATAGTTGACAATAAATCGGTTATAATCATATCTTATTTCACAAATGAATCAGGAATCATTTACGCAGCTAGTTTAACAAATTATAAAAATAAAATTGTTCTTACCGATAACGAGGCAAAATGTATTTTAACAAAAGCGATGGCTCAAAAAATAAATTTCACCTTTAAGAATGGATTATTTCCGTTTTATTTAAAGTTAAGACATGCTTATAAACCAAAGCTTCAATTCATAAACCCACATGAAGAAGAAGATCCAGATTTAGATGACGGTCAATATTGATAATATTTTGAATTCACTAGGTGATTATTTTCTCAACGGTTAATCACTCTTTGAATTCAATTATTGTTTTATTTATCTGATGATTCTAATTGCAATGAAAATAGTCATCTGATCAATTTGATAACACTTTAATTGCTTGATATTTACATTGAACACCAAGTAACTGCCAGTCACCCGTGAATACTAAACTTAGGGTTTTACTCAAAGTGAAACCCTGAATATCCTTTTCATTTCTGGTTTTGGTAATAAGTTAAAATCAATATTTGTATTTTTACAAAAAGTATAATAGATATTGAATAATTTCAATCAGATACAGCAAAAATCACATCAATTCATCAAGAAATACTATACCAATGAAATAATCAAAGGAAGTATTTTGTTTCTTTCTTTTTAATCGATTCAAAATAAATGAGTTTGTGTATTATCATAAGATTGTGCGGGTAAATGGACAACTATGCTATTTGTCAGGTTGTAAACTCAATCCTAAGAACTTAAAACAAGAATTTTTAATCATCGTATCATTTAATAAACCTGAAAACGCACAAGAAGACTATCAAAAACGATGGCAAATTGAAATGTGTTTTAAGGCAATGAAATCTAGTGGGTTTGATATTGAAAAAACACATCTACAAGACAGTCAAAGAATAGAAAAATTGATTTTACTCATTATGATAGCCTTTGTGTGGTGTTATAAAGTTGGAATACACTTGAATCAAATAAAACCGATTACTATCAAAAAACATGGTAGAAAAGCTAAAAGTATTTTTAAATATGGGCTGAATTTCTTAGCGGGTGTTTTGTTAAATAATGAAAATCAATCTAATACAAATGTGTTTCTGTTTTTGTCATGTACTTAGTTATTTCCATTATTTTTCCTATTGTTTTTAATAAGTAATTGTACTGAAGAATATCTTGATATACAAGATGAAGTATTACAGAAGGGATCATCACTTAAAAATGAACTAACACAAAAACAAAAAATAATTGAACTTTCCGAAGGTATAAAACCTGAAATATTGAAATATAATAGGCAATACAGAAAATCACAAAAATTCAGAAAAAAATATGGTAAGTTTGATATAGATAATGTCAAAATAATTAGTTTTCCTCAATTTGATAATGAATGGTTGATTATTATACCTTTTAAAAAGAAGAAGAATTATAAAAAGAGAAGACTTTTTATAGCATATTATAAAAATGGAAATAAAACCTATAAAGTACTTAGTAAGAAGAATTATAAGAAAAAATTAAGATCAAACACAGAAGAAGGATTTCTTACCCATTTAATGAATTTATTTGATTATGTATATGACAAAGAGAGGTCAACATCTAGTAAGACAGCTGTTAATAAAAAGGTAAATTGTATTTGGAGGACTATTTTTGTTGATCATACAACTTGTACAGTTGAACAAGAAAATTCGTGTACTAGTGAATATAGAGTTGTAAGTATTGGTGAAAAAGGTGGGTGTGGTGACCTAGATGAAATTGTATTATATGCAGATCCTGATGATTCGGGAGGAGGGGGAGAAGATTGCCCAGATGGGTATGAGGAAAATGAACATGGTGTATGTGTACCGGTTTCAAACGATGGAAGTTCTGATAATGATTCATCTGATGATCCAAATGATCCTGATACTGGTGGATGTGATGAAATGGACTATGATTGTGATACAGGAGGAGGAAGTGATGGTGATCAACAAACTGATAAATTGAATACAGATAATTTAAATACTACACAAAGACAATTGCTAGACCAAGCAATTGTTGATTTAAGAAATGATTGTTTAGGGGAAGTACTTTTTAATTCAATAAATTCTGTTAATATTGAAGTTGGTCAAACTACCTCTTATGCTACTTATACAGGTATTTCAAATACTATTCGTTTTAATACAAATAATGATATAGATGCAGGTAGTTTAGGATCAGAATTATTTCATGCATACCAACAACAAGCCTATGATACTTTAGACGACATTCAAGATGACCATCCTAATCATGTTGGAGGCTCAAATATTGAATTTGAAGAAAAAGCATTTAATATATTAAATGATATGCTTTCAAATAATGAAGTTGTTGATGAACTTCAAGGAACAGGAACTCATATAACTCAAGTTTCGCACTTCCACAAGCCTTGTAAAATATAATTTTCAAAACTTATAATTGGTGCTAAATTATTCAATTTAATTAGATTTGGTCATGGT
>JADGEA010000542.1 GCA_016744615.1 Flavobacteriaceae bacterium
TCCGTAATTGATACTACAATTAAAAATCAGATGAATGTCTTGGAATCACTAATCCTTATCGCTAAATTTGAGTTTAAGTTTAACGACTGATTAGTTACGGAAATTTTAAAGACTCCAAGAAGTGACTTTTTATGGCTTGATCTTTTAAAAATTACCGATAAGGAAAGAACGACATTAGAAGATGAATTTAAGGTAAAACTAGATTTGCTTTTAAAGAAGAAGGTTAGACATAGTTTTAGATTTATAGAAACGGAGGATCAAATAATGATCAATACAAGGTTACTTCATCGTGACGGAAATAATCTGCTAGGTAAGCCAATTTCATTTATTATAATAGATGATTTTTTAATATCAAATCATGAAATTCCGCATTTGTCTTATGATGATATTTATAAAGAGATTGAATTAGCAGATATATCAAAGTTAGATGGAAAAAAAGTTCTTCTAAAGATTATAGGGAAAATCCTTGAGTACGATATAGATACTATTGAAGATATTACCAGTAGAATTGTTAAATTAAGCAATAGAATTACCACACAAAGTAATCTGGATGAGAATTTGATCTATGATATAGCCACACTTCAAGAGCAGTTGATCTTAGTGAGAAGAAATATTATAGATAAAGAGAGGGTTGTTATTTCTATTGCAAAAAGTGATCATTTTTTAAAAAAAGGGTTACAAAAGCAAATCTATATCCTTGAAAAAGACTTACATTCCATTCTGGACTATATATCATTTGATTTTGAACGCCTAGAATATTTACAAGATACTTTAATGGGTTTGATCAATTTAAGACAGAATATAATCATGAAAATATTCACAATTGTTTCCGTTATGTTTTTACCTCCAACATTGATAGCCAGTATTTATGGGATGAATTTTCAGGATATGCCAGAACTTAAATTTCCATATGCTTATCCAATTGCATTATCGGTTATGGCAGTTTTATCTTTAATTGCTTTGTTTTATTTTAAGCGAAAAAAATGGATTTAAATCTTAAGGCAACCTCTTGAATTAACAAGGTGAATATCAGATTATTAGTTGTATATTGTCATAAGAATTGACACTATGAGTAAGTATAAATCATCAGGCAC
>JADGEA010000543.1 GCA_016744615.1 Flavobacteriaceae bacterium
CCTGGAAAATTAAATTGGGAATCTGTAATGGTATTGCTCATACAATTAATCTGTGTTCTCTATAGATTTATAGGCTGAAATTACTTTTTTAACTAATTTGTGTCTTATCACATCTTTATCATCTAAATGAATCATTCCAACTCCATCTACATTCTTTAAAATCAATAATGCTTCTTTAAGCCCTGAAAGTGTGTGCCTAGGCAAATCAATTTGGCCTGGGTCACCCGTAATCATAAACTTGGCATTTTTTCCCATACGTGTTAAAAACATTTTCATTTGTGCATGAGTCGTATTTTGTGCTTCATCTAAAATAACAAAGGCATTATCTAAGGTACGACCTCTCATAAATGCTAAAGGTGCTATTTGTATAACTCCTTTTTCGATAAAAGATTCTAACTTTTCTGCCGGCACCATATCTCTTAATGCATCGTATAAGGGTTGCATATATGGGTCTAATTTTTCTTTTAAATCTCCTGGAAGAAAACCTAATTTCTCTCCAGCTTCTACTGCTGGACGAGTTAAAATTATTTTTCTTACTTGTTTTTCTTTTAAGGCTTTTACTGCTAAAGCAACACCAGTATACGTTTTACCTGTACCTGCTGGTCCTACAGCAAATAACATATCATTTTTAAACATTAATTGCACCAACTTACGCTGATTTGCAGTTTGTGGTTTTATTTTTCTTCCATTAACACCGTGAACCAGAACTTCATTTGATTTTTCTGAAGTCTCATAATCATCCTTACTCCTACTCAAGACAACACGTTCAATTACATTTTCATCTAACTTATTATACTTTGCGAAATGTTCTAGCAACATTGCGATTCTTTTATCAAACTCTTCCAAAACTTCTTCATCACCAAAAGCTCTTAGTTTGTTTCCTCTTGCTACTATTTTTAATTTTGGAAAAAGTTCTTTTAACTTCTCAATATTAACATTTTGTTCCCCAAAAAAATCACGTGGGCTTATTTCAGATAATTCGATTATTAGTTCGTTCAAAAGCGGTACATTTAAAAATATTAATACTATACTATAAATTGTTTTTCTCTAAAACAAAAGTACAGTATTTTTGTCGTTATTAGTTTAAATAAAT
>JADGEA010000544.1 GCA_016744615.1 Flavobacteriaceae bacterium
AAAGAAACTCAAAAAATTTTAGGTAGTTCTAGTAATGAAATAGAAAAAATATTAAACTATATTGACGAACCAGAAGTAATTCATAGAGATAATTTAGTGTTGTTATAACTAATTGTTTTTTAAAATAATTAGTTATATAACCGGATATGACAAATTTGGGAATGATAAATATTCAAACTTAGAAATGACAGAACAAGCAATAAATTCTGCTTCTTGTAACATTTCAATAAGATTTTGATTGCCTTTTAATAATTGAATAATTGCATTAGTATCTAAAAAGTAAAATTTACCATTCATCACGAATTCTTCTTTGTTCTTGAACTGCATCACCTTGCCATTCTAATTTTCCAGCTATATCAGAAAAATTATATTTCTGATTTTTAGCTTTTGGTTTTTCGGCAACCAATATAATAACTCTCATATGTTTTGAATATAATTCACAATATTGTGGTGGAATTTCAATAATGTTTTTTTCGGCATCAATTTCAAATTCAAATGCTTGCATCATTTATCCTAGCTAAATTTAGTATTAACATAACCCAATTCCTTAAAACAAGTTGCCAATTGTGATGAAGCAGCCGCTAATTCAATTTCAATACAGCTAAATTCACGCCGCACCGGATAGTTTTTTCTTAATTTATCGAATTCATTGGTTCTACGGCGTAATTCTGCATCATCACGGCGCACATCGTAAGATGCCATTACAGCTGTATGTATATCTGAAACATATAAGCGGCTTGGGCTAGGCATCTCTGGTTGCCAAACTGATGGCTTTTGAAAAAATTTACATGCTGCATTATAAAGCATTTCAGTAGCACGTACTTTACCATCAAAACTATAACCTGCAATATGCGGAGTGGCTAAAGCTGCTCTTTGTAATAAGCTTTGATTAATATTAGGTTCTGCTTCCCAAACGTCTAAAATCACTTCCATATTTGGACAAGTTGTTAAGCGTTTTAATAAAGCATTTTCATCTACAACATCACCGCGCGATGTATTAATGAAAATGACATCATTGCGTAATGAAGCTAAAAATTGTTCATTAACCAATTGATAAGTTGGATAATCTCCATCTTTAGATAAAGGCACATG
>JADGEA010000545.1 GCA_016744615.1 Flavobacteriaceae bacterium
CTAAACTCCATAAAAACCGGAGGCTGAATGATAATTCCATCACTTTCATTGGTGAAATTTTCAATAATCACAGCAATAGTTGTTGTAATCGTGGGACTGAAAACTATATGCTCTTTTTTCAAATCGAGTCGATACTGTTTTTGGTACCAGTCTTTTTGCACTTTAAAAAACGATTCAGGTTTGTATTCATAAGCAAATCCAGAATCAGCTATTCTTTCTATCAAAGCATTTTGAATTGATTCTTCAATAGCAAAATCCATATCTGCAACCCACATGGGTGTAATATCTGATCGCCCAAAAAGAGTTTCAATTGTCTTTGGATTAGATTTTGTTAATGGAAGTGATTGGAGTTTCTTATCTATTTTCATAGAGGAATAAATTAGTTTTTATAAAAATACAATATAAATATAATTTCCTAACTTTTCTAATCTCATTTAAAATGGAACAGCCATTGAACAAGTTTTAAAAAGAACACAAAGTTTAATGAGATAGTATTATTTTTGTATTATCCTATAAGGATAAATTTATCAGAAAAGAGATGAAATGAATTTCAAATTATCTAAAATACATATTGCAATTAAATCTTTGATTGAAATAGATGATAAAGAATGGAGCTACTATTCTTCCTTGTTTACAACAAGAAATTATAATAAAAAAGAAATACTATTGCAACCGGATAATGTTTGTGACAATATTTTTTTTATCAATAAGGGATTGCTCAGAATTTTCTTTATGGATAAAAATGGAAATGAATCAACATTTTATTTTTCACAAGAAAACGATTTTGCAGTAGATTATGAAAGTTTTTTAAATCGTACACCTTCCAATTATACCATTGAAGCCATGGAAGATACACAAGTGGTTCACATGTCGTATAAAATGGTTGTTGATGGTTATAATAAATTAAGAAATGGAGAAAAACTCGGGAGATTACTTGCTGAAAAATACTTTATCATTTTTAGCCGGAAAATTCAAAATATATATACAAAAACTCCTTATGAAAGGTATCAATTAATGAATACACAATTTCCAAATATCCGGCAACGGGTATCTCAACACTATATCGCTTCCTATTTAAACATATCTTC
>JADGEA010000278.1:0-3178 GCA_016744615.1 Flavobacteriaceae bacterium
TAAACTTCATGTTAGAAGATGCCAAAGTACAAATATTATTGACCCAACAACATTTAGAAAACAAATTACTAACAGAATCACAAATAAACTTAGATAGTAACTGGGAAAAAATCGCACAAGAAAGTACAGAAAATCCAGTAAATACTACAACACCTGATAATTTAGTTTATGTTATTTATACATCTGGCTCGACTGGAAAACCGAAAGGGGTTATGATTGAACACCGAGGAGTGGTACGATTAACAAAAAATACTAAGTATATTAATATAACAACTAAAGATGTTTTCCTTCAATTAGCCCCTCTTTCATTCGATGCTTCAACATTTGAAATTTGGACCTGTTTATTGAATGGAGCAAAATTAGTTATAATGCCATCTCATCTACCATCTTTACAGGAATTAGGAGAAACTTTACAAAATCACAAAATAACTACCTTATGGCTTACTGCTGGTTTATTTAATGTCATGGTAGATAATAATTTAAATGGATTAAAATTAGTACGTAAATTATTGGCAGGCGGTGATGTTTTATCTGTTCCACATGTGAAAAAACTTCTTAATAAACATAAAGATTGTTTATTAATTAATGGTTATGGTCCAACGGAAAATACAACATTTACATCTTGTTATTCCATGACAAATACAACTACTATTAATGAATCAGTCCCTATAGGTTATCCTATAACTAATACTCAAACTTATGTTCTGGATACGCAATTACAGCATGTTCCTATAGGGATACCGGGAGAATTGTATATTGGTGGTGATGGTCTTGCAAGAGCTTATCTCAATAGTCCTGAATTGACCTCTGAAAAATTTTGCTCTAACCCTTTTAGTACAAGTTCCGGTACCCGTTTATACAAAACTGGTGATTTAGTTCGCTATCGTTCTGATGGTGTTCTTGAATTTTTAGGGCGCATTGATCAACAAGTTAAAATTCGCGGTTTCCGAATTGAATTGAGAGAAATTGAAACAGTATTGAATCAACATTCAATGATAAATAATGCTGTAGTTACAAGACACAAACAACAGCTATTAGCTTACTTTACTGCAAAAAAAGAATTTTTACCATCTAATCAAGAATTAAATAATTTTTTAAAAAATAAATTACCTGATTACATGATACCATCAGCATTTATACGAATGAAAGAATTACCATTAAATTTAAATGGTAAAATAGATAGAAGTGCATTACCTATTTCTAAAAATATTATCTCCACGTTAAAAACAGAATTTGTTGCACCGCGTAATGATTTAGAAACACAACTGGTTAATATATTTAGTCAAATATTGAATATAAATAATATTGGTATTCATGAGAACTTTTTTGAACTAGGTGGAAATTCCTTACTAGCAGTAAAATTAATTGCGATATTACACAATAGTTTATTTATAGAATTACCAGTGAGATGTATTTTTGATACTCCGACTATAGAAGGATTAGCTAAAACTATAAAAAAAATAAAACAACAAGGATATTCTTCTGTCAGAAAAGTAATTGATTTCAAATCTGAAATTGTACTAGATCCACAAATATACCCCACAAATAAATTTATTAAAGAAGAACAAATTACACAACCGTGTAATATTTTATTGACAGGGGCTACAGGTTTTTTCGGAGCTTATTTGCTTGATGAATTACTTAAAACAACAAATGCAAAAATATATTGCCTAGTTCGTGCTGCTAATGAAGATGAAGCTCTAAAAAGGTTACAACAAAACTTTGATAAATATAAAATAAATTATCCTAATATCAACTCCAGAATTATTCCTATTTGTGGAAATTTAGAGCAACCCTTATTAGGACTTTCTGTTGAACAGTTTCAAAAGTTGTCAGAACAAATTGATACTATTTATCATAGCGGCGCTCAGGTTAATTTTGCAAAATCTTATTCTGCCATGAAGGCTGCTAATGTTATGGGTACTCAAGAGATACTGAGATTAGCATGTGAAGGGAATAAATTAAAACCTCTACATTACGTCTCTACAGTTGCTGTTTTTAGTCTCATAGGATATTCAGATCAACCAAAAATTATTTATGAAAATGACGATATTAATAATCATGAAAAATATATTTATGCAGATATTGGCTACACCCAGAGTAAATGGGTGGCAGAAAATTTAGTATGGATTGCAAAATCAAGGGGAGTACCAGTTACTGTTTTTAGAACTGGATTTCTAATGGGACATAGTAAAACTGGACATACTTATACAGATCATTATTTATTTAGACTGATTAAATGGTGCTTATATAGCACTAATTTTCCTAATTTAGTTTCTCAGAAACTGGAATTAATACCTGTAGATTATGCAAGTAAAACTATTGTCCATTTATCAAAACAAAAACAATCATTAGGTAATCCTTTTCATATAGTGCCTATACATTCACAAAATATTACTTTTATTGATTTATTTAATTTAATTAGTTCATATGATTATCAGTTAAATAAAGTATCCTATCAGCAATGGATAGATGAAATCATTCATGATAGTATAAACAGTCAGGACAATCCTCTGTTTCCTCTTTTGGGTTTACTAACAGAAAAAGTAGATGGTGATCTGACAATAATGGAATCATATCAAAATACACCTGATATTGATTGTCAAAACACATTAAATGAATTAGCAAATACTTCAATTAATTGTCCACCAATAAATGCACAATTAATTGACACATACTTATCCTACTTAATTAAGATTGGTTTCATACAGCCACCATCTAAAAATGATAACGCAATTCTAACCAATAATGTCGCCCGGCCAAAGGCAAGTCATATGGAATATTGATAACTCCATTAGAATCTGGTCCCAGACTAGGTTCACGGGCATCAACATCAAATAGATTTCTGACACTGACTGCAAAGTTCCAATGTCCTTTTTTAATATCTTTGCGGCGTAAGGTAAAATCTACAGTGGTATAATCGTCGACAGGGGCTCTTGAATCTCCAAACCCCCTTTGTCTTTCCGAAACCCAATTTATTTGAGTATCAAGAAACCAGTTAGGCATTAGTAGCCAATCACTACGTACATAAACAGAATGTTGGGGATAATTACCAGCATCATGATTATTATTTTCATCGCTAGCTTTAACAAAAGCATAATTCGCCAATAAGCTAGATTTTTTTGTCATTTTCCAACGCGCTTCAAATTCTAAACCATAAGCTTTTTGAATACCAACA
>JADGEA010000278.1:3188-4033 GCA_016744615.1 Flavobacteriaceae bacterium
GCTAGATGCAGATTATTTCTGACACGATAGTTAAATGCCAATTCCCAAGTATCAATAGTTTCAGGATCCAGATTAAAATTACCCATGTGTGTAGGATTACTAGTAATATATAATTCTGAAAAAGTAGGGGCACGAAACGCACTAGCATACATAAGTTTAGTGGTAAACTCAGAAAAAGGTTGCCAACTTAGTGCTAAACGTGGATTTATAGTTGATTTAAAATCAGAATAATGATCATACCTGAATCCAGTAGTCCATTCCCAATTTGGAGCAAAATTCCAAACATCCTGTAAAAATACATGCAAATTCTTACGAGAACCTTCTGGAATAAAACTATATGATGTATTGCTAATATCCATTAAACTTTGAATGGGAAGTCCTGTTGTTGGATTAGTATTAGTATAATGTTTAACTTTATACATATCACCATAATGATAGCCAGTACCTAAACGAATAGTATGTTTCTTAAAACCAGTATAAAATCCTGATAAATTCAGTCGGTTGTTAGTTTCAGAAATTGATGTATCAATAATCATTCCATTTGGATAAATACCACCAAAAGAACCGGGTGGAAAAAGAGTTTGATTATTAGTATTATACCTAGTTTGGTAGTAACTTATTTGTGCAGTAACATCCCAATTTTCCGTAAATGTACTATTATGATAAGTAAGATCTGCGTTGAAACGGTCATCAGTAAAATGACCAATAGGATCTAGTGCTTCTGCGGTTCCAGCACCACTTCCTATATCACGTCGTCCTTGATAACCACTACGGAATTGCCAATTGTCTTTAGAAATATCTATTCGTGCATCAAGATTACGTCTTTGCATATTTACGCCTCCCGG
>JADGEA010000546.1 GCA_016744615.1 Flavobacteriaceae bacterium
TTTAGGCATAGAAGATCCACAATTAAAAAACGTTTCAGTTTACCCCAACCCTTCCAGTGGGATTTTTAAAATTAAGCACGATAATTTGGTATCAGAAACTCCTTATCAAATTTCTGATATTACTGGAAAACTCATTCAAACCGGAAAATTATCTGGTAAGCAAACCCATATTAACTTAACTCAAGTACAACGAGGTATTTATTTACTGATTTTTTCTGGGAGCACTTTTAAGTTGGTGAAAAATTAAATTATGAAAACGAAACAACTGCTTATAATTATTATAGCAATCCTGCCATTTTTTGGTTTTTCCCAAGATGGAAGTCCAGATTTAACTTTTGGAAATAATGGAGTTGTTGAAACAGATATTGACAATGGTTGGGATTTTGCTTGGGAAATTGCTCAGCAAACAGATGGCAAACTTTTAATCGGTGGTGAAGGTGAATTAGAAGGTGTTGGTTACAAAATATTAGCTAGATACCTTGTTGATGGTTCTTTAGATACTTCATTTGGCACAAATGGTATGATTTTTAGTGATTTTTTTGGTTTTAATATGATCGAGTTTCAAGAGTCAAATAAAATTTTAACAGGTATTAGATATGGAGGAAATATGGGCGGTTTTGAGCTCACACGCTTTTTTGAAGATGGACTTCTAGATACTTCTTTTGGCACAAATGGAGAGATATCACTTACTTCTACAACCGAAAGTTATAAAAGCCTAAAAATGTTGAATGATGGGAAATTTCTAATTTCTGGCGAAACTACTAATTCACCTTCCGAAATTAAAATAACTAGATTTTTACAAAATGGCGATATAGATAATTCTTTTGGAACTAGTGGCTCCGTTACAACCCTTATTGGAGATGAAAATAATTTTGCTGGAACTTTGGCAGTGACTGATACCAATCATTTTTTTGTTTTATGTAAAACGATTGTTATTGATATTCCAAAATACTATTTATTAAAATTTTTACCAGATGGAAATTTAGACACATCGTTTGGTATGGATGGAATTGCCGATATCCCAGGAGAAGAAACAAGTTGTTCCTTTAAATTAACAACAAATGGAAAAATTATAGTGAGATGTT
>JADGEA010000279.1 GCA_016744615.1 Flavobacteriaceae bacterium
TAATTGATACTACAATTAAAAATCAGATGAATGTCTTGGAATCACTAATCCTTATCGCTAAATTTGAGTTTAAGTTTAACGACTGATTAGTTACAATATCTTATAAAAGTGAGTATTCACTGTGTACCTTTTCCAGCTCCGGATGGAGAGCGCTTTGCACGTTTTTTCTCCATGAAATTATGTTACGTAGTTTAAAACATGAGAAGAACAATACTTGACAAATAATACTTCATTTGATGGTTTTACTGCATTTTCACCTAACGGAAAAACAATATATTTTTCATCAAGCAAAGGGAATAAAAAAGGAGATCGTACTTTAAAATTATATAAAATGGATGTTTCGTCTTTAAACTTAGATCTTAAAAAGTAACAAAATCAGTGAATTAAGAATTTGAATCATAAATACCGATACAATTTTCTTTTTATTCGTTATTAACAGTTAGTTGAATATTATACATTTGACATCTCATAAAATTAAATAGTAAAATATTAAAAATGAAAAAAATAAGCATAACCTTAATTGCTATTATAGCTTTTGTAAGTTTAACAATTGCCCAAGGAAGACCAGCATACGAATTGTACAACAGTAAAGGAAAACTGGCAAAATATGATAAAATGATCAAAGATCTGGCAAAAGCTGATATGGTATTTTTTGGCGAAAGTCATACAAATCCAATTTCACATTGGATGCAAATTGAAATGGCGAATAGTTTTTATGAAATTAAAGGTGATAAATTAGTTTTTGGTGCCGAAATGTTCGAAAGTCCTAACCAGTTGGTATTGAATGAGTATCTGGCAGGATTTTATCCTGAAAAGAAAATGTTACCCGAAATAACACAATTATGGAAAAACTATCAAACCGACTATAAACCATTGGTTGAATTTGCTAAAGAAAATAAATTACGTTTTGTTGCTTCAAATATACCACGTAGATACGCATCTATGATCAATAAAGGAGGCATTGAAGTTTTAGAAAAATTGAGTCCGGAGGCAAAAGCTTGGATTGGTCCAGATTTAGTAAAATATTTTGATCCAGAAGTTTATGCCGATATGAAAGATATGATGGGAGGTCATGTACCACCAAATATGTTAAATATCCAAACTGCACAAGCAGCTAAAGATGCTACCATGGCACATTTCTCTGTTAAGAATTTTAATAAAGGAGAATTATATTTCCATTTTGAGGGTTCTTATCATTCTAATAATAAAAGAGGAATCATATGGTGGGTTAATAAAATTCAGCCAGGGTTAAATATCAAATCAATTACAACGGTTACAAAATCTACTTGGGATAAAATGACAAAAGAAGAAAAAAAATCTATTGCAGAATATATTATTGTTGTAGCTGATAATATGACACAAACTAAAAGATAGTTTAGTTAAAACCCCATATGATGAAGTTAAATCTTAGTAGTATTGTCTTTTTTGTTTTTTTTGTCTTCATATCTAAAATTGATGTATTAGGGCAAAATACAAGTATTACAGTAATTGATCAAAATTCCCAAAAAAGAATTTCATTTGCTGAAATTATTTTAAATAAAATTGATGGTCAGTTTCTAAAAGGTTTAACAACAGGTGCTAACGGAGTTGCTAATTTTAGTATCAATCAGGCGGTTGATTATGAAATAATGTTTTTAGGATATGCACATCAAACAGGTAGAATTAACTTAGGTGAGCATATTATTATTGAATTGGTTGAAGAGAGTAATTTATTAGATGATGTTGTAGTAACTGGCCAATATGTGCCAAAAAAAGCAGACCAATCTATTTATAAAGTAGATGTTGTTAGTAGTAAAGAATTAACAGAAAGAGGTATCAATAATTTGGCAGAAGCACTGACCAACGAAACTAGTTTGAGGATATCTTCAGATGCAACCGGTACAAAAATTGAAATGCAGGGAATGACTGGTGAAAATGTCAAATATTTAATAGATGGAGTTCCTATTGTAGGTCGTGTTGGTGGAGATATTGATCTATCACAAATAAATATGGATAATGTTGATCATATTGAAATTATTCAAGGTCCAATGTCAGTTGTTTATGGTACAAGTGCTATTGCAGGAGTCATCAATATTATTACCAAGAAAAATATTACCAGTGAAAATATAGCTAAAATTAATGCTTACGCGGATAGTAAAAACACCTATAACGTTGGGTTATATGGTTCTATAATTAGGGGTAAGTATACGGTTACTGCATCGGGAAACCGAAATATGTTTCAAGGTATTGATATCAATATGGATGATGAAGGTAATATGGATACAGAGGAAGATAGGTATATGGAGTTTAAACCAAAGTTAATTTACAATGGTGATTTGGAATACGCATATCGAAACGAGGATTTTAATTTAAGGATAGGTAGTTCTTTAATGTATTCTACTTTAAGAGATTATACCAATTTAGGATTAGATTTTTATTATTACACTTTACGTTCCATTAGTAAAATAACCGTAAGCGATAAGTTAAGTAAAAATCTATCGTACAATGTAATTGGTGCTTTTACTTATTTTAATCGGGATGTAGAAACTTTGATCCAGGAAGAAGTAAATGGAAAAACTTCGACAAGGTTTGATAATTATATGACTAGAGGTAGTTTTACACATGCCAAAGAAGGTTCGAAAATATCGTATCAATTTGGGTGGGATATCAATCATGAGATCGGAACTGGTGAGCGTGTTGGAACTGGTAAAGAAGATATTACCGATTATGCTGCTTTTATTAGCGTACAATGGCAAATTTTGGAAAACTTATCATTGCAACCAGGTTTACGATTTATTTATAATACAGTTTTTGATGCTCCTATAATTCCTTCTATCAATGTACAATGGAAACCTATTAAAAGTCTAAATTTTAGAATGTCGTATGCCAAAGGATTTAGAGCGCCAACTTTAAAAGAATTATATCTGAATTTTCAAGATGTTAACCATAATATTACAGGTAATCCTAATCTAAAAGCTGAAACAACCAATAGTTATAATGCATCATTAGGTTATAAATTTAGAGCTGAAAATTTTGCAATAAAAATTGAACCATCTGTGTTTTTTAATGATGGGAGTGATGTTATAGCATTGATCGTAACAAACCCTGGAGCCAATGCTGCTACCTATGCTAATGTCGATTTTAGAAGAACTCTGGGAGGTAATTTTAATGTTGCTTTTCAACATGACAATGGCTTGACCTTGTCGGCAGGTTATAATTTAACAGGAGAATCTAGAAAAAATACTGGTTATGATTGGACAGATGTTGATTATTATGAAAATATAACCTTTAATGCCAAGTATAACTATAAAAAATGGGGTTTGATAAGTCAAGCCAATTATAAGTTTTATGGCGAAACTCCAAGTCTAACGACTGATCTTACAAGTGGAGAGCTTTATAATGTTTATACAGAATCTTATAGTGATTTGGAAATTACATTTAGTAAACAACTTTATAACAATAGAATAAATCTTGTTGCAGGAGGAAAAAACTTATTTGATAATTATACCCAAAGAACATTTGGATACAGAAATACAGATAATATTTATAGTCCAATAAATTTTGGAAGAACATTTTTTATTAAAATGAATTTCAGGTTAACTAAATAAAATGAGAAATATAATAAAATATATAGGAGTAATTTTTTCAGGTTTATTAGCTATATCTTGTTTTGATGATATACCTCCTGTTAAACAATTTGATGTTGTTACAAGTAATTATAATATTGCTAGCAATTCTACTTTTTATAAAATACATCAAAATATAACAGTCGAAATGGGTAATAGTGTTAGAGGAACATGGGATTTGGCTTTTCAATCTGCGTTAAGTGGAGACCATGTATTAACCAATTATACCTCTGCAGTTAAAGCTATTAAAACAGGAACTTTGGTTTTTGAAGATGTAGATGTTAGTACATTAGATGATCTGCTTCACTCTGATCAATGGAAAATTAATGATCCTGCTTATTCAAACATCAAAGATTCATTAGCACTGAAAGACTGGGAAACTAAAGAAGTTTATATTATAAATAGAGGTATT
>JADGEA010000547.1 GCA_016744615.1 Flavobacteriaceae bacterium
CACTTAGTTTACATTTGTAACAATGTTGTTTGTTACAAATGTAAACAACACTAAAGTTGCTAATTGTAAACAGTTGTTTTACTTTTGACCAAACACACACTTAAAACACAAAAATGGAATTCAAAGAATTATATCATTCAATTGTAGAACAAAAAATTTCATCCAGATTAATTAATCATTCTGTAGTAAAACAATTATCTCTCAGTTTGAGTAAAAATTTCAAAGTAGCTGAAATTGGAAAAAGTGTTTTAGGAAAGGAAATATTCTCTATTAAATTCGGAAATGGAAAACGAAATATTTTGCTCTGGTCTCAAATGCACGGAAACGAACCAACTGCTACAGGTGCAATATTTGATTTATTAAATTACTTTGAAAAATATAGAGATAGCAAATTTGTTTCTAAGCTTGAAAATGAATTCACATTTATATTTATTCCTATGCTTAATCCAGATGGAGCTAAAGCTTGGACTAGAGTAAATGCTTTAAATATAGATTTAAATAGGGATGCTGTTGCAATGCAAGCTCCCGAAAGCAAGATATTGTGGAGCTTGTTGGAAAAATTGAATCCAGAGTATTCTTTTAACTTACACGATCAGCGAAATATATTTAATGTAGGCGATACAAATAAAACTGCAACTATATCTTTCTTATCGGCTTCATTTGACGAATCAAGAGCTATGAACGACGATAGAATACTTACCATGTCTTTGATTGCAGGTATGAATGATGCTGTACAAGAATTAATTCCAGGCTGTGTTGGCAGGTATACCGACGAGTTTTATCCTACTGCTACTGGCGATAATTTACACAAACAAGGCTATAAAAATATTTTGATAGAATCTGGAACATATCCTAACGACCCTGAAAGACAAATAACACGTAAAGCTAATTTTATTGCCCTTTTGGAAGCATTTAAGCTGATTTCTGAAGGAGTAAAACCTAATAGGGTAGATGATTATAATTCTATACCTAACAATGGTAAAAAGTTTTTAGATTTGATTATTCGTAACGTATCAATTAACCTTAATAGATCCACAAGTATTGTAGATTTAGGAATTATGTACAACGAGAAGCCAAGTGA
>JADGEA010000280.1 GCA_016744615.1 Flavobacteriaceae bacterium
ACTGCTCCATAGAATACTCGTTTAACCATCCATAAAGTATAAGCGGCTCCAAGGATCATTATAGTCGCAGCAGCAAAAGCTATCCAGAAGTTTACTTTTGTTCTTCTAATCTTGTCCATCATTAGGTAGTGTCATGCACCGATTTTTTTATAAAAATTAGAAATATCCGGGAAATAAAATTACTAATATTTCACCAATTATTGGTGTGTTAAGAGTAATCGACAAATCATTCATCTGAGAATTACTCTCGTTAAGGTGAGCATCTTTATCTAATATTATATTAGATTCTTTTGATTGATTTAATTTGCAAACAAACCGATATAATAAATAGTTATATTGAGAATATCCTCTACTTACGAAACCGATTGTATTTGATATATAATCAAAATTAAAACCAATAACCTTATTATACTTTATGCTGTACAAAGCATATAAAAAATACATATCCGGCACAAAATGTTGCTCCCTATCTAGTATAGGTAATAACACTTTGATATTATTTTCTTCTAAAAACTCTTTCAATTTACATTTAAAATCAGGATCCCTTGGAGGTATCTGATCAACTAGATCAAAAAAGAAATTTTCAAATTTTTCTCTTTGTGAAAAAACTTGAACTCTAGTAATCAATTGAATTTCTTTTTCTCTTTTTGCATATATTTTAAATAAAGAACTATTTTTAATGTCCTTAATAGCAGAAATGGCATTTCTTACTTTTACGCGCTTCAGTTCTTTTTCTCTTTCCACAAATAATTTAAATAAAGAATTTTTCTTGATTCTTTTTATTTCGGAAATAGCTTTCCTTATTTTTGCACGATTTTTTTCTCGTCTTTTTGCTTGCCTTTTTTGTTTTTGCTGAATATCATTATTGATTGCATTTTCAGTATTAACAAATTTCAGAAAAGATGGGGTGTATAAAGCATATCTTTGTTTGGTTTCCCACAATTTTTTTATTATTTTAGATGAAGATTCAAGGCCAAATTTTTCTTCGATTTTAGACCATTCCAATCTATAATTAAAATAAAAAATATCTTGATGATCAAGATCAATTGTAAGATCATCAAAAAACATTTGCTGAAATTTTTTTTCATGATATATCTTTATTCGTCCATTTAATGAATGTAACTGTGATTCGTCCCAAAGACAATAAAAATTAAACTTTTTATTATCTTCTGAAGCTTTCACAGTCTTTTCGTTAATAAAAAATATATTATAGTTATTGCTTCTCATCAAATCCAAAACTGATACTGATGCCTGATTATTTTTCCAGTCTGTTGCAAAATGTTTTGTTATGACCCAAAACAACAAAACATTTTGTTCTGCATAGAAAGAAGATTTTCCGATAAAATCGGATAGGTACATATTTGAATGTTGTACTTCAAATGCTATATGCACCCCATTAAACTCAGCTAAAATATCTGGTTGTCTATGAACAGTTACGCCATTCTGGTATTTTTTTTTATGCTTATCTTTCAATCTTTTTTCGAGACGCAAGTTTTTGAAACGCGAATCTTGTCTTAAACTTTCAAAAAGATAACCCTTTGTTTTTATATGTGTATCACTTTCATTTATAGGGTATTTAGCTTTATTAATTTTTTCACGAGATTTATTAAACCGTGTATCAATACAATTTCCACTGTGTTCGCGATGAACAGCATGTGCCCCAGCGTTATTCTTGCCATTAAATCTAAAATACACTGCTTCATGACAAAAACAACAAAGATATCTTGATTCCCTTGCACGACAGCTTCTAAGTGACTCACTCCTAATTGAAACAGCTTTATTTTTTGTGGTTGTAAACAGAACATCAACATCAATCAATTTATTTTGTTTTTTATCAAATACTACAGGGATTAGCTTTTGTTTAGCAGCGTGGCATCTAAATGTATCATCTACTGCATCTATATTTTTAATATCTTGGTCATCTTTCATAACTAATAGTTTTTTTCTTGATGATGTTTTTCTATGAGTTTGCGTTCATGATAATATTCCAGTGCTTTTTGTAAAGCCTCATGGATGAAAGCGGAGCGATTGATGTTGTTTTCTTTGACTATTTGATCAAATTATCTTATGAGGTAATCAGCAAATTGCATTTGTATAGTTTGCATCTTGTTCTCCCTATATATTGATATAGTATTCGTTGTTTTTAAGCTTGGCTAATTAATAAATCCTATCCATCCTTTAATTCTTAAATCATGTTCAAAACAGTTTAGTTGCAAGTTGAAAAGTTTCCGGATTAATATCCAATATGATGTTTTTTTGAAAAATTGTTCATAAGATAGCTGAAGTTCTGCACTTTGAAGTTTAAATACACCAACCATACATTCCATTTGTACAAGTGGAGAAATACAAATTTCAATATCAGTTTCTTTAGATATACCATAGTGACTTGTTAGGTTTTTAGCCTATGTGTAGGTACATCTTGAATTTTTCTTTCGCTGGTTCAAACTGTTTTATAAACCATTGAAGTTCTTTATCTTTTTTATCATTATATTCTTTTATCTCTTGCGTGTCAGATCTACATTCTTGATTATACCTTCGGAGAGCTACTCCTCGTTTATATATTTCATCTATGTAACTAGGAATTTCTTCTCCAAACAAAAAGTCTGCTTCTGATACATAAGTACGAAATTTTAGAAGATCCTCCAAGCTAACATCCGCATCTCTTAGAATAATACTAAGTATTTTTATTACTTCTTCATATATTTTTAGACGACGCTCATAGAGATCTAAGTTTAACTTTTGTTGGTTTGTTTTCCATTGTTGCCATGCAATATATGTAGTTATTATTGCAATAACCGGTGTAAGTAATCCTTTTGATATTTCTATTATTTGTTCTATACACATACTATATTTTTTCAAAACATAACGCCTACTTCACCAATTCTGAACATGATTAAAAGATTAAAAGATTAACAGGATTTTTATCTTGCTTTATTTAAAAAATCCTATCCATCCTTTAATCCTTAAACGAAGTAAGCGGAGCTAAATTATGTTCAAAATTCACCAACATCTCGTAAAACTGCTTCTACCAATGGCTTTGCCATATAAATGTTATTGGCTTGCAAATTTTCTATATATGGCTTGATTTGATTCAAAAAACCTGCTTTTTTGGCACGACGTAAAATGCCAAGTGTACCAATACGTGGAATGTTGAAATATTCAGCAACTCGTCTTGCCTGCGCATCATCAAGTAACACAATGCTGTTTGCTACAGTCTGTGCTAATGCAATGGCTTCTGCTTCACCGGGATCAACCAAAATAGAAAACGGTTTTAAGACTTGTGATTCAGGTTTGCGGATTGTTAGCCACTTCAATTGACTAACAGCTTGTGCGCCGGGCATATCTTGTCCTTTTACGGTAACTTCATGCCAGACAGCAGGTGGTGCTATTACTGTGGAATATAATTTATGTAGTAACTCAAGTTGGTCGATGACTGCCAGTGCAATTAAAGGACCACTGTCAGCAATTATAGCAGTTTTAGTCATCATGTAGTTCATCCGCTATTTGGTCTTCATCCAGATTGATAACTGGCACTTTTAGCTGACCAAGCTCAAACATAAAATGTAGTTTTGCCATACCGCAAAATTTGGCTGCTTTGCCTAGTGAAAGACGTCGCAGTTCAAATAGCTTAACTGCTAACAGAAAACGTAATTCTTCTTCTAATGCTTTTGGTGATTTACCGGAAGTAACTAGAAGTTCACTAACATAAGGAATTGATAGAGTATGCATAAAGTTTCCATTTTTCCACTGTTGTTACATATATTCGTTGTTTATTAACAACGAATACTATAAATTTAATTAACCCCCAAAAGCTCCCAAACACAGCGAAATCAACCCAGACGGCATTAATCCCAACATTAAAATCAATATAGCATTTGCGCTGAGTGCTATTTTCATATCTGTGTTAGCTGTAATCGGAGTTAAATCTTCTGCATCGTCAAAATACATAAGCTTAATTACTCGCAAGTAGTAAAACACGCCAATGATCGCAAATATTACTGCT
>JADGEA010000281.1 GCA_016744615.1 Flavobacteriaceae bacterium
GATATCCAGTCAAAAAAACCTATCGATCAACGGTTGATTACGAAAACCTGACAAGATTAAATTTAGTGTAAATCACTCAATAATTAGAATAGAGCCTAAGTTTTTTAAATTAGCGGGTGAATAAATTCTTTTAGTTTTATTCACCCGCCCACTTTCATATACAAAAAAAGCTCCTCAAATTGAGAAGCTTCTATTTTTGGGTGGAAGACCGGATTAATTCTTGATCCGTATGCCTTCTGTTAAGCCTTCAAAAATTTAAAAAATAACCATAGTTTCGTTTTTGTTTTTCTTAAACTATGACTTTGAGTAAACTCAGTCATATTTTATCAAATAAAAATATCCGTCTACTGACGGATATTTTTTAAAAATTTGGGTGGAAGACCGGATTCGAACCGGCGACCCTCGGTACCACAAACCGATGCTCTAACCAACTGAGCTACAACCACCATTTATATTATTTATGCTCTAACCTCCCGATAACTATTGGGGTGAGCTACAACTACCATTATGACAATTATTAATTTCTCATGGTAAATTGCGGATGCAAATATAATCTATTTACTAACTTCTTCAAATAAAAAAATAGAATTATTTTTAATTTTATTCTCTTGATTTGAGATCAAGACAGATTTAGGATTTTCTAAATCATTTTCTGTAAATTTGTAATTATAAAAACATTAATTTATTTACCAATGAGATTGAATCAAATTCTATTATTGATATTATTTTTTCTAATTATAGGTTGTCAGAAAGAAGGCAATAGTCCTGAATTTATAAAAAAAGAAACAGGAAGGTACTTGTTTAACTCTGATGAAGTAATAGAGGTATTTTTTGAAGAAAATGAATTATACATAAATTGGAAGAGTGCGTCTATTCATCCTTTAAAGTTAAATGACACAACCTTTTTTGTAAAAGAAATGAATGAAAAAATCCAATTTTTAATTCATCCGGAAGATCAAAATATTTACATGGTTTTACTTCCAAAAAACAAAAGTGAATCATTAGAATATAGAGTTAAAAAAATGATTATTGGTGAGAAAATTCCTAGTGAATACTTAAAAAGCAATGAATTTGATAAAGCACTTATCGCATTTTTATTATTAAAAAAAACAGACTCATTAGATCCGGTAATAAATGAGGGGTATTTAAACAAAACTGGATATCAGGAACTGCGTGATAAAAATTACAAATATGCTATTGATATATTTAAAATCAATGTGGCTTTATATCCAAAGAGTAGCAATGTTTATGACAGTCTGGGAGATGCTTTTAAAAAGAGAGGTGATACCACTCAGGCAATATTAAATTATAAAAAATCACTGGAATTAGATTCCAGTAATTCAAGGATCAAACGAAAAGTAAAAAAATTAGAAAAAACGGATAAGGACTAATTTATTTACTCTATAAAATATTCTATTTATTATTTCAAATCATCCAATTGATCAATCGCAACAAAACGCTCTGTAGTAAAACCTTCTGCATATTCTGCACCAATCATTCTACCAAGATCCTGCGCACGATAAGTAATACTATCTAAAAAGTTTTTAGAGGCAATTGGTGAACTAGGCTCCTTGCTACTCGGGTCATAAAATTGTGAACTATAAGCATTTACAGCTTTTACTTTCTTTTCTATAAAATCATTTACTTCAACAACAAAGTCAGGCTCTATATTTTTCCACTGTATGTAATGATAAACATGTTTCGGACGCCATACTTCCTGTTTTTCATCATTTTCAAATGTTTCTATTTTTCGTAATCCAGATAAAAAGCATGCATTAGAAACCAGCTGACTTCCTTTCGGATGATCTAAATGCCTATCATCAATAGCATTACATAGCACAATATCTGGTTGGTATTTTCGAATTATTTTGATTACTTCTAACTGATGCTCCTTATCATTAACAAAAAAACCATCCGCAAAAGCGAGATTCTCCCTCAATTCCACACCTAAAATTCCGGCTGCTTTTTTTGCCTCTTTAGCTCTGATCTCCGCTGAACCACGGGTACCTAATTCTCCACGAGTCAGATCTAAAATTCCAACTTTTTTCCCTGCAGCAATTTCTTTTGCTATGGTTGCGCCGCATCCCAGTTCCACATCATCAGGATGCGCTCCAATAGCCAAAATATCAAGTTTCATATTTCTCATATTACTTTTAACTTATCACTTGTTGTAATGCTTGTTGCAAATCATTAATAATATCCTCCACATTTTCAATCCCTACTGATAATCTTAACAACTGATCACTAATTCCTTGTTTTTTTCTTTCTTCTTCTGACAACAAACCATGAGAAGTAAGACTTGGCATTAAAATAGTAGATTCTACCCCTGCCAGACTCATAGAAGGCTTTATTAATTTTAATGCATTCTGAAACTCTTTAGCATCTATATTAACTTCTAAATCAAAGGATAACATTCCTCCAAAACCATGCATTTGCTCTTTTGCAATTTCATGATTTGGATGAGATCTTAAACCCGGATAATAGACTCTTCGAACTGATAGATGATCATTTAAAAATTCAGCTACAATCTGTGCATTTGTATTGTGTTTTTCTACCCGAACGCCTAAAGTTTTGATACTTCTTTCTAACAAATAGCACATAAAATCACTTATATTCCCACCCAAATTCTTTCCTTTTTGGAATACTTTTTCCATATGTTCCTCACTACCTGCAACGGCTCCTGCAAGAATATCACTATGCCCACCCAAATATTTGGTAGCACTGTGTATGGAGATATCAATACCTAGATCCAGCGGAGTTTGGTTAATAGGTGAAGCAAAAGTATTATCAATAATCGTAATAATTTGGTGTTTTTTTGCCAATTCGGCTATAGCCTTGATATCGGTAATAGTCAATAATGGATTAGAAGGAGTTTCTATATAAATTACCTTTGTGTTTTCTTTGATCTTATCCTCAAAATCACCCACTTCTACTCCATCCGTAAAGGAATATTCAATCCCAAAATTTTCAAATTCTTCTTGCACTAAATTATATGCACCTCCATATATTTCATTTTGAAAAATCACATGATCTCCCTTTTTTAAAAAAGCAAATAAAGTGGTACTTATTGCTGCAATACCCGAAGCAAATGGCAAACCTGCTTCAGCATGCTCTAACACAGCTATCTTTTTTGCAATAACTTCCTGATTGGGAGTGTTAAAATATCTTGGATATCGCTTTTTTTCAACATCCATAAAAGGATAAGAGCTTGCCATGAAAATAGGAGAAACAGCTCCTCCAAATTGTGTGTCTTTTATTTCTCCAGCATGTATACAGTTGGTATGTGTTCCTTTTTTGAGTCTCAATGGAATTTGCTTCATTCTTTTTTTTATTGTTCAATTTCTTTATTCAATTCGCTTAATTTCTGAGCCGAAAAGTCACACAAAATTTTAAAAAAGGAAGTAAAATCCTCTTCTAAATCTTTATAATGCAATTCGAGATCGTGAATTGCCAAATGCATTTGTGATATTTCATTGGTTCTTTTGTTCATACCAATCAAAACTCTTTCTATTCCTTCTAATCTAGCATAATTTGTTAACCAGTCCCCTTCTATTAAATAAGGAGCTATTTTTTTTATTCTTTCTGGAAGATCATTTAAATTATTCTGCAAATTCACATAAAATTCTTGCGAAAACTCACCCAAAGGAACATCACTATACTTTTCCCAATTCTTAGCTAAAAAATGATCATAAAAAATATCAATAATAATGCCCTTATAATGACCATATCGTTTATCAAGTCTTCTTTTACTTTTCTTAACAATATCATTATTATCAGTAAACCAATCTATCTGCCTATGTAATAAAATCCCAATCTTTATTTCCTTTGGATATTCTTCATACCTACGCCCCTTAACGGAATCAGCAATAAAATTCCCGATCTGAATAGATTTATTATTATTGGAAAGATATATATGGGCTAAGAAATTCAATATTAAGTGGAATAAAATGTTAGTGCTAATTTATACTATTTTTAATGAATAATGTAA
>JADGEA010000065.1 GCA_016744615.1 Flavobacteriaceae bacterium
GCATTCATATTTTGATATAAAACACTATAAACTGCATCAATAATAGGAGTTACAGCCTTATTCTTTTGATTGATTTCGTAGGCACTTTTAGTTGCATAATACCCTTCGGCGATCATACTCATTTCCAACATTGCCGATTTAACCGTATAGCCTTTTCCAATCATGTTACCAAACATTCTATTTCTACTAAAAGTAGAATATCCTGTAACTAAAAGATCTCCCAGATAAGCTGAATTATTGATGTTTCTCTTCATCTTATGAACCTTCTTGATAAATCGTTTCATTTCACGAATAGAATTGGACATTAAAACTGCCTGAAAATTATCACCATAACCTAAACCATGAGCAATACCAGCTGCTATTGCAAAAATATTTTTAAGCATCGCAGCATATTCTGTACCAATAATATCATCTGAAATTTTAGTTTTTATATACCTTCCGGAAATAACATCAGCCAAGCATTTGGCTTTAGTATCATCTTGACAGGCAATAGTTAAATAAGATAAACGCTCCATTGCAACTTCCTCTGCATGACACGGACCGGTAATAACTCCAATATTTTCAAATGGAACATTTAGCTTTTCATGAAAATGTTCTCCAACGATTAAACCTGATTCTGGAACGATTCCTTTAATGGCAGAAAAAATGATCTTTCCGTCTAGCGGAACAATAATATTATCTAACTCTGATTTCAAAAAAGCAGATGGAATTGCAAATATCAAGCAATCAGCTGAACGTATAATTTCATTAATATCATTTGACAAAATAAGCTTTTCAGGTTGTAAATTAGCTGAACTCAAATAATTTGGATTATGCTTATTTCTTTTAATATGTTCAGTAACATAAACACTTCGCATATACCAACTAATTTCATCTAAATTTTCAGAAAGCATTTTTACAATTGCTGTGGCCCAACTTCCGCCACCGAAAACGGCTATTTTTGTCATATAATGGTTTAAAAAAGATAAATCAAAGGTACTTAAATTATCAAACTCTTAAAAATTTAGGATTTAAAAATATAATTTAATAGTTTTGTTTGATTAATTTAAATTAAACCCCTCATTATGGTGAAAAAAATAAATAAATTAGAAAAAGATGTAAGTAAAATTGCAAAAGAAACTTCAAAAACAGCCGATAAAATTTCTGATGAAACAAAAAAAACTACAAAAAAGATCAAAGAAAAAGCTGAAGAAGTTTTAGAAAATATGGATAAAAGCACTAAAGATATACAGGATGATGTAAAATCAACAGCCGATGAATTTACAGAAGGAGCAAAAGAAACCGCTAAAAAAGTAAAAGAGGAAATTAAAGAGAGTACAGAGAAAATCAAAGAAAAGGCAAAAGAAATTGCAAAGGAGATTGATGAAGGTACTCAAGATTTTCAGGAGGAAACAAAATCAACTGCAAATGAATTTACTACAGGTGCCAAGGAAGCTTATGAAGATCTAACCAGCAACGTTGATAATAAAAAAATTCTGGCAGGAATTCTTGCCATTATTCTAGGACCTTTTGGTATTCATAAATTTATTTTAGGTTATCAAAAAGAGGGTTTAATCATGTTATTGATCACAATTTTAACCTGTGGTTTTGGTGCAGCTGTAACTAGTCTTATAGGCTTGATTGAAGGAATTATTTACCTTACTAAAACTGATGAAGAGTTTTACCAAACCTATCAGGTTCATAAAAAAACCTGGTTTTAATTATAAAAGCATAAAATATACACCCTGTTTTTAAATAGGGTGTATATTATTAATCAAAATAGATCAATTACACTTATGGAAATAGTAGACAAAAAAGGAAATTCACTTCCAGCACCTGCAGAAAACAAAAAAATAGTTGCAGGAATTTTAGCAATTATAATAGGCGTTTTTGGCGTTCATAAATTCATTTTAGGCTATCAAAAAGAAGGTCTGATTATGTTGCTTGTTACCATTTTAACTTGTGGAATTGGTGGTGCAGTTATATCTATTATTGGTTTAATTGAAGGTATAATCTACCTAACAAAAACAGATGATGAATTCTACCAAATGTATCAGATAAATAAAAAGACCTGGTTTTAAGTGTCTTAAAAATTAGCTTTCCTCTTTTCTAAAAATGCGGTTGTGCCTTCGATAAAATCTTTAGTTTCAAAACAATTTCCAAATTGATCAATTTCAACTCCAAAACCATCAACACCTTCTTTAAAATTTGCATTGATTGCTTTTATTGCTGCACTGATTGCAGTTCCTGAATTTTTAGATATCTTATCCGCAAGTTTTTCGCAAAGCGGAATCAATTCTTCTTGTGTTACAACATAATTAACCAATCCATAATTTTTCGCCTCTGCAGCAGAGATCATTCCTGCCGTCATGATCATTTCCATTGCTTTTCCTTTACCAACCAATTGAGGTAATCTTTGTGTTCCACCATATCCCGGAATTACACCTAAAGAAACTTCAGGCAAACCCATTTTTGCATTGTCACTAGCAACCCTAAAATGGCATGCCATAGCCAATTCTAAACCTCCTCCAAGGGCAAAACCATTTACAGCAGCAATAACTGGAGTTTGAAGATTTTCTACAAAACTGAACAATGTTTCTTGTCCTTTTCTTGCCAGTTTAGCACCTTGTGAAGCATTAAAATCTGCAAATTCTGAAATATCGGCACCGGCAACAAATGCCTTTTCACCACTGCCCGTTAAAATTATAACCCTAACATTTTTATCGTGTTCAACCTCATCAAAAGCATCGTGTAATTCAGCAATAGTTTCCTTATTTAAAGCATTGAGTTTTTTTTGTCTGTTAATAGTGATATAGGCATTACTATCTGCATATTCTAAAAGTATATTCTTATATTCCATTATAATTGAGCTTTATTCTTTTGGTAAAGTTACAGTAAAAATCGTTCCAACCTTCAATTCACTTTCAAATGAAATTTCTCCATTATATGCTTCCACAATATTTTTTACCATGGATAATCCCAAACCCATCCCACTGGATTTTGTAGTGAATTTTGGTTCAAATATTTTTGATGCAATTTCTTTAGAAATTCCCTTGCCGTTATCTTTAACTTTTATAATTACATTCTCTCCATCTTCAGATACAAAGATTTTTATTTTGGGATTTTTAACATCACTTAAGGCATGTATAGCATTAGTAACCAAATTTGTAACTACTCTGGAAAGTTGAATTTTATCTAATTTTGCTTGAATTACTTTCTTTTTAGGATGGTAATAAATATAGGGTTCCTGAAAAATATTTAGATCTTTCTTTACCTCTTCTACTACATCCAACTCTTCTTTTTTCTGAATAGGCATTTGAGCAAAGTTTGAAAATGCAGATGCTATAGAGCTCATGGTATCGATCTGTTGGATCATAGTTTCACTAAACTCATGTAATTTTTGCTTTATTTCAGGATCTGAAGGATCAAAATTATATTCAAAACTTTGCACTGTTAAACGCATAGGTGTCAATGGATTCTTGATCTCATGGGCAACTTGTTTTGCCATTTCTCTCCAAGCTGATTTACGTTCGATCTGAGCTAACTTTACCGCACTTTCTTCTAATTGATCAATCATGCTGTTATATGATTCTATCAATTTACTTATTTCCTCACTGGTATTCGTTAAAATTATCCTTTCATTAGATTTCTCCAAAGTTGTTTTTCTCATTTTTTCACTCACATATTCCAAGGATTTGGTAATGTATTTTGATAAAAAATATGCGATGGTAACAGCAATAATTAAAATAAAAATATAAACAACCGACAAGCGTCTTAAAAACTCTTTTAACTCTTCATCCTGAAAAGTATTGTCTTGTAAATATGGTACACCAATCACTCCAATTGGTTTAAACCTTGGATCTTTAATAAATGAATAGGAAGACATAAATTTTTTCCCATCTGGAGATTCATTTGGTAAAACAATTCTATGTTCAGAACTCTCTGTAATTTTATTTAAAATAAATATGGATAAATTTGTCAGGCTATCATGAGGATACCTCACTCGTGAACTCCTAAGTAATATACCATCCAAATCATAAATATTGATATCTAAATTATGGATATCTGCTATTTCTTTTAATTTTTCATCTAAAACCTGAGTTAAATATTTAACTTCTAATTCATGATCTGAAAATTGATTGAATTTATTTTTGGTGATCCTGTTGAATTCGTATGCAAGTGCAGATTTAATAGCCTCTTCTTTACGCTCTAACCTATTTAGATGATAATCTTCCGCCTGTTCATTATATTGATAAATGGTTACAACTGCTATCAATACAGATGCAATAATTACCAAAAAAATCATGGTAATAAAAATTCGAGTTCGAAGAGAAAATTTATTATAATTTATTCCATATTTCATATACAATTTGTAAAACTGACTAGTTTAAAATACTTTGTATAAAAATAGGTATATTTTCAATAGGATTATCACTTAAAAACTTAACAAAGGCCGAACCAATAATTGCTCCATGAGTTGTTTTGGTTGCCTGGTCAAATGTTTCTCTATTTGAAATACCAAAACCGACTATCTGAGGTTTTTTCAACTCCATTTTATTAATTTTATCAAAGTAATTTGTCTGGCTTTCGCCGAAAGTGATTTGCGCGCCGGTAGTACTCGCTGTGCTCACCAGATAAATAAATCCATTGGATACAGAATCAATATATCGGATGCGTTCAACACTAGTTTGCGGTGTAACCAATAAAACATTTACTAGGTTATATTTCTCAAATATTTGCTGATACTTACTTTGATAAACATCTACCGGAAGATCCGGAATAATCAAACCATCTATTCCTGTTTCGACACATTTTTTACAGAAATTTTCTACACCATATTGTAAAATGGGATTAAAATAGCCCATGATCAAGAGTGGTATCTCTACCTCTTTTCTAATATCTTCCAATTGAGAAAATAAAATAGTTGTGGTCATTCCATTTTTTAAGGCAATATTACCAGAATTCTGGATAGTTGGTCCATCTGCCAAGGGATCTGAAAAAGGCAAACCAATTTCAATCATATCTACTCCCGATTTTTCTAAGTTTTTGATTATAGATACTGTATCATTCAAATTTGGATGTCCCGCTGAAAAGTATATAGATAATAACTTTCTTTTTTCCTGTAATTTCTTATTTATTCTGTTCATTTATAATTGTATATTGTCATTTCCTCGAAGGAGGGAATCTCTAAAAATTATCAGAAAGATCTTTCCAATCAGGATTTAGTCCATTAATTAGATTAATCTTCCACTCTCTATTCCATTTTTTTAATTGTTTTTCTCTTTTGATAGCATTAAGAACGTATTTTGTAGTCTCAAAATAAACAAGTTTATCTAAACCATACTTAGCTGTAAATGATTTTTTATTGTCATTTTTATGCTGAATTAATCTTCGTTTCAAACTATTGGTCATCCCAATATATAAAGTTGAATTATTTTTATTTATTAATATGTAAACATAAAAAACTAACATAAGTATTACTAGTAAGATTTCCACCTTCTCGGAAATGACAAAATTTACAATCCGAAATAATCGATATAAGTATTCAAATCCTTATCTCCTCTTCCTGATAAATTTAACACTACAATATCATCCTTTTTAAATTCCATTTTATCCAAAGCAGCCAATGCATGTGCAGATTCGATTGCCGGTATGATCCCTTCCAGTTTACAAAGCTCTAAACCTGCTTTCATAGCTTCATCATCTGTTGCATTTAAAAAAGTTGCTCGACCTGTTTGGTGCAAATAAGCATGTTGTGGTCCAACTCCTGGGTAATCTAAACCAGCTGAAATTGAATAAGGTTCTGTTATTTGTCCGTCTTCAGTTTGCATCAGCAAAGTCTTACTTCCGTGAATCACACCTTCTTTTCCTAAAATACTTGTGGCTGCAGATTCACCAGTATCAATTCCTTTCCCAGCTGCCTCCACCGCAATTAGTTTTACATCTTCATTATCCAAATAGTGAAAAAATGCACCGGCAGCATTTGATCCTCCACCAACACAGGCAATGATATAATCAGGATCTTCCGTCCCCTCTTTCTCGTTCAATTGCCTTTTTATTTCTTCTGAAATCACCGATTGGAATCTTGCTACCATATCAGGATATGGATGAGGTCCCACCACGGAGCCAATAATATAAAAAGTATCTTCCGGATTATTGATCCAATCTCTAATCGCTTCATTTGTAGCATCTTTTAGAGTTCTACTGCCAGATAATGCAGGAACTACTTCTGCTCCAAGCATTTTCATTCGTGCAACATTTGGAGCCTGACGGGCAATATCAATTTCGCCCATAAACACAATACATTGTATTCCCATTAATGCGCAAACTGTCGCTGTTGCAACACCATGCTGACCAGCACCAGTTTCGGCAATAATTCTCTTTTTACCTAATCGTTTTGCCAACAATATTTGCCCAATCGTATTATTAATCTTATGTGCTCCGGTATGATTAAGATCTTCTCTTTTTAAATATATTTTTGTACTGTACTTTTCTGATAATCGTTTTGCGAAATATAACGGAGATGGTCTTCCTACATAATCTTTTAACAATTGTTGAAATTCTTTTTGAAAAGAAACCTCCTGTATTGCTTTGATATATTCATGTTGTAATTTTTCAACATTTGGATATAACATTTCTGGAATAAAAGCACCTCCAAAATCTCCATAATATCCGTTTTTATCTACGTGATAATTTTTCATCATTATCTGTTATTTAATTGATTGATAAATTGTTTTAATTTCTTAATATCTTTTAAACCCGGCTCTACTTCAAACTTACTGTTTAAATCTAAAGCAAAACAATACCTAGATGCTTTGGTTTTAAAAAATTCATTAATACTGTTTAACTCTTCCAAACCTATTCCTCCACTTAAAAAAAAAGGTTTTTTACTTGTATAGCCTTTATTAAGTAACTCCCAGTTAAATGTAATTCCATTTCCTCCTTTTTCTTTCCCTTTAGTGTCAAATAAAAAATAATCAGATACAACTTCATAAGGTTTTAAAACATCAAAGTTAAAAGTCTCTCCTACTGAAAAAACCTTTATAACTTTTAAATCTTTTTCTTCTTTCAATTGTTTACATAATTGCGGACTTTCATTACCATGCAATTGAACAGCTTTCAAATTGTATTTTTTAACTTTTTCAAGGATAAACTCCATAGATTCATCTACAAAAACTCCAATTTTTTTAATTTTATCTGAAATTTCAGGAATATCCCCATCAAAATTTCTTTTCGATCTTTGATGAAAAATAAATCCAAGATAATCGGGTTGCAAAGCTGCAACCTGTTTGATATTATCGGAAAATTTCATTCCACAAATTTTAATTTTCATAACCTCTTCAAAAAATCAATTGCTGCTTGTCCTGGATTATTCGTTTTCATGAAATTTTCTCCAATTAAAAATCCTTGAAAACCATACTGTTTTAATTCATTAATAGCTTCTATAGAACCAATTCCACTCTCAGAAATTTTTACTTTATCTGATGGAATTAACTTTGACAAATACTTACTATTATCAAGCGAAACTTCAAAGGTCTTTAAATTTCTATTGTTCACTCCAACCAGATCTACAAATGTTAAATCTGATTTATTCAATTCTTTCTCATTATGAATCTCCAGTAAAACTTCCAATCCCAGATCATTTGCAAATTTTGAAAATTCTTTGATTTCATCCTCAGTTAAAATTGCAGCAATCAACAAAATAGCATCTGCTCCATAAGCCTTTGCTTCATAAATTTGATAGACATCAATGATAAATTCTTTTCTCAAAATAGATATTTTAACCGTATCTCTTGCCTGGATCAAATCATCTAATGCACCTCCAAAATATTTGGTATCGGCTAAAACAGAAATACCCGAAACTCCAGCTTCTTCATATCTTTTTACCACATCAATCACACTACTTTGATGATTGATCACCTGTTTGGAAGGCGATCTTCTTTTAAACTCTGCAATGATACCGCTACCAGTTTTTATACTTTGTGAAAGAGAAACTATTTTTCTTAAAAACAATGGAGATTTCTTCAAAAAATCAATGGGGAACAAATTCCTCTTTGAATTAATCTCTCTCTTTTTATCAAGTACTATTTTATCTAAAATATTCATTTTATTCACATCTTTTGTTTCTAACTTATAATCCTTCTAGTTTTTCGGAGTAATGCTTCTCATTCTTGATATTAAAACCAATTAACAAATAATCAGAATACATTTTCTTTATATTTTTCAATTTATCCATTTCATCATTACCTTTATAATATGTAGCCAATTTTACTACCATTTCATGATATACAAAAGCAATTCCAGAAATTCGAGGAATATTGTTTTCTTTAATAGATGAATAGTCTTTCAAATTTTCTTTTTTTAATAATTTTTCCATATTTTCAAAGTCATATTCAAATTCAGTACCAGTTGTTTCAACAGGGGTTAACCTTGAAACAAAGCCTGAGTTCTGAAAAAATAAATCTAATCCTGCAAAGAAAAACTGATTCCCTAAATTTGAAAAGTAAATAGGTCTTTCTTCAAAATTATCTTCCACTATTTGAATTAACATAGCTCTTTGAGGACTCAAGTATGTTCGCTTTTTCAGTGTTTCTCCTTGAATTTTAGAATGATTCCTATCTGAATTTAAATCAGGTTTCACCAACCATTGCAAAGAATTCACATCCTCCATATTATACCTTTTTTGAGATTTTTTATTTATCGGAATAGTGATAATAGTTTCTCTCCATTTAAACGGATGCATGTCAAAAATTTGATCTTCTGTTAAAGATATTTGAATAGATTTAACACCACCTTCTAACCCTTTTTTAAGAAAATTAATATACCATGGTCTGTCAATATTACCTATAGGAATTATTGTGATATCACTCCTGAAATTTTCATGTAATTGTAAATATGAACATACATCAAAATCTGCATTTCCTGCAGCAAATAATATGGAGTTTTCAGCACAAGAGTTTAACATATTTCTACCAAATTCAAGAAGCCATTTAGGATAAGCACCCTTCTCATAAGCAAGTTTATAAAAATATTTGAATTTTGACAAATCATTGTTTTGCATAGAAGCAAACGCATTTCCACTGCACTCAGCTCCATAAAAATATTTAGCATTACCATAATTTGGATCTAATTCAATAGCTTTATCCAAATATTTGAATATTTTGCTTGAATATTTAAAATCATAGCCTTTTAATGGTCTACTATCGTACGCTCTGTAATGATTAAAAAATCCAAGATAATAATAAATCTCTGCATCATCAGGGGATATTTCTAAAGCCTCTTCAAGAAGATTAATAGCCTGATTATATTGCTCCTTTTTAAACTCTTCAAGGGCTTGTTCTTTAAGTGAATTGTTCTGAGCAAAGAGCCCTGAAACTGAAAATATCAGAATTAACAAAAAATAATTTCTTAACTTATCCATTCCATATTGATTATTTACTCAGTTCTATTAATTTAGTAAAGGATTTCAATGCTTTTTTATCTTTTAACGATTTTTCTGCTAAAGCGAAACCTTCCTGATGAGAAATATTGTTTACTGTGGCAATTGCCAGTCCGGCATTAGCACAAACTACATTATTCTGTGCTTCCGTACCATTTCCGTTAAGGATATCCATAAATATTTTAGCGCTATCTTTAACAGTTAAACCTCCTTTAATTTCTTCTTGAGAGAGAGTTTTGATATTTAAATCAGACGGATTAAATATTCTATCTTCCTTATTTGTTATTACTTTGGCATTTCCTGTTAAGGAAATCTCATCATAACCGGCTATATCATGCAAAATAGCATAATTTTTATCGGTGTTTTGGTACAAATAACCATACAATCTAGCGAGTTCTAAACTAAAAACTCCAACCATTTGATTTTGAGGAAAAGATGGATTAACCATCGGACCTAACATATTAAAGAAAGTTTTTACTCCTAGTTCTCTTCTAATTGGTGCAACATTTTTCATCGCAGGATGAAACAAAGGTGCATGTAAAACACATATTCCTGCCTGATCAATCGTCTTTTTTAAAACACTTTTATCATTGGTAAAATTCAGACCTAAAAACTCCAAAACATTGGAAGAACCACATGAAGAAGAAACTCCATAATTACCATGTTTAGCAACTTTAACACCTGCTCCTGCAGTTACAAAAGATGATAAGGTTGAGATATTGAATGTATCCTTTCCGTCACCACCTGTACCACACAAATCTATGGTGTTAAAATCAGATAGATCGATATGGAGACACAAATCCAAAAGTGCTTCTTTGAATCCATCCAATTCATCTACAGAAATACTTCTCATCATATAAACTGTTAAAAAAGAGGCAATCTGACTGTTATTATATTTTCCATTGGAAATATTAACCAAAACATTTTTTGCTTCCTGTTTGGATATTTTTTCCTGATTTATCAATCTGTTTAAAATTTCTTTCATATTATTTTTCCATCCTAAATCCTTCCCAAGGGGAAGAACTATAAAAATATATTATTAATTTAATACCAACCAATAGCATCTATTTATGCTTCTACCCAGTTTTTTAAAATTTTCTTCCCTTCTGGAGTCAGAATAGATTCCGGGTGATACTGTACGGCACGAACATCATACTTTTTGTGTCTTAGCGACATGATCTCACCATTTTCATCAATAGAAGTTGCTTCCAGTTCATCAGGCAGTTCTTTTGAAACTACCCATGAATGATATCTGCCTACTTCAATATTTTTTGAAATATCTTTATACAAAATCTCATCTGGATTTGTAAGTTTTACAATAGTTGAAACACCATGATAAACCTTGTCTAAATTTTCAATTTTACCGCCAAAAACTTCGGCAATAGCCTGCTGTCCCAAACAAATACCTAATATACTTTTTGTTGGAGCATATTCTTTGATAACAGATTTTAACATGCCTGCTTCATCCGGAATTCCCGGACCAGGAGAAAGCAATATTTTATCAAACTCCTGCACTTCACTAAGGCTTAACTTATCATTTCGCTTAACGGTGACATCACAATTTAGATCTTTTAAATAATGCACCAAATTGTAGGTAAATGAATCGTAATTATCTATAACTAAAATTTTTATCATAATTTAAATATTTTCTGCCAGCTCCAATGCTGTATGAAGAGCTTTTAATTTACTATATACTTCCTGCATTTCACTTTCTGCTGAGGATTTGGCAACTATTCCTGCACCCGCCTGATAAAATAATTCGTGATTCTTACTCAAGAAAGATCTTATGATAATAGCATGATTAAAATTACCATCAAAATCCATAAAACCAATTGCCCCACCATAAAATGCTCGATTTGTTTTTTCATATTTCTCAATTAATTGCATGGCTTTGTGTTTGGGTGCACCCGATAAAGTTCCGGCTGGAAAAGTATCTGCAACTATCTGAAAAGTAATCGCATCAGTATATTTTTCCCCTATTACTTTTGAAACCAGATGAATTACATGTGAAAAGAACTGAATTTCTTTATAAGTTTCAACTTTTACATCATCTCCGTTTCTGCTCAAATCATTTCTTGCCAGATCAACCAGCATCACATGCTCAGCATTTTCCTTTTCATCTTTTGTCAGTAATTTAGCTACTTCTAGATCCTCTTCATCATTACCAGTTCGTTTAAAAGTTCCGGCGATGGGATGAATTTCGGCCTTTCCATCTTGGACAACCAATTGAGCCTCAGGAGAAGATCCAAATATTTTAAAATCGCCATAATCAAAGTAAAATAAATAGGGAGACGGATTTATAGATCGCAGAGCCCTATATACATTAAACTCATCTCCTTTAAATTTTCGAGAAAATCTACGGGATAAAACCAATTGAAAAACATCTCCACGATAACAATGCTTTTTGGCTAATTCAACATGCTCTTTAAATTCATCATCAGTTAAGTTAGAAGTTTCTTCTGAAACTGATTCAAAAGAAAATGAAGCATAATTTTTGTTGGCAATAAGTTGTGCAATATCTTCTGTATTTTCTTCCTCTTCATAACAATGAGCAAAGATATACGCTTCATTTTTAAAATGATTGATGGCAATAATATTTTGATAAACAGCATAATAAATATCTGGAATATCTAAATCGTCTTCTTTTTTAGAGATTTCTACATCTTCAAAATATCTTACTGCATCATAATTGATATATCCGAATAAACCATTGTGAATAAACTTGAAATCCTGAGAGTCCGCTTCAAACTTTCGACTAAACTGATGAATTTGATTCGGAACATCTATGTTATCATCAATAGTTATCTCATTCAAACTTCCATCCGGATAATTCTCAATGATTTTTTCATTCTTCACTTTAATATCTGCAATGGCATTACAGCATATATAGGAAAAACTATTTTCATTACCATGATAATCAGAACTTTCCAATAATATACTATTTGGATATTTGTCTCTGATCTTTAAATAAATGCTTACTGGAGTTATGGTATCGGCAAGTATTTTTTTTGAATATGTTTTTAATTTGTATTTCATTCTGAAATTGTTTTCCATTTCTTTTTAATCTTTTAATATCATTTCCTCAACAAATGCTGAATTAGGTTGAGCATAAAAAAAGGCTTGTCGTGATGACAAGCCTTTTTAATATTTCATATACAAAGTACTACCTCACGAGTTTGAATTTCGTAAAGACCACCACCAAGTATTTAATTTTTGTATTTTCATTGGGACAAATTTATAATTTTTTTTCAATAATCAAAATAAATTACATAAAATATAACTAATTTAGTTGAACTTCTTTCCATTCTGTACCATTATGAAAATACAATTTACCACCTGAATTTACATAAAGATCACCCAAAGCTCCTGTTGGTGCACTAGCTTGTGGCTCCAACCTCATTACTCCATTAATATGAACTTTTTGTTGAGGATTATTTGTACCAACACCTAAATCACCTTCTATATAAGAATTTGCTGTATTATCTGAGTATAAAGCAAAATTATTACCAGTTATATTTGTAAAAGGGGTAGCGATATATAATGCATAGGCATTACCTCCCACGGTGCCGGTGCTTGCTCCACCTATCCACAAACCATAGGCATTACCAGTAATTGACCCTGCATTATTCATATAAAATGATCCTAAGGATGCCTGACCCATAGTAGCACCAGATTCATTAATAAGGCTTGTATTTTGAGCATAAGCAGTATTCATATTTCCTCCGGTTTTATTTGTGTTTTCAATAACCAAACCAACTCCCCAGTTCATTGAACCTGAATTATTTACCTGAGGCCATGAGCCTACTCCATTTGTAATTGTTCCTCCATTAGCGTTTTCTACAACTCCCTGTATTCCAATTGCATAATTTACTGTGCCCACACCTGTATTCCTAGCAAATACACCCGTACTGTAAAGTGTTCCTATAGAACCGGTACCATCAAAAATCGCATCAAATTTTGCTAGATTATTACTTGCATCCGTACTTGCTCTTTCAACATATAGTGTGTGACTTGGAGAAAAATCACTTTTACCTATACCAACTCTATTACCATAAAAGGCAATATCAGGTGAATCACCATCAACAAATTTTCCTGCTCCGCCAACACCTTCTACCCATGCTGCCCCATCATAGGTCCAAACATGTTTTGTATCCGTATCATAAACTTGAAGTGCTTCAGCTGGGTTTGCAATTGCATTTCGTTGAGTAGTAGTCATTCGTGGCATTAAAAACCCTTTATCAGATGCAACAACATCTAAAGCTGCTGAGCCATCAGGCATTGTAGTACCTATACCAACTTGAGCAATTCCTGTTAAGGAAATAAAAAACATTAGAGCAAGTAATTGTAATTTCATAATTGTAATTTTTTATTCTATTATAATTTTTTTAATTCCCTGTTTTCCTTCATGTTCAAATTTCAATAAATATATACCGCTTCTAAGATTTGGTTTATTTATTGTTCCCCTTTTTCCTGAAGTCTTTATGTTTTTGAATACCTTTATTAATCTACCATTAATATCGTACAAAGTAATTTGTAGATTCTTCATGTCATTTTTTGTGATGAACTGAATTTGTTCATCAGTAGATTTTATCGGATTGGAAACCAATTTAATACCATTGGTCATCTCTTGATCTTCTATAGATAAGACAACCTGATGATCAATACCAAAAGTAAAATGAGTAAATCCGTTTAGATCCACAATATTATTAGCATCACTGGTTACATCACCATTTTGGACATCTCCGTTAACTGTATTGGTTAAAGCGCTACTTATCAAATCCCAAGTACCATTATCAAGACCAATAATTGCAACTGAACTTAGATTACCTCCGTTATTATTTACAAGAGATTCTATACCGCTGTTATCATTCCACGGCAATGTTATTTCTGCATTACCCTCTAATTTCCAATATTCAACATCAGCAACAGCATCTACATTTGTTCCATTAGAACCACTTGGTGGAGCAGAATTAAAATAAAAGCCTTTTATATTCCCAGTGTGTTTTGTGAAAATAGGGGCATACACTCCGTTATTGCCTGTTGGCAATTTTGTCTCACCACTACCAATTGCAGTAACATATCCGTCAACATATTCCATATCAGACCCCCAGTCACTACCAGCCTCTACAGAAAATTCTCCTAAGATATCAACAGCAACTTCTTTATCGTTTGTGGTAAAATCCATATCTTTCTGTAAATAAAATTCTCCTCCATCTCCAACAAATAATTTTTGTGCCTCATTCTTTTGAAATGACAACATAGCAAAAAGCAACAAGATGTTTACATAAAAGAAATTAGATTTAAAATAATTCTTTATCATTTTTTTAAAGATTTAATCCAAAGATACTAAAATTAATAATTACCTATGATTTTTTATACACAACCTTCAATACTATCAATAAAAGTACTAAAATTCCGGAAACAATATTGGCTAATTTTATTGCAAAACTATCTATTAAAAACCCATAGGTAAGCCAAAATATCAAACCCAAAAACATAATCAAATACATGGTTAGTGATATACCTTCTACATCTTTAGTTTTTAAAGTTTTAACCAACTGAGGTACAAATCCAACAGTTGTCAATACCGCTGCAACAAGACCAATAAGTTCAACATTCCAATTCATTAACCAACTATATTCACAATTTTACCTGGTACAACAATTACCTTTTTTGGAGTTCTTCCTGCTAATTGCTGTTGTGTTTTTTCATGAGCCAATACTGCTTTTTCTATTTCTTCTTTGCTAAGACCTAGAGAAAGCTCCATAGTAAAACGCATTTTTCCGTTAAAAGAAATTGGATACGTTTTTGTACTTTCAATTAAGTATTCCTCGTTAAAAATAGGAAATTCTGCGGTCGAAATTGATTCATTATTTCCTAATTTATTCCATAATTCCTCTGCTATATGAGGTGCGTAAGGTGAAATAATAACAGCTAAAGGCTCTAAAATAGATCTCTTATTGCATTTTTGAGCAGTCAATTCATTTACTGCGATCATAAATGAGCTTACCGAAGTATTAAAAGAAAAATTGGTGATATCCTCATCCACCTTTTTAATGGTTTTATGCAATATTTTCAGTTCTTCTTTAGTCGCTTCTGCATTTGAAACAGAGAAGTCGCCATTATCACCATTGTGATATAGTTTCCATAACTTTTTCAGAAATCCATATACACCAGTAATTCCAGCTGTATTCCATGGTTTTGCCTGTTCCAATGGACCTAAGAACATCTCATATAAACGTAAGGTATCTGCACCAAAATCGTCACAAATATCATCCGGATTAACGACATTGTATTTCGATTTAGACATTTTTTCTACTTCTCGACCAACAATATATTTCCCTTCTTCTAAAACAAATTGCGCATCTTTATATTCAGGTCGCCAATTTTTAAAAGCTTCTACATCTAATTCGTTAGACGCATTTACAAAAGAAACATCTACGTGAATTGGTGTAAAATGTGACCATTTATTTTTTGAATCACTTTTTATTTCTGTGGTTACCAGTAAATCAATGGCATCATTGTCTAAATTATGCTTTGAATTTTCCACATCTTTTCTCTCCTCAATGATTTTTTCCATCAGATCTTTACTAACAAAAATTGTTTTTTGAGGCTCCTCTTTATTATAATCATTTTCAAATTCCCAACGATAAACAAATGCGCTCATTCCCAAAATCATACCTTGATTGATCAGTTTTTTAGCATATTCATCAACAGGAACTAACCCTTTATCAAATAAAAATTTCTGCCAGAATCGAGAATACAATAAATGCCCTGTGGCATGCTCACTACCACCGATGTACAGGTCAATATCTTTCCAATAATTTAAAGTATCTTCGCTAGCAATTTTTTCAGCATTTTGAGCATCCATATAACGATTAAAATACCAGGAACTACCCGCCCAGCCAGGCATAGTATTCAATTCTAACGGCCACACTGTGGCATTATTTATTTTCTTGTTACTAACAATACTATTTGTTTTAGTATCCCAAGCCCAAACCGTTGCATTTCCTAATGGTGGCTTACCATCTTTGGTAGGTAAATATTTTTTAACTTCGGGTAAGCGGATTGGCAAGTATTCTGCATCAATCATTTGAGGTAAATCATCTTTATAATAAACTGGAAATGGTTCACCCCAATACCTTTGACGAGAAAAAACAGCATCACGCAATCGATAATTTATTTTTCCTTCACCAATCCCTTTTTGTTCCAGCTCATAAATGATTCTTTTTATCGCTTTTTTCGCAGGCATATCCGAAATAAATTCAGAGTTAGCGATTATAGCACTTTTATCTTCACATGCCTGTTCAGAAACATCAATATCTTTGAAAATATTAGGAATCTCAATATTAAAATGTTTTGCGAAATCATAATCTCTTTGATCTCCACAGGGAACTGCCATTACAGCTCCTGTTCCATAACTTGCTAAAACATAATCACCAATCCAGATTGGAATTTTTTTTCCGTTAAACGGATGTACTGCATATGCTCCAGTAAATTCTCCAGAAATGGTTTTTACATCGGCCATTCTTTCTCTTTCACTTCGTTTGGCTGTTGCTTCAATATAGGTATTGATTTTTTCTTTCTGCTCGTCTGTCACAATCTTAGCTACCAATTCATGCTCAGGTGCTAAGGTCATAAACGAAACTCCAAAAATAGTATCTGGTCGCGTGGTAAAAACATCAATTTTATAAGCATTTTCAATGTTTTCTTTTTTAGCATCCGATTTTGAATTATTTACAACTGAAAACTGCATTACATTATCAATTTTTGACAATACAGCATCTAAATTATCAACAATTTCTTTTTCTTCAAATCTTACAACATTGAAACCTTCTTTTGTGAAATAATCAGTTCTTTCTGCTTCATCTTTTTTACCAGAAAATTCAACAACAGTCTTTTTTGTAATACACACAAAATCTGTAAGGTAATCACCTAAAGTATATTTATGTCTGAATTTTACTTTCCCTTTCTTTTTCTTTAATTTTGCCCAAAGTAATTCTTCTGCTTTGGTATTGTCTAATCGTATTTTTTTAAGCGCTTCTAGTTCTTTATAACCAAGTTTTATTTCTCTTGTTTCTTTCGCTGAAAAAACATCAAAAGTAACCATAGCTCCCTGTGATCTTCCAATCCAATTGGTTTGAGAATCTTTTAGTGGTTGTGGCCAATCTATTTTTTCTAAATCATCTAATAAACGTTGTGCATAAGCAGTAATTCGCATGCTCCATTGTTTCATTTTTTTGCGAACAACAGGGTAGCTCCCTCGTTCAGAAACTCCATTTACAATTTCATCATTTGCTAAAACTGTTCCTAATTCTGGACACCAGTTTACTTCAGTTTCTGACAAAAAGGTTAGTCTATACTTTGCTAAAACTTCTTGCTGCTGTTTATTCGAATACTTTTTCCAATCCTTAGCCGTGAATATTTCTATATTATCATCCGCGGAAGCGTTAATTTTATAATTTCCTTTTTTATCAAAAATTTTGACCAATTCAGAAATTGGGAGCGCTTTATTTACATCTTTACAATAATACGATTCAAAAAGCTGGATAAATATCCATTGGGTCCATTTATAATAATCGGGGTTTGAAGTTCGTACTTCTCTACTCCAGTCAAATGAAAAACCAATTTGATCTAATTGCCGGCGATAAGTTTTTATATTTTCTTCGGTTGTTTTTGCAGGATGCTGACCAGTCTGAATAGCATATTGTTCTGCTGGCAAACCAAAAGAATCATATCCCATAGGATGTAAAACATTAAATCCTTTATGCCTTTTATATCTTGCATATATATCACTTGCAATATAACCTAGTGGGTGACCAACATGTAGACCTGCCCCACTTGGGTAAGGAAACATATCTAACGCATAAAATTTTGGTTTATCACTTTTATTTTCTGCTTTAAAAGTCTGATTATCTGCCCAATATTTTTGCCATTTGGCCTCTATTTCATTGAAATTGTATTTCATCTGTTGCTAAATTCTTAAAGTTTGCAAAGGTACTCCATAAGAAGCAAAGCACAAAGTAGTATTTATAGTATAATAATCCTTACCTTTACGAGGCAGATTATTATCTTAATGTTTTAAAACTATGTATAAACCCCTTATATACTTTGTCTTGTTATTGTCTTTTTTCTCCTGTACAGAAAAGCAGCACGCAGATTTTATCGTTACAAATGCAAAAATTTATACTGTTGACGATAATTTTAGCATAGCTGAAGCTTTTGCCATAACAAACGGAAAATTTGTTGGGGTTGGAACTTCCAAAGAAATTAAATCAAATTTTAAAACTACAAAAGAATACAATGCTAAGGGTAAAATCATATATCCTGGACTAATTGACGCACATTGCCATTTTTATGGTCTTGGATTGTCAATGCAAAAAGTTGATCTCACGGGCACAAAAAGCTTTGAGGAAGTCTTAGAAAAAATCAAATCTTTCCAAAAAGAAAAAAATAGCATTTTTATTACAGGTAGAGGATGGGACCAAAATGACTGGAAGATAAAAGAATATCCAACAAAAGATAAATTAGACAGATTATTCCCTAAAACACCTGTTGCTGTTAGAAGAATTGACGGTCATGCTTTGCTTGCTAATCAGGCTGCATTAGATCTGGCCGGAATTAATAAAAAAACTAAAATCAAAGGCGGGGAAATCATCAAGAAGAACGGGAAAATTACTGGTGTTTTAATCGATAACGCAATGGATTTGGTCTCCAGAATCATCCCCAAAGAAAGTAGGAATGAAGCTATACAAGCTCTAAAAGATGCAGAAAAATATTGTTTCAGCTACGGACTAACAACAGTTGATGATGCAGGATTAAGAAGAGAAACCATCGAATTAATTGACAGTCTACAACTTGCAAATGAATTAAAAATTAGAATTTATGCAATGGTTTCTGTCAGTGACAAAAACCTAAAGTATTATATTAAAAATGGTATTTTTAAATCGGATAGGCTAAACGTTCGTTCCTTTAAAGTTTATGCAGATGGTGCTTTAGGCTCTAGAGGTGCTGCTTTAAAAGAACCTTATAGTGATAGAGAGGGTCATTTCGGCGCCATGGTAACGGATTCCGAAACGCTTCAAAAGATTGCCAAAGCAATTGCCAATTCAGATTTTCAAATGAATACCCACGCAATAGGAGATTCAGCAAATGCTTTTATTTTAAAAACTTATGCAGA
>JADGEA010000066.1 GCA_016744615.1 Flavobacteriaceae bacterium
TATAAATGTAGTCAAGAAATTAGTCTTCGAATATTAAATTGGACATTCGCTCTCTACTTTTATAAAAATTCAAAATCTCTTACTGAGAAAAGGTTTGATAAAATAATAAATTCAATATTTTGGCAATTAGATCATGTATATAAAAATATAAATTTTTCAAGAATTGCGGTTAGAAATAACCATGCTATTGCAGAAACATTGATGCTGTATTTATCAGGATTTTTATTTCCTTTTATTCCTGAAACTAAAAAATGGGCTTTAAAAGGTAAAAAATGGTTTACAGAAGAGGCTGAGTATCAAATATATGAAGATGGTACATTTTTACAGTTCTCTATGAACTATCATAGGGTTGTTGTTCAGTTATTAACATGGGGCATTCAATTATCAAAACTAAATAATGATAAATTGGATACAGTAGTGTATGAAAGAGCAACCAAATCCTTAATGTTTTTGGATGATAATTTAAACATGGAAACTGGTAAACTTCCAAACTATGGATCAAATGATGGTGCATTATTCTTTAAATTAACAGATGCTGATTTTAGAGACTACAAATCACAGCTTGACGATTTAAGGGCTGTATTAAAAAATGAAATTTGTTATAATACCAATTCCCATCAATGGTATGGTATTTCAGATCCGAAAAAATCAACCATAAATATTAAAAACATAGCAATATATCCCAATGGAGGCTATTATTTGATAAATGAATTAAAATCTAAAACATTTATTAGATGCGGTGCTTACAAAGATAGACCAGCACAATCGGATAATTTACATTTGGATATATGGGTAGATGGGGTTAATTATTTATTAGATACAGGATCTTATAAATACAATACCGATCAAAAATACATTGATTATTTTAACGGGTGTGAGGGACATAATACAATAAGTGTTTCGGGTTACAACCAAATGAAAAAAGGAGGGCGATTTATTTGGTACAACTGGATAAAGAAAGCGCAAGCCTCGTTAATCAAAGATGGAAATAAAATTATTTTTAAAGGACAAATTCAGGCTTTTAAGGAATTAGGAAATTCTATTTTGCATACCAGAGAAGTAGTTAAAGTTGAAAATAAAAATTTTTGGGAGATAAAGGATACAATCGAAAATATTTTGAACAAGGAAGTAATTCAGTATTGGCATATTAAACCTGAATTATTTGAATTTATTCAAATAAAAAGCGCAGATAAAAATGGTAAATTAATAAAGCCAATTATAGAGAATAAGTGGATGTCAGATTATTATGGGGTTAAAGAAAAATGTATTCAAATATCTTTTAAATCTAACACCAATTTTATTCTCACTACAATAGAAATTAATAATTAAGCTAATAGTTTAGTAACGGAATGAAAATACTTTTAATACATCAATATTTTTTAGAAAAAGGAGATGGAGGTGGTTCTCGTTTTAATGAAATGAGTCAGGTTTGGGCAGATATGGGGCATGAAATAACCGTATTGGCAGGAATGGTGCACTATAATACAGGCAAAAAACCAGAAAAATATAAAAGGAAATATTTTTATAAGGATATGAATTTTTATGATAACGTTGATGTTATCAGATGCCATGTATCCGAAGCTTACAATGTTAATTTTTTAGGCAGGCTTTGGGCCTATTTTTCGTTTGTGTTTTCAAGTATCTATGCAGGTTTATTTAAAGTGGATAAAAAGTACGATGTGATAATAGTAACATCTCCACCTTTATTTGTAGGAATAACAGCTTATGTATTATCGCGAATTAAAAGACTACCGCTTGTTTTTGAAATAAGGGATCTTTGGCCAGAATCGGCAATCGATACAGGAGTTTTAACAAATAAGGTGATTATTAAATTTGCATACTGGTTTGAATCATTTATTTACAAAAAGGCAGCATTAATTAATGTATTGACTCCAGCGTTTAAGGATAAATTAATTCAGAATAAAAAGGTGTCTCCAAATAAAATCATCTTTATACCAAATGCAGCTGATTTTTCTATAGCAGAAAATATTATGTCATCAAATTTTGATAGTGAGAGCTTTAAGAAAGAATTGGGCTATGTAAATAATTTTGTAATTACCTATGTTGGAGCTCATGGAGTGGCAAATCATTTAATTCAATTAGTAGATGCAGCAGAAAAATTGAAGGATACTAATGTTATTTTTCAATTAATTGGGGCTGGAATGAATAAAGAAAAATTAAAAGAAGAAGTAAAGAATAGAAAAATAAAGAATGTTGTTTTTATAGGTCCTGTTGCAAAATCAGAAGTGTTTAAATATATTTTGGCCTCAGATATGGGTACATCTGTTTTAAAGAAGGTAGATACTTTTAAAACGATATATTCAAACAAAACTTTTGATTACATGTCTTGTAAAAAACCTACTTTGTTATTAATTGATGGAGTTTCAAGAGAATTGGTAGAAACCGCAAATTGTGGTGTTTATGCTGAACCAGAAAATATAGAAGACATCGTAATAAAAGTTAAATGGTGTATAGAAAATAAAAACGATTTACAAAAAATGGGTAACAATGGTTATCACTATGCTAAAAAACATTTTGACAGAAAGAAATTGGCGGATAGATATTTGGAGTTGATAGATAATAAAGTGAGTTTAACATAATTTTGGAATATCGAAATTGATAAAGAGATTCTTCGTCGTTCGTACCTCACTTCCCTCAGAATGACATTGGAGTCCTAATTGTCATTCCGACAAAGCGACGCTAGGAGCAACGAGGAATCTCAGAAAATAGAGTGCCGAGGAATCTCAAGGAAAAGTGTAAGTAGTTATTAGAGATTCTTCGTCGTTCGTACCTCACTTCCCTCAGAATGACAATGATGTCATTCAGGACAGGGCGGAGCGTAAAGAAAATGTACAGTGTACATTTTTAGCGAACGAGTCAGGTGGCGTGTAGGCAGAGTGCCGAGGAATCTCAGAAAATAGAGTGCTGAGGAACCCCAAGGAAAAGTGTAAGTAGTTATTAGAGATTCTTCAACTCCGTTGCACTACGCTCAGAATGACAGAACGCTTGTCATTCCGGATCGGAATGGAGTGTAACGGAATGAAGCAGAGGAATCTCAAGATGAAACAGAAAAAATATACCAGATAAAGGCAATAATTTATAGAAAAAAGCACTTTATTTAAAATTATTAACTTTGTAATAGTTATAATAAATTATAAAGATGAACATAGAGGCAAGAAAAATACAATTTGTACAAGAGTTTTTGAAACTAAAAAATGAGGAGATTGTTTCTCATTTACAAAATATTTTAAAAATTGAAGTTTCAAATCCTTTAAAACGCTTTTCGATTGAAGAGTTTAATGAAAGGATTGATAAATCTGAAAAAGATTTCAAAGCAGGAAGAATAATCGAAAATTCTAGTATTAAAGCAAAATATTCGTGAAGAGAAATAGAATAATATGGTCAGAGTTTGCCAGTAAACAGCTCGACAATATTTTTGATTATTATGAAAAAAGAGTTAGTATTACGGTATCGCTTAAAATTGTTCAATCTATTATTGCAGATATCGAAAAACTTGAGAATAATCCTTTTATAGGGCAATATGAAGAGCTTCTTAAAAATAGAAAACTGGAATATAAAAGTTTGATTTCTACAAATTATAAAATAATCTATACCATTGATGATTTAAATCAAATTATAAAAATCTATGATATATTTGATACCCGTCAGAACCCTAAAAAGATTATCAAAAATAAATAAAATTCAAAAAAGTATATTTTAGTGTTGTCTTAAAAGGGCATACTACAATTACGATTGTCATTCTGACCTAATTGTCATTCCGACAAAGCGACGTTAGGAGTGCCGAGGAATCTCAGAAAATAGAGTGCCGAGGAATCTCAAATTAAAGTGTAAGTAGTTATTAGAGATTCATCGTCGTTCGTACCTCACTTCCCTCAGAATGACAGAACGCTTGTCATTCCAACAGGGGGGCGGAACGTTAATAAAACAGTTTGTAGCTGTTTTTAGTGAACGAGCCAGATGGCGCATTGGTCTTTGAATGGTGTAAAACAATCACCTCATCCAGCAGATATTTTTTTGTTTAGTTCACGTAATTCTTATTACTTTTTTAGGTGTTTATGAATCTCCTAAAGTCGATTTCTTTTTTATCTTTAAACTGCGAAGCACATCATGAATTCCACAACCAATAGAAAATGGATGAATAAAAAAGGGAAAAGTGATGTTTTTTTAAGTTGTCAGAGGTATCGAAGTAAAATGGAGTTGGGCAAATGCAAATGCTCATTTCTTCAATTCACATTGTAAAAAATAAATTATCTTTGCTTTATGTGGAAAAAGATACAAAAATTAAGAAAGAAATATATTGATTTAGAATTGAATCAAGTAATTGACTATGAAAAATTCTCAATGATTTCTATTGTCTATAATTCGACTAAAATTGAAGGTTGTTCTCTATCAGAAGAGGATACTAAAATATTACTTGAAAATGACATAACCGCTAAAGGAAAACCGTTAAGAGATCATCTTATGGTTAAAGATCATTTTGAGGCTTTTAAGTTTATAAAAAATGAAGCTAAAAATAAACGAAAATTATCAATTGAATTCATAAAAGAGATAGCCCATCAAATAATGAAAAATACTGGAGGCGAAGTAAATACAATGTCAGGTTCTTTTGATACATCTATGGGAGATTTAAGACTAGCACAAGTTTATGTTGATAGAAAATATTTTCCTGACTTTAAAAAAGTTGAACCACTACTACAGCAATTAATTGAATATGTTAACTTAAAATTAGAAACTGTTCAGGGAAATGCTATTCTAAAACTATCTGCGGATTTACATTATAACCTTGTAAATATACACCCTTTTGGTGATGGTAATGGAAGAACTTCAAGGCTAGCAATGAATTACATTCAACTTTATTATGGAGAACCATTACTGAAAATATTTACAGAAGATAGGATTGAATACATTAAAGCTTTGAACGATGCAGAAGATAAAAATGATATTCATATATTCAGAAACTTTATTTGTAAACAACAGATAAAATTCTACGAAAAAGAAATTGAAAAATATAGTCGAAAAGATAAAGGATTTACACTAATGTTCTAATGCATTTGCCACAGCGCATACAAAAAATGGTACTACCACGAATTTAGTGATAAATATTTCTAATTGTTATTTGACAGGGCGGAACGTAAAGAGAATGTACAGTGTACATTTTTAGCGAACGAGCCAGGTGGCGTGTAGGCAGAGAGTACTAAGGAATCTCAAATTAAAGTGTAAATGATTATTAGAGATTCTTCGACTCCGTTACACTTCCCTCAGAATGACAGAACAATTGTCATTCCGACCTAATTGTCATTCTGACCGAAATGAAGTAAAACGTAATGAAGTGGAAGAATCTCAAGGAATAACTTAATGTTTTTTATTAATCATATCATAATAGGGTAATTTGCGTATCATTATTTGTATATTTGATACGCAAAATATATAAATATGATACGTAAAAATATGAATTCTTATAAAATATATACAAATTATGAGTTAAAGATATTAGATTATCTAAGGCAGAACCCGGATAGTTCGTCTTCAGAAATACACACGGGTATTCAGGTTTCTACTACACTAATAACAACTAAAAGAAAACTCTCAAACTTGGTTGGCATCAAAAGTTTAAATAAGGTTGGAAAAGGAAGAGCAATCAGATATTTTATTAAAGAAGATATCAGATATATTTACCCAATTAATATTGAATCTTATTTTAATGAAGATGTAGATAACAGAATAATAAAGGAACAATTTAATATTGAGTTGATTAATAGTGTTTTGTCAAAGGTAGAATTATTTGATAAAGACGAAACGTATCACTTAAAAAAACTTCATAAAAAGTATATTGATAATATCTCTACAATATCAAATACTCTATACAAAAAAGATTTAGAAAGGTTAGGTATTGATCTGAGTTGGAAATCATCGCAAATAGAAGGTAACACTTATTCCTTATTGGAAACTGAGCAATTGTTAAAAGAGAAAGTAGAAGCAAAGGGGAAGAAAAAAGAGGAAGCTGTAATGCTTTTGAACCATAAGTCTGCTTTAGATTATATTCTTGATTCACCAAATTATTATTTAAAGTTAAATAAAAAGAAAATTATTGAAATCCACAGTCTTTTGGTTGAAGATTTGGATGTAGAAAAGAATATTAGGAAAAGAGTGATAGGTATTACAGGTACTAATTATAAACCATTAGGTAATGAACATCAAATAAAAGAAGCCGTTGAAGCAACATGTAATTTAGTGAATTCAAAAGAAAATGTTTTTGAGAAAGCATTTTTATTATTGATAATGTTGTCTTATATACAGACCTTTGAAGATGGAAACAAACGTACAGCTCGAATGATGAGCAATGCTGCTTTAATTAGTAATAATTATTGCCCTATATCTTTTAGAACTGTTGATTCTATAGATTATAAGAAGGCAATGCTATTGTTTTACGAACAGAATAATATTTCAGCTATAAAAAATATATTTATTGAGCAATATGAATTTGCTGTGAATACTTATTTTCAGTAGAAATATGAGATTGGGTGAAGAAAAGATTCTTCGTCATTGGTTCCTCTCTTCCCTCAGAATGACAGAACGGTTGTCATTCATACAAAGCGACGTTAGGAGTGCCGAGGAATCTCAAGAAAAAGGCAAAAATGATTATTAAAGATTCTTCGTCGTTCGTACCTTACTTCCCTCAGAATGACAATGATGTCATTCCGATCTAATTGTCATTCCGACAAAGCGATGCTAGGAGCGACGAGGAATCTCAAAAAAGAAGCAACTTGAAAACACTAGGCACACATAACTATTATGTTTACATACTTACAAACAAAATAAAAACTGTTCTATACACGGGTGTTACGAATAATTTAAAACAAAGGTTATATTCTCATAAAAATCCAGAGGCCAATACAAAAGCATTTACAGCAAAATATAAAGTTTTCTATTTGATATATTATGAACATTTTACAGATATAGAGCAAGCAATTGAAAGGGAAAAACAAATAAAGGGTTGGAGAAGAGAAAAGAAAGATAAGTTAATCTCTGAATTTAATGCACAATGGAATTTTTTGGATAATGAAATATAGTATAGATTTTTCGTTGTTCGTACTTCAGAATGACAATGATGTCATTACGACAAAGCGACGTTAGGAGTGCCGAGGAATCTCAGAAAATAGAGTGCCGAGGAATCTCAAAGAAAAGTGTAAATGATTATTAGAGATTCTTCAACTCCGTTGCACTACGCTCAGAATGACAGAACAATTGTCATTCAGGACAGGGCGGAGCGTAAAGAGAATGTACAGTGTACATTTTTAGCGAACGATCCGGGCGGTGCAAGGGAAGAACGACGAGACTGCCTGCCAGTATAGGTAGGAATGGCATGGAGGTTTGCGTCAATGTATTGATATAAATTAACTGAAAAGTGTCAATGTAAAGATATTTTGGTATTTTAGCAAAAAAACATGCAAAATTTACGACAAAAGTTTTATGAAAAGTATGCTTTAATACAAACAGATAATATAAGAGGTTTTATTAAAACGGTAGATTGGTCAAATCGATTTATTGGGATAAAAGGTAGTAGAGGTGTTGGAAAAACAACCCTAATTTTACAATATATCAAATTAAATTTTAAACCCAATGATTCAGTTTTATATATAAGTCTTGATAATTTATATTTTTTTGAAAATAAGCTATATGATTTGGCAAATGATTTCTATAAAAAAGGCGGGGAGTTTTTGGCTATTGATGAAGTACATCGATATCCCAATTGGGCTATTGAGTTAAAGAATATATATGATGATTTTCCCGAATTAAGAATAGTTTTTACAGGCTCATCATTGTTGCATCTTAGCAAAGCAAAAGCAGATTTGAGCAGACGTGCTGTGATGTATAATATGCCTGGTTTATCTTTTAGAGAATACCTAAATTTTGAAACCAATTATTATTTTGAAGCTTTCAAGCTGGAGGGATTATTAGAAAATCACATTGATATTTCTATCAAAGTAAAACAAAAAATAAAGCCATTACAGTATTTTAAAGATTATTTAAATTACGGGTATTATCCTTTTTATTTAGAAAATAAAGAATCATTTCATCAAAAATTAAGTGAAATAATTTTAACAATATTGGAAGTTGATATTACCCAGTATGCACTTATTCAAACATCAAATATTCAAGCATTAAAAAAGATGTTATCTGTTATAAGTAAGTCTGTTCCGTTTAAACCTAATATGAACACCTTAAGCAAGGTGACAGGCATAAGTTTAAATACGATGAAGTTATATCTAAAATTATTGACAGATGCCGAACTTTTGCAGTTACTTTATGTTGAAAATAAAGGAATTAATAGCTTAAATAAACCTGAAAAAGTATATTTAAATAATCCTAATCTAATGTATAATTTAAGTTTAGATTCGAATATAGGGAATATTAGAGAAACATTTTTTTTTAATCAAATTAGTGCTAAGAACAAAGTGAATGCATCAAAAATAACCGATTTCTATGTAAATGAATATTATTTATTTGAAATTGGTGGAAAAAATAAAACTCAAAACCAAATAAAGGATGTAAGCAACTCATATCTAGTGAAAGATGATATAGAAATAGGCTCAAACAATATTATTCCTCTTTGGATGTTTGGATTTTTATACTAAAATAACCATTGCGAAGTCAATATTAATTAGTTAAGTTGTGGTTTTATATTGATTCTTCGACTCCGTTGCACTTCCCTCAGAATGACAGAAGGATTGTCATTCCGACCTAATTGTCATTCTGACCGAAATAAAGTAAAACGTAGTGAAGTGGAGGAATCTCTTCGACCGCAGCGATAGCGAATTGGAGGAATCTCAAAATAAAGCGGAAATGATGAATTAGAGATTCTCTGCCACGCCGGCGGGTTCGTCGTTCTTCCGATAGCTATCACTTCCCTAAGTCTGCCTATCACAGGTAGGGAGTCTTAAAGTTTTTTAAGAATGTATAAAAATTTATTTTCAGATATATTTGAATATCAATTAGTTGTAGAATATATTACATATAGATAGCTAATTTTATTATATTTGAATAAAAATCAAGATGCAAGTTATAATTGAAGAGCATAAAGAAGAGTTGACTAAACTTTGTAAAACCTTAAACATTAAGAGGATGAATGTTTTTGGTTCAGTTGTTTCAGGCAAATTCAATAAAGAAAGTGATATAGATTTTTTAATACAATTTTCTGAAAAATTATCAGGTGAGCAATACAGTGATAACTATTTTAAACTTCACTATAAATTAAGAGATATTTTTGATCGTGATATTGATATCGTAACAGAATCATCTCTTTCCAATCCTTATTTTATTGAAAGTATTAATAAATCAAAAGAATTAATTTATGAAGATTGAAGTAAAGAAATACTTATTTGATATTCAATCTTCAATAAATTCCATCGAAGATTTCTTGGGAGATAAAAGGAATTTTTTTGAATACCAACAAAATAAATTATTACGTAGGGGAATAGAACGGGAAATTGAAATCATTGGTGAAGCAATGAGTAGGATTCTTAAAATGCAACCAGATTGTAAAATAGAAAATGCTCGAAAAATTGTTGATACCAGGAATTGGGTGATTCACGCATATGATAGTGTTGACGATGTAGTTATCTGGAACATTGTATCAATTCATTTACCAAAATTAAAGATTGAAATTGATGATTTAATAAATACTTTTCAATAATCACAACCTCACTTCCCTCAGAATGACAGAACGTTTGTCATTCCGACCTAATTGTCATTCTGACCGAAATAAAGTAAAACGTAGTGAAGTGGAAGAATCTCAAGGAATGAGGAATCTCAAATTAAAGTGTAAATGATTATTAGAGATTCTTTAACTCCGTTACACTACGCTCAGAATGACAAATTAGTCTCAAATAAAATATGTATAAGTCCTATATAAAACGCCCTTTCGATTTTTTTCTTTCGATTTTTTTCTTTTTCCTTATCAGTCCAATTTTTTTGATAACAACTATATTATTGGCAATCGCCAATAAAGGCAAACCATTCTTTTTCCAGGCTCGCCCTGGTAAAGATGAAAAAATATTTAAAGTCATAAAATTTAAAACCATGACAGATAAGAAAGGAAATGATGGAAAGCTGTTGCCAGATGCTGAAAGGTTAACAGCAATTGGTTCCTTTGTACGAAAAACTTCTTTAGACGAAATACCACAATTACTTAATGTAATCAAAGGAGATATGAGTTTGATAGGTCCCAGACCATTATTAGTTCAATATTTACCATTATATAATGATATTCAAAAAAGACGACATGAGGTAAGACCGGGAATTACCGGCTGGGCACAGGTTAATGGGAGAAACACCATTAGTTGGGAGCAAAAATTTGAATATGATGTGTGGTATGTAGATCATCTCACTTTTTTATTAGATATTAAAATAATTTTTATGACGATTTTAAAGGTTTTTAAAAGTGAAGGAATTAATGCTGATGGTCAGGCAACAATGAGTGAGTTTAAGGGGAGTTAGAAGTTTGAAGTCCGAATTTTAAATGTACGTCCCTGATATAGGTTGACTATAAAAGTAAACCTTTTTGTTCTTTAAAGTTAAAGAGATTGGAAGACGAGTGAAACTTTTACTTATAGCATTCTCCATTTTAACATGAGCACATTAAAAAAAAAGTTAACTTTGTGAAAAGTAATTTTTATGGACATTCAATTAAAGAAAATAGAGATCATTCATTGGTTGACCAAGTTGAGTAAAAAAAGTATTATTGATGAAATTCTAGTAATTAAATCTAAGTATTCAAATACAGAAGAAAATCAAATAATAAATGAATTATTAGAACAGGGAGAGGAAGATATTCATAATATTTTATCGCACCAACAAGTAATGCATGAAATGAGAGAAAAGTATGGAATCAAATCATAATGATTTTGATATTGTATGGACTAAGACTGCCTTTAAGTTATTTGATGATAAAATGGAATGATAGAATTGTTGAAAGATTTATTTCTAGAACAGATGAAATAGTCAAAAATATAAAAGTAAATCCTCTATTATTTCCAAGATCAATTTCTTTCAAAAAATATCACAAAGCAATAATTCACAAGAATATTTCTTTGTATTATCGCATAGATATTTCAAAAATTTATATAATCCTTTTTTGGGATAACAGACAAAATCCAAAGTTTTTAAAAGAATTATTATCCAAAATTTAATTTCAAATGAATCTTTACGGAGCCAGCGGTCATGCAAAAGTGATTATTGATATTTTAAAGAGATCTAAAATCGAAATTTCTAAGATATATGATGATGATATAAATATTAAAAATATTTTAGGATTTGATGTAACTTCCTTTAAAAGATTAGATAAAAACGATTCATTTATTATATCCATTGGAAACAACAAGATAAGAAAAAGTATTTCTCGAAAGCTAAATGCTGGATACGGACAAGCAATTCATCCTAGTTCGATTATAGACCCAACAGTAACAATACAAGATGGCACTGTAGTTATGGCAGGCACTGTGATTAATTCTTCTGTAGAGATTGGAAAGCATTGTATCATCAATACTTCTGCATCTATAGATCATGATTGTGTTATAGACGACTTTGTTCATATTTCACCTAAAGCAATTCTATGTGGAGGAGTAAAAGCTGGAGAAGGAACTCATATTGGAGCAGGTGCAGTGGTTATACCAGGGGTAATTGTAGGAAAATGGTGTACAATTGGGGCAGGAGCGGTTATCATTAAAGATGTACCTGATGGAGTAACTGTTGTGGGAAATCCAGGGAGGATTGTTGGGAATGAGTGATGGATAGGCTTGGAGACAGAGTGACTAAGAGAGGGAGTGATTTAGAAAAAAATATAATTTGTAGGAGAATAAAAATTAAACCTTCGAGAGTCGATAGACCTCAAATAGTTTAATAAAATAAATATTTTTTTGTGTTCTTTGTGAAAACTTAGTGAACCTTGTGGTTAAATTATATGGAGAAATAGAGTGAAAAAGTAACAGTTTACAGTTTTTTATTAGGTGAAGTAAAGTTTGATTATTCAATGATTTTTTTAGGGTTGGGGTAAAAAATTATTGAAAGATAAAATGATGACAAGGCATCCTTTTTCTAATTATTTATACTAAAATTACGGATGTAATCGAAAAATTAGTATTAAATTTACGATTATAATCAAAAAAATGATGATTGATAGATTACTGGAAAATAGTATAAAAGGTAAATTTTTTAAAGGCAAAGCCATTATACTCTTAGGGGCGAGGCAAGTTGGGAAAACCACATTACTCAAAAAAATTGCAACTTCTTTAAAAGATGTTTTATGGTTAAATGCAGATAATTTTGAAGTACAGACATTATTTGAAGCATCATCATCTACACGATTCAAATCTATAATAAAAAATAATAAGGTTATAATAATTGATGAGGCCCAGAGAATTAAAAATATTGGGATAAAACTTAAAATTATTATTGATGAGATTGAAAACGTACAACTTATTGCTACAGGTTCCTCATCATTTGACCTCTCAAATGAAATTAATGAACCATTGACTGGTAGGAAATATGAGTTCAAAATGTTTCCGATTTCCTTTGAAGAAATGGTTAAGCACCATGGTTTATTAGAAGAGTTGAATCAATTAGAACATAGAATGGTTTTTGGTTATTATCCTGATGTTGTGACAAATCAAGATGATACAACTGATATTTTAAAATTACTAGCAGATAGTTATTTATTTAAAGATATTCTGATATGGAATAAAATTAAAAAATCAGATAGGATAGTCAAACTTTTACAAGCACTTGCTTTTCAAATTGGAAATCAGGTATCTTATAATGAACTTGGTAAAATGGTAGGTCTAAATAGTGAAACAGTTGAAAGTTACATTCAATTGTTAGAAAAATCATATATTATTTTTAGGCTGGGAACATATAGTCGTAATTTACGTAGTGAATTAAAAAAATCAAAGAAAATCTATTTTTATGATAATGGTATTCGAAATACAGTTATCAGTAATTTAAACCCACTTGAATTAAGAAATGATAAAGGAGATTTGTGGGAGAATTTTATCATTAGTGAACGTAAAAAGTATTTGAGTTATCACAATATTTACACAAACTCTTATTTTTGGAGAACCCATGCTCAACAAGAAATTGATTATATTGAAGAGCGTGAAGGAAAAGTATTTGCTTATGAGTTTAAATGGAGTAAACATAAAAAAGCACGTATTCCAAAAACATTTACCAATGCATATCCTGAAGCAATCTCTAAAATTATAAGTCCTGAAAATTTTGAAGAATTTATTATGCATAAGGATGGGTGATTGGAAGAGGGAGAGGCTTGGAGACAGAGTGACTAAGAGAGGTAGTGATTTAAAAAATATATGATTTGTAGGAGAATAGAAATTAAACCTTGGAGGAATCGATAGACCTCGAAGAGTTTAAATGGTTATGATTTATAAATCTTGTGGTTTAAAAAGAAGATGTTATTGAAAAAAGTCACAGTTAACAAATTTGTATCTAATCTTTTAGAATTAATATGTATGAAATAACCTTTCAGCGTTGCAAACCAGAAAGAGTCAAGCAATAACACAAAATAGTACTTTTTAAATAGATCAATCAAAAAATATTAAAACGAATATTCCAATGACATTAGAAAAAATTGTTAATGACAGTATTAAAAATTTAAAAAAGCAACTTTCTCCAGTTGAACTTGCTTATGGAGAAATTATATTTAACAATGGTAAATGTCAGATCTTATCTCAGTCTTCAATGATTATTGAATTAATCACTGAGCTAGACGATCAAAATACAGAGGAATATGTTTTAAAAATTGAAGATGAGTCCATTTTTCCATTTAAAAATAATACAATAAATAATTGGGAAAGATATTCTTATGCCTGTTTGTTGCAAGTAAATAATGAACTTCATTTATTAGACTATAAAGAACAGGTTGAACATAAGAAATATACCAGAGAAGGTATGATCAAACGCGTTTTAAATGAACGTAGAATGCGTGCCAATAAAGCAGAATACAAGATCAAATGGGCTGATAATATTTATGGAGATCATATTTTAACAAATGAGAAAGGTGTAAAATATGCTGTATTCTTAAGAGATTTTAAAAATGAAACAGGGTATAGCAATAGTTTGGACGCAGAATTTAATAAACTGGGAACAACCAAGCATATCATGTATGCATTTAATGAGTTAAAAGAAAGGAAAAGTTTATATAAACGGCTTAAAAAGAGTTTTCCATTTATTGAGATCTTTATGGATCCATTAAACGATAATAAGATTACCTGGTATTATCCAAAAGAATTACCTATGGAAGAGCAGCTGATCATTTCCAGGTTCTTTAAGGATTCTTCGTTTGTTGATGATGATAAGTTGGATTCATTTCTTGAATTTCTTGATAGTGCTAAAAAATTCAGTTTAATAAAAATAAGACAAGAGGTTTACAATAAGGTGGAAAGATATTTTGAAAAGAAGATGCTTGATGATCTTTCCTCTACCCGAAAACCGGATTTTAGTCTTGTAAATGCTGATTTATTCGATTATCAAGAAGAAGGAATTGCCTTTGCACTTTTTAAAAAGAATACCATTATTGCTGATGAAATGGGATTGGGAAAAACCATTCAGGCCATTGGAACAGCAGTCTTAAAAAAAGAAATTTTTGACTTTAAAAAAACGCTGGTAGTTTGTCCGGCATCATTAAAAGAGCAATGGAAGGATGAGATAGAAAAATTTTCAAACGAAAATGCAATTATTATTCAGGGTACTCCTGACCAAAGAGAGGAACAATACAAAAGTAGCACCTTTTTCTTTATAACCAATTATGAATCAGTGATAAGAGACAGGTTGGTGATCAATAAAAATAGTTTTGATTTTTTGATTTTGGATGAGGCACAACGAGTTAAGAATTACGAAACCAAAACTGCCAATACACTTAAAAGGATAGAATCATCACATAAACTTGTTATCACAGGAACTCCTATTGAAAATAAATTGATTGATATTTATTCGATTATTAATGTAATAGATCCTTATTATTTTGGACCTTTATGGGAGTTTTCTTACCAACATTGTTTGTTTGATCCTGAAAAGCCAAATAAGATCAATGGATATTATAATTTAAAGAATTTAAATAAAAGACTTTCAGATATTATCATAAGAAGAGAAAAAAGAAAGGTTCTTGATCAATTACCTAGCATCCAACAAACAGATATACCTGTAAACCTTTCCCCTTTGCAATCAGATCTACATGCTTCTTATGCCAGAGGGTTGGTCCAGATTGTTAGTAAAAAGTTTTTAACACCATATGACTTGCAACGAATTCAAATGCTAATGACAAGCATGAGAATGGTTTGTGATTCTACTTTTTTAATTGATCCAGAAACCAATGAGTCTCCTAAATTAGAGGAACTAAAACATATTCTTTTTGAAAATATTGATATTCAAAATTCTAACAGAAAAATAATTATTTTCTCTGAATGGATAAAAGTACATAAACTTATTGGTAAGATGCTTCGTGACCACAAAATTGGATTTGTAGAATTAAACGGAAGTGTTCCTGTTAAATTACGAGGAGAATTGATAAGAAAATTTGAAAATAACAAGCAATATAAAATCTTTTTATCTACAGAAGCTGGTGGCTCCGGATTAAATTTACAGGCTGCTGATATTTTAATAAATTTTGAACTTCCGTGGAACCCTGCAAAGAAAAATCAAAGAATAGGAAGAATTGATAGACTTGGACAAAAAAGTAAAAAATTAACCATATTTAATTTAATTACACGAAATTCTATTGAACAACAAATTGCTTCAGGGCTTTTGGTAAAACAAAGTCTTTTTGATGGTGTTCTGGGAGACGATACACATAAAGATTTTATTGATTTCACAACAAAAGGACGTTCCCAATTTATTGATCAGGTGGAGGCTATGTTGTCAAATATTGAGAATGAAGAAGAGGTGAGTACTACTGAATTTGAAAACTTAGATGTAGTTAATAGAACGGAAGAAGCAACTCACAAAGAGGAAAATACGATTAATTTGTCAGGTGATACTTTAGATGAAGAAGGTTCAGGTGGTAAAAATAAAAAGATAACCAAAGATGAATCTATAAAAAAAATGGAAGAAATGAAAATGGTTATGAATTCTGGAATGAATTTTTTGGCAGGAATGTATAAAATGTCCACAGGAAAAAAAATTGGGATGGAAGACCAAAAATTGGATATAAATACAGAAACGGGAGAGATTACAATGAAGTTTAAGCTTCCGGTTTAAAATTTAGGGAATAGCGTATATAGAAATTATAATAATATTCCTTTTAATCTGTTAAGCTAGTTATTGCCTCAATATAACAAATTAACGATTAAGCATTAAACAATTACATACATCAACAAATAAACATTTATAATGAAACTAGACATCATAGCCGGAGCACGACCAAATTTTATGAAAATTGCGCCAATTATTTCGGAGTTAAAAAAAGTTAGTGATAAAATTCAATACCGATTGATCCATACGGGACAACATTACGACAAAAAAATGTCGGGTAGTTTTTTCGAACAATTAGGTATTCCTGAACCAGATGTAAATTTGGAAGTAGGTTCAGGAACACAAGCTGAGCAAACTGCCAGAATTATGGAACGATATGAGTCCCTCTTGCTTAACCGTCATTCCGAGCAAAGTGATAATGCAGCTTGGGAATCTTCAGAATTAGAAACAACTTTTAATGGTATATCCGATTGGGTTTTGGTAGTGGGAGATGTTACATCAACCATGGCGTGTAGTATTGCCGCTAAAAAACTGGGTGTAGGAGTGATTCATGTAGAAGGAGGAATTAGATCTAATGATATTACTATGCCCGAAGAAATAAATAGAATGGTAACAGATTCTATTACAGATATATTTTATACTACTAGTGAAGTAGCCAATGAAAATTTAAGAAAACTAGGGCATGATGAGTCAAAGATTAGGTATGTTGGAAACACCATGATTGATACTTTATTAAAAAATATGCCACGTTTACAAAAACCTGCGGCATGGAACAATTTATCTTTAAAGGATAAAAAATATTTTGTAATGACCTTACATCGTCCGGCAAATGTAGATGAAGAAGTACAGTTAAAAGCTTTGATTGATGAAATTGTAAAAGGAGCTGATGGTATGCCTATTGTTTTTCCGGTACACCCGCGAACAGCAAAAATGTTAAAAGGAATAGGAATTGAGGCAGATAATTTGCATATGATTGAACCTTTAGGTTATTTAGAGTTTAATTATTTAGTAAAAAATTCTTTTGCCGTTATTACGGATTCAGGAGGAATTACCGAAGAAACTACCGTGATGAAAGTACCCTGTATGACCTTACGGGATAATACCGAGCGACCTGAAACAATTACTATAGGAACCAATGAACTGGTAGGAACTAACCCTGATAATATCGCTCCGTTTATGAAAAAATTACATGCAGGAGACTGGAAAGTAGGAGAAACACCTTATTTGTGGGATGGGGAAACTAGTGAGAGGATTATAGAGGATTTGTTGGGGTTGTGATAGAGAGATTTGGTGATTGAGAGACTAAGAGATAGAGAGATGCGGGATTTAACATTTTAATTAGAAAATTATGGATAAGATAAGAACACATAACGATTTGGATGTTTATCAGTTATCATTTGAAGCTGGAATGCAAATTTTCGAAATTTCTAAAAACTTTCCAAAAGAAGAAAAGTACTCATTGACAGATCAAGTACGTAGATCATCTAGATCTATTTCGGGTAATATTGCAGAAGCATGGAGACATAGGAGGTATCCGAAATCCTTTATTTCTAAATTATCAACTTCAGAAGGTGAAGCAGCTGAAACACAAGTTTGGCTGGATTATGCTTTAGCATGTGAATACATTAAAGAAGAAAAATACAAAGAATTATATTTGAAATACAATAATATAATTGGAAAGCTAGTCAATATGATTAGGAATCCTGAAAAATGGAGTATTTAGAATATACGGAGAGAGGGAGAGAAGTAGTGATAATAAGATTGAGAGATTAAGAGAAAGAGAGAAAAGTAGTGAGTAGTAAATCAAGTTGCTAAGTCTTTCTATCTCTCCGTTATCAAATCTCTAAATCCCTCCTTCACTAAGTCTTTCTATCTCACAATCTCTTCGTTACCAAGTTTCTCCATCACATTTTTACTCAATCATAGAACAGTATGAACAAAAAAATATGGCTCTCCTCCCCACACCTAACAGGGGAAGAACAAAAATACGTAACCGAAGCATTTGAAACCAATTGGGTGGCTCCTTTAGGTCCAAATGTGAACGGACTGGAACAAGATATTTGTAATTATACTGGTGCAAAGGCTTGTTCTGCTTTGAGCTCTGGCACGGGAGCAATTCATCTCGCTTTGATCATGTTGGGTATAGAAGAGGATGATGAAGTGCTTTGCTCTTCTTTTACTTTTTCCGCTACAGCGAATCCCATCCGATATCAAAAAGCAATTCCAATATTTATTGATTCTGAAAAGGATACATGGAATATGAGCCCGGAATTGTTAGAAACAGCAATACAAGATAGAATAGAGAAAGGTAAAAAACCCAAAGCCATTATTTTAGTCCATCTTTACGGAATGCCTTCCAAAATGGAGGAATTGATGGCGATTGCCAATAAATATAAGATTCCTGTAATTGAAGATGCTGCAGAGGCAATAGGAGCAACTTATCAAGAAAAAGCAATGGGTACTTTTGGAGAATTAGGCGTGTTTTCTTTTAATGGAAATAAGATTATTACTACTTCAGGTGGCGGTGCTTTAGTCTCTGATAATAAGAAATATATACAAAAATCTATATTTTTATCTACCCAAGCCAGAGATGATGCTCCACATTATCAACATTCACAAATAGGTTATAATTATAGAATGAGCAATATAGTTGCCGGAATTGGTCGTGGACAAATGGAAGTACTGGATGATAGGGTAGAAGCTAGAAGAAAAGTTTTTGATTTTTATAAAAATGAACTATCTCAATTTAAAAGTATCACTTTCGTGGAAGAACCGCAAGGTTTTTATGCAAACAGGTGGTTAACCACTATTTTAACCGATAGTTTTGAGACTCGTGAAAAAATCAGATTAGCCCTAGAAAAAGAAAATATTGAATCCCGCCCTTTATGGAAACCCATGCATTTGCAACCTGTTTTTAAGGAATTCCCTGCTTATACCGATGGAACTTCTCAAGATCTTTTTAAAAAAGGACTTTGTTTACCTAGTGGATCAAATTTAACTTTAGATGATTTGGAGAGAGTGGTTAAAGGTGTGAAAAAAGCTATTTAATTACCCCATCTACGACTGTTTAGCAACCACCTCCCCCTTCGGGTACTCCTCCTTAAAAAGGAGGAGAAAAAAAATAGAATACAAACAAGCATGCTTTTGAAAAAAGGTAATTCCCCTCCTTTTAAGGAGGGGTGGATTCCTATAAAATAGGAATACGGGGTGGTTATTTAGTAAACAATAAAATACTTTCCT
>JADGEA010000067.1 GCA_016744615.1 Flavobacteriaceae bacterium
ATATGAAAAAGGATGGGAACCCAAATTATAAAAAATGGAACGAAGAGATTTTCTTAAAAGAACCGGATTGATTTCAACTGGAATTCTTGCAAGTACCTCTGCAATTGCTGCAATAAATAATAATATTGGAGCAAATAGTACTCTTAACATTGGTGTTATTGGCACAGGTTCAAGAGGTGCTGGATTAATCCCTATACTTAATAGAATTGAAGGAATTCAGGTTGCAGCATGTTGTGATATTTTGCCTTTTAGATTAGAAAATGGGCTAAAAAGAGCCGGTAAAAAAGTAAAAGGTTATGTTGATTATAAGAAATTACTAGATAACAAAGATATTGATGCTGTATTGGTTTCAACGCCTTTTAGTACACATTCTAATATTGCTATTGATGCAGTTGATGCCGGTAAGCATGTATATTGTGAAAAAACAATGGCCAAAGGGGTTCAAGGAATTCAGGATTTGGTTAAAAAAGTATCTTCATCAAAAAAAATATTTCAAACCGGACATCAATATCATAGTTCAAAACTCTATAACCATGTAGTTAAAATGATAAAAAATGGTGAGATTGGTGAAGTAATTTCCTTTGAATGCCAATGGAACAGAAATGGTGACTGGAGAAGAAAGGTACCTGATCCTTCTTTAGAAAGAGCTATCAACTGGAGAATGTATAGAGAATATTCTGGAGGCTTGACAGCAGAATTAAGTTCACACCAAATTGATTTTATACATTGGGTTTTAGATGAGAATCCAAAAAAGATCATGGGTGTTGGAGGTATTGATTATTGGAAAGATGGGCGCGAAACTTATGATAATACACATTTAATATTTGAATATCCGAGTGGAGTAAAAGCTAAATTTACTTGTTTGACATCCAATTCTTTAGGTGATTATCAAATTAGAGTGCATGGTAGCAAAGGAACTATTCAGCTTGACTATAACAAAGCGTGGATCTATTATGAAAAAGGCTTCGAGAAAAAAATAGGTGACGTGGATGGTGTTTCTGGTGCTACAAAAAATCCTCATCTACAAGGAATTGGAAATTTGATAAATGTACAAAGCATCGATCCAACAAAACAGGCTTTAATAGATTTTAAAGATGCTATTGTTGATAACAAAACACCAATTTCAAATGTTTATACTGGGGCAAATACAGCAATTGCTGTACAACTATCATTAGATGCCATGTACAATGAAAAAATTGTTTATTGGAAAGACAAGTATAATTTTTGAATAACGATTTAATTCAATAACAAAAATGAAAAAAACATTTATTGATGATAATTTTCTTTTAAGTAACAAGTTTGCTCTGGAGTTGTATCATAATTATGCAAAAAAAATGCCGATAATTGACTACCACTGTCATTTATCACCGAAAGATATTACTGAAGATCGAGTTTTTAAAAACATTTCGGAAGTATGGATACATGGAGATCATTATAAATGGCGAGCCATGAGAACTTTTGGCATTGATGAAAAATATATAACAGGAAATGCAAGCGATAAAGAAAAGTTCAAACATTGGGCGAAAACTGTACCTTATACTTTACGAAATCCACTTTATCACTGGACACACCTAGAGTTGCAAAGATACTTTGATATTGATGAACTGTTAACAAAAGAAAATGCTGATGAAATCTATGATAGAACAGCGGAGAAATTGAACTCACAGGAGTACAGTTGTCAAAATCTTTTAAAAAAAATGAATGTTGATGTAGTTTGTACTACAGAAGATCCGATAGACACTCTCAAATATCACAAATTACATGCAAAAAGTGATTCTACAATTAAAATGAGTACATCTTTTCGACCAGATAAATCCATTTTGATAGAAGATAATTCTTATAATGAATATATCAATTCCTTGGAAAAAATTAGTGGAATTACTATTGATTCTTATCCAGATTTGCAAAATGCTTTAAAAAGTAGAATTCAATATTTTGATGATAATGGTTGTAAATTATCTGATCACGGATTGAGTTATGTCTCCTATGTTCCTTTTACGGAAAAAGAAGTGGAAAAAATCTTTAACAAAAGAAGAGATAATAAGAACTTAAACATTGCAGAAATTGAAAAATTTAAAACTGCTATTTCTCTTTTTTTAGCAGAATCTTACCATGAATTTGGATGGGTACAGCAATTTCATTTAGGTGCTTTAAGAAACAACAACCTAAGAATGTTAGAAAAATTAGGGCCTGATACCGGCTGGGATTCAATTGCAGATTATTCTCAGGCAGACAGTTTATCTAAATTTTTAAATACTCTGGATAGCAAAAATAAATTGACCAAAACAATTTTATATAACCTCAATCCGGCTGATAATGAAGTTTTAGCAACCATGACAGGCAACTTTAACGATGGAAAGATCAAAGGGAAAGTACAATTTGGATCGGGATGGTGGTTTTTAGATCAAAAAGATGGTATTACTAAACAGCTGAATGCTTTATCAAATATGGGGTTGATTAGTACTTTTATAGGTATGTTAACCGATTCAAGAAGTTTTTTATCCTATCCCAGACATGAATACTTTAGACGAATTTTATGTAATCTTTTTGGAGAAGAAATTGAAAAAGGAGAATTGCCAAATGATATAGAATGGATCGGTAAAATTGTTACAGATATTTGTTACAATAATGCAAATGAGTATTTTAATTTTAAATAAAAAATCAAACGAACATGAGTAAAGTAGTTACATTTGGAGAGATCATGCTAAGGTTAAGTCCTCCTGGTTTTTTAAGATTTTCTCAAACCAATAGTTTTGATGTTGTTTATGGGGGCGGTGAATCTAATGTTGCCGTTTCTTTAGCAAATTATGGAATTCCTGTTGATTTTGTTACGCGTTTGCCTAAAAATGACATAGGTGATTGTGCCTTAATGGAATTGAGAAAAAGAAATGTAAATACACAAAATATTATTTTTGGAGGAGACAGACTGGGAATATATTTTTTAGAAACAGGTGCAGTTTCTCGCGGTAGTAAAGTGGTTTATGATAGAGCCTATTCCGCTATAAGCGAAATAAAACCTGGAATGATTGATTGGGATAAGGTTTTTGACGGAACTGAATGGTTTCACTGGACAGGTATTACCCCTGCCATTTCTCAAAGTGCAGCAGATGTTTGTCTTGAAGCAGTAAAAATTGCCAGTGCTAAAGGCATTAGTATTTCTACAGATCTAAATTACCGTGCTAAATTGTGGAATTATGGTGTAGAACCAGAAGTAATTATGACAGAATTAACTTCTTACTGTGACATTATCTTAGGAAATGAAGAAGATGCAGAAAAACACTTTGGTATCAAACCTGAAGGACTTGATATAACAACCCAGGGACATGATGTAAAAGCAGAATCATTTTTATCTGTTTGTCAACAGATGATGAAAAAATTTCCAAAAGCCAAAAAAGTAATAACAACATTGAGAGGATCAATTTCTGCCTCACATAATACTTGGGCAGGAGTATTGTATGACGGAGAAACAATGTTCCAATCACCGCAATATCAAATTACCGATATTGTTGATAGAGTTGGTGGAGGAGATTCCTTTATGGGAGGATTAATTTATGGATTATTAACCTACCCAAAAGATGATCAAAATGCACTAAATTTTGCTGTAGCGGCATCTTGTTTAAAGCATACAATCAAAGGTGATGCAAATCTGGTTACTATTGATGAAGTACAAAAATTAATGGGAGGTGATGCATCTGGAAGAGTTGCCCGTTAAAATTCCAAAAAACAATAAACAAATTTCAATAGTTGAAAAACAAAATATTAATAATTAAAAAACTCCTTCCCTTTGGGAAGGTTAGAATGGGTTTATGTCAAAATATTCAAGATTAGAAGTTGCTTCTGTAATGAAGGAGACAGGCTTAGTTCCTTTATTCTTTCATACAGATGTTGCATTGGGAAAACAGGTGATAAAAGCATGTTATCATGGAGGTGCTCGTTTAATGGAATTTACAAGCAGAGGCGATTTTGCTTTTGAGGTTTTTAGAGAACTTAATAAATATGCTCTGGCGGAATTACCGGGAATGATTCTAGGAGTCGGCTCAGTGACCGATGCAGGTGCGGCATCATTATATATGCAATTAGGCGCTAACTTTATCGTAACTCCCGTTTTAAGAGAAGATATTGCGGTGGTTTGTAATAGACGTAAAGTGTTATGGTCTCCTGGCTGCGGAACCTTAACAGAAATCACCAAAGCAGAAGAACTGGGCTGTGAAATAGTTAAATTGTTTCCGGGGGGTACCTACGGACCTGAATTTGTTAAAGCTATAAAAGGCCCACAACCCTGGACAAGTATTATGCCAACGGGAGGCGTTTCTCCTACAGAGGAAAACCTCAAAGAATGGTTTGAAGCCGGTGTGACTTGCGTAGGAATGGGCTCTCAATTAATTTCAAAAGAAATCTTACTAAATAAAGATTTCGATGCCTTAAAAAATAATGTTCAAAAGGCCATAAATATCATACAAAATATTCAAAATAAATAACCAAAGAATGAATCGGCATCTTACTTTAATTTTAGTTTTTTTATTTGCTATCGTACTAACGAGTTGTAATCAAACAGAAAAATATAGAACAATAAAATTAGCTCATGGACTAGATATAAACCATTCGGTACATAAGGCTATGATCAAAATGGGTGAAGATTTGAAAAAACTATCCAAAGGAAAAATGCTACTTGAAATTTATCCAAACCAGCAATTAGGAACTGAACGACAATGTTTAGAACTATTACAAATTGGAAGTCTGGATATGACAAAAGTTTCCGCTGGAGTTATGGAAAATTTTGCTCCTAAAATGAAAATTTTTGGTCTGCCCTTTTTATTCAGAGACAGAGAACATTCATTTCAGGTTCTTGATGGAGCAATAGGCAAACAATTGTTAGATGACGGTGAAAAATATTGGTTAAAAGGATTGGGTTATTATGATGCCGGCAGCAGAAGTTTTTATACCAAAGAAAAATCTATCAATTCCCCTGAAGATCTAGCTGGAATGAAAATTAGAGTAATGGAAAGTGTTACAGCAATGGATATGGTTAGAAGTTTAGGTGGATCACCTACTCCTATTTCCTGGGGAGAACTCTATACTTCATTACAACAAGGAGTCGTTGATGGCGCAGAGAATAACCCTCCCAGTTTTTATTTATCTCGTCATTATGAAGTTTGTAAATTTTATTCATTAGATGAGCATACTGTATTACCAGATGTGCTCATTATGGGAACACAAATATGGAATAGACTTTCTGAAGAAGAACGTACCTGGATACAAGAAGCTGTAGATAGTTCAGTAAAATATCAAAGAATATTATGGGCAGAAGCAGAAGAAGAAGCACTTGCAGAAGTTCAAAAAGCAGGTGTTAAAGTTACAAGACCCGATAAAACTTTATTTTCTAAAAAAGTAGAAAGCATCTATGAACAGTATAAAGATGATGAAGTAATGTATCCATTAATTCAACAAATACAAAAAACCAAATAGGCATGACACTTCGAGATAAGATAGATAAGATTCTTGCTAATACCTTAATAGTAATCATGTCGGTTATGGTTGTAAATGTATTGTGGCAGGTGTTTTCCAGATATATAATGAAAGATCCCAGTTCTTTTACCGATGAATTGGCCAGATATTTAATGATATGGATTGGTTTACTGGGGGCAGCTTATGTTTCAGGTAAAAATATGCATGTTGCCATTAATGTATTGCCGGAAAAATTCAGTAAACCTACCCAAAAAAAAATAACACTATTTGTTAATTTATTAATCATTGTATTTGTTTTTACTGCTTTGGTAATTGGAGGTATTAGATTGGTTTATATCACCTATATTTTAGATCAAACCTCCCCTTCTCTACAAATTCCACTAGCAGTAGTTTATATGGTCTTGCCATTGAGTGGTACTTTGATAATTTATTATAAATTTTCTAATATGTTAAATAAATAGTTATGATGGAATATATACCAGTAATCGTATTAGTAGTAAGTTTTATTCTTTTATTAGCAATAGGTACACCTGTTGCTTGGAGTATTGCTATTTCATCATTACTAACAATGTTGGTTAGTATACCTACATTACCAGCACTTACAACCATATCACAACGTATGGCTACAGGATTGGATAGTTTTGCCTTGTTGGCAATACCCTTTTTTGTGCTCTCTGGGCAATTAATGAATAAAGGTGGTATTGCCCACCGGCTTATTGCCTTTGCAAAAACATTAGTAGGATCTTTACCTGGCGGATTGGCTTTGATCAATGTAATTGGCGCCATGCTTATGGGATCAATCGCAGGATCAGCTATGGCATCAGCTTCAGCAATGGGGAGTATTTTGGGTCCTGAAATGGAAAAAGAAGGATATTCCAGAGAATTTGGAGCAGCTGTTAATATTACTTCTGCAACCGTTGGTCTGGTAATTCCTCCAAGTAATGTTTTAATTGTTTATTCGCTTGCCAGCGGAGGAGTTTCTATTGCCGCATTATTTTTAGCCGGATACATACCAGGTATATTAACAGGCTTATTTTTAATGATCGTTGCATCACTTTGGGCAAAGAAAAAAGGTTATAAATTAGGAGAGAAAAGTTCACTCAAGCAAGTTTTTAAAACTTTTATTGATGCAATTCCAAGCTTATTTTTATTGGTTGTTGTAATAGGAGGAATTGTAACCGGTATTTTTACAGCTACAGAAGCTTCTGCTATAGCCGTTTTATACACTTTGGTTTTGGGCTTTATATACAAGGAAATTAATTCAAAGAATTTACCTCAAGTATTATTAGATTCCTCTGCAACTACTGCAATTGTAATGCTACTTATAGGTGCTTCCATGAGTATGTCTTGGGTAATGTCCTATGAAAATATCCCTCAAAATATTAGTGATGTGTTACTGCATGTAAGTGATAATAAAGTTGTGATCTTATTGATCATTAATTTAATCCTTCTTTTTGTTGGAATATTTATGGATATGACACCTGCTGTACTCATTTTTACACCCATATTTTTACCTGTGGTTACAAAATTAGGAATGGATCCTATTCATTTCGGAATCATAATGGTATTGAATCTATGTATAGGGTTAACAACACCACCCGTTGGATCTGTACTCTTTGTCGGAGTAGGAATCGCAAAAACTACGATTCAAAAAGTAATTAAACCTTTAATTCCATTATTTTTAGTAATGATCTTAGCCTTATTTTTAGTGACATATTTTCCGCAATTAAGTTTGTGGTTACCAAGTTTATTTGATCTATAAAATGAAACGATGAAAAAATTAAATAGAAAAAATCTCCATTTTGAAAATAAATTGCCAATAAAAATCATTCAGTTTGGTGAAGGTAATTTTCTAAGAGCCTTTGTAGGATATGCTTTTCAACAATTAAATAAAAAGGCAGATTATAATGCTGGCATTGCTGTTATACAACCTATTGAAAAAGGTTTGGTAAACGTCTTAAACAAACAAGATGGACTCTATACTTTATTCTTAAATGGCGTCAAAAATGGGAAAGAAATTCAAACCAAAGAAAAAATTACCAACGTAGTAAAAGGAATTAATCCCTATACCAACTTTAAGGAATATCTGCAGTTAGCAAAAGAAGAAGATCTTGAGTTTATCATATCAAATACAACAGAGGCTGGAATTGCATTTGATGCATCTGACTCTCCCAATATGGAACCTCCAAATTCATTTCCTGCAAAACTCACCCTATTATTATTTAAAAGATTTAAACATTTCAAAGGAGATTCTAAAAAAGGGCTTGCCATAATTCCATGTGAATTAATCAATTATAATGCCGACAACCTAAAAGATATTATTTTAAAATATACTGAGACCTGGAAACTGGGAGAAAATTTTAAAAATTGGATAATCAAACACAATACATTTCATAACACATTGGTAGATAGAATTGTACCAGGATACCCCAAAGATCAAATTGAAAAATATAATACCCAATTAGATTATCAAGATGACCTCATCGTTACAGCCGAGCCATTCTTTTTATGGGTAATTGAGGGAGGTGATACCTTAAAAGAAAAACTACCTTTTGATAAAACAGATTTGGATGTCAAAATAGTTAATAATATGCAACCTTTTCGTACAAGAAAAGTGAGAATTTTAAATGGAGCCCATACCGCTATGGTTCCTTTTTCAATATTGTATGGAAATTCGACTGTTAAAGAAACCATTGAAAATGATTTTACAGGAAAATTTATTAAAAAAGCTGTATATAATGAAATCCTTGAGACTTTGGATTTAGGAAAAGAAGAGTTACAGAGTTTTGCTGATGAGGTTTTTGATCGTTTTAGAAATCCATTTATCAAACATAATTTATCGAGTATTGCATTAAATTCTATTTCAAAATTTAAGGTGAGAGTTTTACCTAGTTTGCTTAAATATATCGAACTAAATAACAAAATACCTGTGCATTTGACTTATTCTTTTGCTTCTTTGTTGCGTTTTTATAAAGGAGATTGGAATGGGAATAAATTACCTATTCAGGATAGCCATGAAATAATAGATGCTTTTTCTAAAATATGGACATTAACTAATACCTCTAAAATCACCAAAGTCGTATTGAAAAATCAGGACTTCTGGGGGCAAGATTTGAATTTAATCAAAGGATTACCACAAGCGATGACTTCAGCCTTAGAAGAAATAGAACAAAATGGCATCGAACAAGGATTTATTAATTTTAAGAAAAAGTTTAAATAATTATTCATGCAAAAGAAAGTATTAAAAATTCATTCTTCTGATAATGTGGCAGTAGCCTTGGTGGATATCAATGTAGGAGAATTTGTTTCTTTTAATGGAATCGATTTGAAAATCATATCAAAGGTAAAGGCCAAACATAAATTTGCCTTACACAATATCATCAAGGATGAAAAAATATTCATGTATGGTGTTTTGGTGGGAAAAGCCACTGAAATTATAAAAAAAGGTGAAATTATAACTACCAAAAATGTAAAACACAAAAGCAAGGTAGTAACCAAAAAGACTAAAAAGATCAAATGGATTGCTCCCATAGTTGACAAATGGAAAGATAAAACCTTTTTAGGATATCACAGAGAGGACGGACAGGTTGGAACTGATAATGTTTGGCTCTTTTTTCCACTTGTTTTTTGTGAAAATAGAAATATTGAAATTCTAAAAGATATTTTTGAAAAAGAACTATTAAAGCATAAGGTAAGTAAACATCAATTATTACTCAGATCTTTAGTTCAAAACAATTCGACTCTGCAGGATCAAGATCACGGCAAAACACAAGAGTCCGTTTTTAAAAACATTAAGGTTAAATTTATAACCCATCAAGGAGGCTGTGGTGCTATTCGTCAGGATGCAGAGTCACTAGCAAAATTACTTGCCGGTTATGTGAACAACCCAAATGTTGCTGGTGCGACCGTTTTAAGTTTAGGTTGTCAAAATTTACAAATTGATATTTTTAATAAGGCATTACAAAATATCAATCCTAACTTAAACAAACCTGTTTTAATTTATGAACAACAACAATTAGAAACGGTTGATCAAATGCTTCAACTGGTTATAAAAGAATCTTTTACAGAAATTAAAAAAGCCAATAATATCCAAAGAAAACCAACACCAATATCTCAATTAAAAATAGGTTTGGAATGTGGAGGTTCAGATGGTTTTTCAGGAATTTCGGCAAACCCTCTACTAGGCCAGGTCTCAGATATAGTGGTAGCACTTGGAGGAACTGCTGTTCTGTCAGAATTCCCGGAGCTTTGCGGTGTAGAACAAGAAATAATAAACAGATGTGTGGAAGATTCAGATGCAACTAAATTTCTGAAACTCATGCATGATTTTGAAAAATCAGTGATAGATGCCGGATCTAGTTTTGATATGAATCCATCTCCTGGAAATATAAAAGATGGCTTAATTACCGATGCCATGAAATCAGCTGGAGCTGCAAAAAAAGGAGGATCTTCACCTATAGTTGATGTATTAGATTATGGAGACTATTTATCAAAATCAGGATTAAATTTATTGTGCACTCCCGGAAATGATGTTGAGAGCACAACAGCGTTAGTTGGATCGGGTGTAAATATGATTTTGTTTACAACCGGATTAGGCACTCCAACCGGTAATCCAATTGCACCTGTACTTAAGGTTTCATCCAATACGAAATTGACAAATACCATGACTGATATTATTGATTTTGATGCAGGGAAGATTATTCAGGGAGAAAAAACATTAGTAGAACTTGCCGATGAACTGCTTGATCTCATCATTGAAGTAGCAAGTGGAAAAAAAGAAACAAAAGCTATGTTGCTAGGTCAAGATGATTTTATTCCCTGGAGAAGAGGAGTTTCTTTATAATCATTTTCTTTATTCTCTTATTAACTAAATTAATTTGAGTATTTTAAAAAATATAACTCTATAATGTAACACATGAAAACTAAAATATTCTTATTTATTTCATTATTTTTATCTATTAACGCTTCTGTTTGGGCACAACAAAATAAAACAATTAAGTTATGGTCTAACAATATTCCTGGATCAATCAGTAATTATTCCTACAAAGAAAAAATTGGAAAAGGGTATCGTATCTCAAAAGTTAGCGAACCTACACTCTCAGCGTATAAACCTTCTAAGGAAAAAGCAAATGGAACTTCTGTAGTTATTTGTCCGGGAGGAGGATACGCAATTCTTGCTTTTGACCATGAAGGGTATAAAATAGCTAACTGGTTAAATGAACTCGGTATTACCGCTTTTATTTTGAAATACAGGTTGCCAAGTGATACTATTATGCAAAATAAAAGTATTGGTCCTTTACAGGATGCTCAAAAGGCAATGAGACTAGTCAGAAGAAATGCTAAAAAATGGAATTTGGATCCAAATAAAATTGGAATTATGGGGTTTTCTGCAGGGGGGCATCTTGCATCCACTTTATCAACTCATTATAATGAAAAAGTATATTCTACAAAAGATTCAACTAGTGCCCGGCCTGATTTTTCAATTTTGATCTACCCAGTTATATCCATGAAGGAAAATATTACACATCAAGGATCAAAAAATAATCTATTGGGAGAGAATTCAACAGATGATCTTGTTAAATATTTTTCAAATGAATTGATGGTTACTAAAAATACACCTCCTGCTTTTTTAGTGCATGCGATAGATGATAAAGCCGTTCCGATAGAAAACAGTATTCATTACCTGCTCTCTTTGAAAAAATTTAAAATCCCTGCTGAACTTCATTTATATCAAAAAGGAGGTCACGGATTTGGAATGAACCCTTCAAAAAATACAGAATCCTCTTGGATAAAAGCCTGTGAACTTTGGCTGAAAATGAATAATTTTTTGTAAAAAGGTAATTTAGACTCACCTAAAAATAAGCTATTTGCACTTAGTAAATATCAAAATAATAGAATCTATTTTTTAATGTTATTATTATTTTAGATATATCTAAATATTTATTTATATTTGTGTAAATTATATTTTAATGTTTTCACAAGCAGAAGAAAATTATTTAAAAAACATTTATGCACTTCAAAATGAAGAATATAAAGCAGTCAGTACAAATTTACTTGCTGAAAAAATGAAAACCAAAGCATCTTCAGTAACAGATATGCTTAAAAAACTTGCCGTGAAAGATTTGGTAGATTATAAAAAATATCAAGGCGTATCTTTAACAGAAAAAGGAGAAAAAACAGCTCTTAAAGTAATCAGAAAACACAGATTATGGGAATATTTTTTAGTCGAAAAATTGCTATACAACTGGGAAGAAGTTCATGATATTGCCGAGCAATTGGAACATATCAAATCAGAGACATTGATCAATAATCTCGAGAGTTTTTTACATTTCCCAAAGTTTGATCCTCATGGAGATCCCATTCCAGATAAGAATGGAAGGGTCCCCATCAGCAATGCTATTTGTTTATTAGATTTAAAAGTTGGTAACATTGGAATTTTAAATAGTGTAAAAGATTCATCAAAATCATTTTTAAACTATCTGAATAAAAAAAATATAGCATTGGGAGATCGTATGAAGATTATTGATATTGAAGATTTCGACAATTCCATTCATATTGAGACACGAACACATCGATTGGTTCTTTCCAAGGATGTAGCTAAAAATTTATATTTAAAACATTTTAAATGATTTCATACGATCCAACATTCGCATTAATCATCTTTTTAGGTATTTCTATACTTCTTTTCCTTCTGTTTCTTCCGGATAAAGGTTGGTATTGGATAATCAAAAAGAATTTAAAGTATGATGAAAAAACTGTTATTGAAGATGTTCTAAAACAATTATACCACAGTGAAAATGCCAGAAAAAAAATGGATATGAACGGTCTTACTGCATTGTTGGAATTCAAAAATATGCAAATAGTAGATGTGGTTAAACAAATGACAATTAATGAACTGATCTTATTTGACGAAGATTATATAAAATTAACCAATCAGGGTAGAGAATATGCCTTGCGCATTGTTAGAGTTCATCGGTTATGGGAAAAATATCTGGCAGAAAAGACTGGTTTTGAAAAATCAGAATGGCATGATCGAGCTGAAAAAATGGAACATCAGTTAAGTTTTGAAGAAACCGATAAATTAGCCATTGCATTGGGAAATCCAATATTTGATCCTCATGGTGACCCAATTCCTACAAAAAAAGGAGCAATTGCAAAAGTTAATGGGGTTGCATTACCTTCTTTAAAAGTAAGTTCTATCGGAAAAATCACACATATTGAAGATGAACCTGAAGTGATTTACAAACAAATCCTTGCCGAAAATATTCATATTGGATCACAAATTAGAATTATAGAAAACAATAATAAAAGAATTGTTTTTTATGCAGAAGGAGAAGAATTTAAATTAGCCCCAATAGTTGCTGCAAATATTACGGTTGAATCGGTGGAAGACAAAATATCTATAGAAGATAACAGATTTCGGTTATCCAGTTTATCCGAAAAGGAAACTGCAAAGATTATTGGAATTTCAAAAGAATGTCGTGGAGACAACAGGAGAAGGCTATTGGATCTTGGTTTTGTTAAGGGAGCAGATATTTGTATAGATCTGTTAAGTCCATTAAACAACCCTAAAGCTTATTTAATAAAAGGTACGAGTATTGCATTACGTAACAGTCAGGCTTCTCATATCCTTATTCAAAAAAATCATCATTATGCAGGATAAAAAAATAACAAGCGCATGTGACACTTGTTCACATTTTAATGCAGATGGACTTAAAAAACTAGGTGTAAATACTGATAATTTTGATTTTGTAATTGCGCTTGCCGGAAATCCAAACACTGGAAAAAGTACTGTTTTTAATGCATTAACTGGTTTGAAGCAACATACAGGTAATTGGCCGGGTAAAACGGTAGTTAGAGCAGAGGGAGCATTTGAATACAACGATCAAAAATATAAACTAGTTGATCTACCTGGAACTTACTCATTGCTTTCAACATCTCAAGATGAAGAAGTTGCCCGTGATTTTATCCTTTTCGGGAAACCAAGTGTTACAGTAATTGTTGTAGATGCCAACAGATTGGAAAGAAATTTAAATCTGGTTTTACAAATTCTTGAAATTACAGATAAGGCTGTTTTGTGTTTAAATTTGATGGATGAGGCAAAACGAAATATGATCGATATTGATGAACGAACTTTAGCACGAGATCTGGGAATTCCGGTAGTTCCGACAAGTGCCAGGTTTAATACCGGAATATCAGAATTAATTCAAACGGTAAGTGATGTTGCGAATGGTAAGATCATATGCAAACCACATATAGTCAGGAATATACCAAACAACATCATGAAAGCTGTAGAAAAATTAAGTGCAGAAATTAAAGTTCAATTCCCCGAAATTCCTAACAGCAGATGGATAGCGTTTCGTTTACTGGAAGGCGATGAAAGCATCATTAATGCTTTAAGAAAAAATGAATTTACTTAAAAAATGAAGAATAAAACCATAGAAGATATAATCGATTTATCTCATGATCTTCGCTTGGAGATTGGTGATGATTTTCATGATCAATTGGCCGAAGGTATTTATGCCGATGCTTCGGAAATTGCAAAAGGATCTGTTTCTACAGAAAACCAAAATAAGAGTTTTCGATTTGACAGAAAACTAGATAAAATTGTAACTAGTAAGATATGGGGGTTCCCAATCATGTTTTTCCTTTTGGCTATAATCCTATGGCTGACCATTGAAGGAGCAAATTATCCTTCATCATTATTAGCCAATTTGTTTTTAGATACTCTTCACCCTATTTTAAAAAATTTAGCAGGCAGTATAGGTATGCCCTGGTGGTTAAGTGGTTTTCTAATTGATGGCGTATATCTCGCCGTAGCATGGGTAATTGCAGTAATGTTGCCGCCAATGGCAATTTTCTTCCCTCTGTTTACTTTATTGGAAGACTTTGGATATTTGCCACGGGTTGCCTTTAATATGGACGAATTGTTTAGAAAATCTGGGGCACATGGTAAACAGGCATTAACTATGAGTATGGGATTTGGTTGTAACGCTGCAGGAGTTGTTGCAACAAGAATTATTGATAGTCCAAGAGAAAGATTAATTGCCATCATCACAAATAATTTTTCGTTGTGCAATGGTCGTTGGCCAACACAAATTTTAATTGCAACCATTTTTATTGGTGCAGTTGTGCCGGAATCCTTTTCAGGAATTGCTTCTCTTTCAGCAGTGATTGGAATTGCAATATTAGGAATTGCATTTATGTTTTTGGTTTCCTGGGCTTTGTCAAAAACCGTTTTAAAGGGAGAAGTATCAACATTTAATTTAGAACTTCCACCCTATCGTCCGCCCAGATTTTGGAAAACTATTTACACTTCACTAATAGACAGAACTTTAATTGTTTTGTGGCGAGCTATTGTATTTGCAGCACCAGCCGGGGCAATTATTTGGTTGATCTCTAATATTTATATAGGAAATGAAAGTATCGCAGCATTGACCATAAATTTCTTAGATGGATTTGGATTTTTATTAGGTCTCAACGGAGTAATACTTCTTGCTTATATTGTTGCTATACCGGCAAATGAAATTGTAATTCCAACCATTTTGATGCTTACGGTTTTGGTTACCGGAATCACAGGTGGTGAAGGTGCAGGAGTTATGTTTGAATTAAGCTCTGCAAATGAAACAGGTAATATTTTAAGAGCAGGAGGATGGACACTTCTTACCGCAGTCAATGTCATGTTGTTCAGCTTGTTGCACAACCCCTGCAGTACTACTATTTATACAATTTACAAGGAAACCAATAGTATAAAATGGACAACTGTGGCCTCTATCCTGCCGGTAATTATGGGATTTATTGTTACTTTTTTAGTCGCACAAGTTTGGAGAATTATGACATAATTCTATTTGATTTTTTTATAAACTTTTTAAAATCAATTTAAATATTTACATTTGTGCGTATATAACCGCAAAAACATGCAAATACTACTACAATCTTACGAACTCAAATTAAAACATACTTTTACAATTTCCCGGCAATCATTTGATACAAAACGTACAATGATCGTTGAACTAAAAGATGGAAATATTTCCGGTTATGGTGAAGCTTCTGAAAACCCATATTACCACAAAACCCTGGAAAACATGATGATGGATCTTCAAAACTGTAAAGAAATAATTGAAGAAGATACCAACGAAACTCCTGAAGAATTCTGGACTAAAATGTATCCGCATTTAAAAGAGGATATGTTCGCGCTATGTGCCTTAGACATAGCATACAATGATCTTTATGCAAGAAAAAAAAGAAAGAAATTATACGAATTATGGGAATACAAAATTGAAAACAATCCGATAACAAACTATACCATCGGTATTGATACCATAGAGAAAATGGTTACTAAAATGCAGGAAACTCCATGGCCTATCTATAAGATAAAATTAGGAACTAAAAATGATATTGAAATTGTAAAAGAACTTCGAAAACACTCAGATGCTGTGTTTAGAATTGATGCAAATTGTGCCTGGACTGCCGAAGAAACAATTAAAAATGCTGTTGAACTAAAAAAATTAGGTGTCGAATTTTTAGAGCAACCTTTGCCTGCTGAAGATTGGGAAGGAGCTCGTAAAGTTTATTTAGAATCCGTTTTACCCATTGTTGCCGATGAAAGTTGCCAGGTAGAATCTGATGTTGAAAAATGTCATGACCATTTTCATGGAATAAACATTAAACTTGTAAAATGTGGAGGACTCACTCCTGCAAGAAGAATGCTTAAAAAGTCAAAAGAATTTGGTATGAAAAAAATGGTAGGTTGTATGACGGAATCATCTGTTGGGATTTCTGCAATAGCACATTTATTGCCAGAATTGGATTATGTTGATATGGATGGAGCGATGTTATTATCTAAAGATATTGCAAGTGGTGTTAAAATAGAATCAGGTAAAGTTTCTTATTCAAATCTGGCAGGTATTGGGGTGCAATTATTGTGATTCCAATTACATACAATTATATAATAAATTGTACTTTTGTAACTTTCCTAATTAAAAATATACTATTGATATGGCAGATGAAATAAATATACAGTGGAAAGGGAAAATGCTTTTTAATGCAAATAGCGTAGGAGGCAGTTTTAATATTGATGCGGCAGAAGCTGTTGGTGGAGAAAATAACGGACTCCGTCCAAAAGCATTAATGCTCACATCTTTAGCCGGTTGTTCAGGTTTAGATGTGGTTTCTTTATTGAAAAAAATGAGAGCTGAAATAAAAGATCTTACCATAGATGTTAAGGGAGAACTCACAGATGAACACCCAAAATTCTACCACAAAGTTCATGTGCAATACAACTTTTATGGAAGTAATTTTAAAAAAGATAAAATTGAAAAGGCTGTAAAATTATCACAGGAACGCTATTGTGGAGTTAGTGAAATGTTCAGACAATTCGCAGATCTAACTTATGAGATAAAATACATAGAAAGTTAGTTTTTACAGCTCACCTTTCAACATCTGCATATGTGTAAAATCTACAGCTCTTGCTATGGGTGCCATATAGGTTATTCTTGGATATCTTAAGATACGCCTATGGAAAAGCTTAAAAAAAACAGTAATAATGCTATATTTACAGATCTTCTCATTGACTTTAAATTCCTAATATATTTTTTAACTTTTCTTTGTCAATATCGGTTCCAGCAAAATCATCAAATGCTTTCTCTGTGGCTTCAATAATATGTTTTTGTATAAATGGAGCACCTTCTCTTGCACCTTGCTCCGGACTTTTAATACAGCATTCCCATTCCATTACTGCCCAAACATCACAACCATACTGGGTCAACTTTGAAAATATCGTTTTAAAGTCGATTTGACCATCACCAAGTGAACGATATCTGCCTGCTCTATCTATCCAATTATTATATCCTCCAAAAGCTCCCTTTTTCCCTGTTGGATTAAATTCCGCATCCTTTACATGAAAAGCCTTGATAAACTCATGATAGTGATCAATATACTCGATATAATCCAATTGCTGCAAAACAAAATGTGATGGATCGTATAAAATATTTACCCTTTTATGATTACCAGTTGCTTTCAAAAAACGTTCAAAAGTATCACCATCATGTAGATCTTCACCTGGATGAATTTCATAACAGACATCAACACCATTTTCATCAACACCATTTAAAATTGGAAGCCAGCGTTTAGCCAGTTCTTCAAATCCCGTTTCTACCAGTCCCGGTGGCCTTTGTGGCCATGGATGCATGGTATGCCATAACAAAGATCCTGAAAAAGTAGCATGAGTATTCAATCCTAAATTCTTACTGGCAACAGCTGCTTTTTTCATGGTATTGATAGCCCATTTTGTTCTGGCTTTAGGGTTATTTTGTACTTTTTCCGGAGCAAAACTATCAAACATAATATCATAAGCTGGATGTATTGCCACTAGTTGTCCTTGTAAATGAGTAGATAATTCTGTAATTTCTAATCCGTAAGAATTTATTTTACCTTTCAATTCATCACAATAGGTTTTACTTTCTGCAGCTTTATCTAGATCAATCAAAAAAGATTCCCAGGTTGGAATCTGAACACCTTTATAACCCAAATCAGAAGCCCATTTGCACAAACCATCTAACGAATTGTACGGAGATTCATTCCCTATAAATTGTGCTAAAAAAACAGCTGGGCCTTTAATTGTTTTCATACTTGTATTAATTTAGTTTTATCCACGCTGAATTTTTCTTGTCACTTTCTACAGAAGCATAAATAAATTTCATCCCTCTTACTCCATCTGCTACTGTAGGATAATCAGGTGTTTTAATCTCTCTATCAGATAATTTTGCATTGAGATGAATTGCAAAATTCTTATATACATTAGCAAATGCTTCCAAATACCCTTCCGGATGACCTGCAGGAATTCTAGAGGCGGTTAAAGATTCAGAATATAAATTATTTCCGTTTGGAGTATAAACTGTTTTGGGCTTATCAAGCCATCGTGTGATCAACAGATTTGGGTTTTCTTGCGACCATTCCAAGCTCCCCTTTTCGCCATAAACTCTAATAGCCAAATTGTTTTCTTCTCCAACTGCAATTTGAGAAAAGGACATAGTTCCTTTTGCTCCATTTTCCATTCGTAACAAAATATTACCATCATCATCTAAAACTCTGTCATCTCCAAATTTTCCAAGATCTGCAGCCAGTTCTTCAATCTGTAATCCTGTAATATATTCTACTAAATTTTCAGCGTGAGTACCAATATCTCCCAAAGCACCTCCTATACCAGATTTGCTTGGATCAACACGCCAAGATGCTTGTTTCTGACCTGTTTTTTCAACCGATGTAGCCAACCAACCTTGTAAGTATTGAACTTGAATCTTTCTTACTTTTCCCAAATCTCCATTTTCAACCATAGCTCTGGCTTGTTTTACCATGGGACTTCCGGGATAATTGTGTGTTAATGCAAATAGTAATCCTGTTGATTTAACAATTTGTTCTAATTCTACCGCTTCATCCAGTGTTAATGTCATAGGTTTATCACAAACCACATGAAAACCATTTTCAAGAGCCATTTTAGCTGGGGTAAAATGAAGATGATTTGGCGTAACGATAGCAACAAAATCCATGCGTTCATTAACAGGTAACTTCTTTTCTGCCATAATCATCTCTTCAAAAGTTCCATAACATCTATCATCAGGCAAGAAGAGACTTTTTCCTGATTTTTTAGACCTTTCGGCTGTACTGCTAAAGGCTCCGCAAACCAGGTCTATCATTCCATCCAAAGAAGCTGCTTTTCGGTGTACATCTCCAATAAAAGAGTCTATTCCACCACCAATCATTCCCATTCTAAGCTTTCTCATAATCATTCTATATTAAAAAACCTGTCCTACTTTTACTTGACAAATAACAAGCTATAAAGAAGGGCAGGTTTTTTATAAATTAAAATCAATTTTATACTAAAGTTCTTTTATTTTAATATTTCTATACCAAACATCGTCTCCATGATCCTGGAGACCGATATAGCCCTTTGAAGCAACATCTGCCCAATCCTTATTCAACTTAGGGAATTTACTTTTAGAAACCAATTCCTTCCATTCTGGTGTCCATAAATGATACTCAAGA
>JADGEA010000548.1 GCA_016744615.1 Flavobacteriaceae bacterium
TGCTAAGACAATCATACCAACACTAAACCACAACCCTAAATTAAAGCCGAATAACACACCCGCTACAATAAGTCCTAATGCAATAAAAAAACCAATAGACAAAGCAGATCTTAAAAATGAAAAATCCTTTTTAGTCAATAAAACAACAGCAGATAATCCCGAAAATAATGATAAGGTTAAAATTGCAGCTTGGTTTAATATTTCCAATCCACCTTCCTCGGCAACCATCATTGAGATTAAAATCAATGGAATAAAAATAAACGCTTCAGCAATTACATAAAGTAATAATGCTAAATATTGTTTGTTTTTATCGTGAGTAGAAAGCGCCATTTTCTCAGCATAGTTAGTTACTAACATAAAACCACCTAACATTATTAACCAAGTCCAACCTTGTGTTAATGAAAGTGCAAACTCCAATAAAGGAGGAATTTGAAAGAATATCGTTTCGACCAATACAAACATTAAAACAGCTAAGGCCAAATGAGTATACGTCTTTCTATAAAAGGCAACTTTTGCATCGCTGTCTAAATGACTAACTAAAAACTGAGGGTTTACTGGCTGATTTTCTTCCATAATATTTTTATTTTTTTGAACTATCTCCTTTAAAACTTTGTGAGTTATTTTTAAACAACACATTAAAAGTAGTTAAACTACCATAGCAACGTGTTATATACTGCTGCAAATCTACTTTATCTTGATCTTCTAAACTCTTACTAGAATTTATTTTTTGCTCCATGACTCTTATGCGATCTCGAAGCATAACTATTTTATGAAAAAAAGTATTAATTGGGATTTCTTTGTTAGAAAGATTACTATCCTTAGGTTCTAATACCATAGTCCCACCTCTCCATTTATCTGCAATTGGAACTATTTCACTCGCATCGCTCCATTTTTTTAATATGGATCGCAGGCTATCTTCTATTTCAGAAAAACTAACTGTATCAACCTCATCCCTAACTGCATCAATAATTTCAAAATCATCATTTACAGGTATTGTTTCTAATCCGTTATCCATAAACGTAACCCAATACAATTCTGAAGTAACATTGGTCACTACTCCTTTTCCATATT
>JADGEA010000068.1:0-5410 GCA_016744615.1 Flavobacteriaceae bacterium
TTTTTTTATATCCAAAAATAAATGAAAAATACAGCCTCCTTTTTGTCCACTTGGAAAATATCAACCTAAATCAGCCTCCTTTTTGTCTATTACACCGAATTTTAAGAGTTCGTCATACAAGCAGAGAACCTTTAAAACATTAAAATCCTCGCAAAAAAACCCAGTTTTATCGTTCCTTCAAAAATCTTCATGTTAATAGTCAAAGAGGTGACTATAATTGCTGTGTAAATAGTCACCCCCTTGACTGAAAAAATTATTTTAGCAAGTGGATATAATAAAGAGACTGCCACGTCATACTTCCTACCTATGACAACAATTGAAAAGTTAATTTCATTCTTTTATGTGTGCTTTTTTTAGATAAAAAAAGTACCGAAAAAATCTTTACCTGGCCAAGGCCTTTGCTTCGCACCGGTCACTGAAAACCTGATCAATAAAGAAATTAATAAAATCATTTTTATCCACTAAATCCATATTACTTATATGTATTTGTGACCTAAGTCTGCACCCAGGCATCGTTCGCTTAGAAACATTTTGAATATATTTTGATCCTTGTTACGAAGCAAGCTTCATTGAAAATACAATCCTGATTGTCATCAAATCAGTGGAGATTTTGAAAATTCGTGGGTCTCGCAGTGACGTCTTTGCGATGACGAGGAACGAGGAAGAAGCAATCTCAATATGAGATTATTCTTTCCGCTGATTACGCTAATTACCGAAGATTTTAAACATCAATAACATACATAAACCACCTGTTTGTCAAGCTGACGAATGGAAGCATCTCAACCTCTAAAAGGCACTTTTACAAATTTTAAAACCCTTATGTAAATGGTCAAGGGGATATATATAATTACCCTGTAAAAAAGTGAGGGTTTGACTAATAACCTTATAAAAACAGTCAAACCCTCACTTATATTTAACAGATCCCGGAGCGTGCAAAGCTCCTTTGGGAGTTGGATAATAACAATTGCAAAAGCCAACTCTCCGATGTCTTTAGACTATCGGAGGTCTTGGTTTGTTAAGATGATAACAAGTTTTATGCCTAGCCCACAAATACGTTGCATTTTGTTATCACAAAGTATTTATCCAATGATATTCACGGGGTGAGTTAGACTTGGTAAAACCATTCATCAGATGACTGATACTCGCAGTAAGAGGAGTCATCAGATGAATTTGCTTATAATGAGGTGGAAAAAATCACTCACGGGGTGAATATTTGCATAACGGATAGATTCACCCCGTGAATAATACAATTTATATAAATTGATAGATTGAAATGGTGACCTATGATCTCATTCATTTTTGCAAACGAATATAATACGGAGACTGCCACGTTATAATCCTCACTGTGACTTTTTAACTTTAGACTTTTGACTTAATTCACTCTTCCCAAATCACACTTAACAGCATTTTATGTGTTTTATATGGAATGCAATATTCAAAAAATAGATTGTCTTTTTGCTTTCCTGACAATTCAAACCAGGTTGATCTATAAATTTCTTGTGCTTTTTCTTCCCCATGATAAAGATATTCGTAGTTAGCATCGATATACTCTTTGGCAACAGAGTCTTCAGGTGGTGGTAAATGATTTATATTTTTTATATACACATAAAGATCTGGTGATTTCAACCAATACTTTACCTCACCTCTATACAAATACACAATACAAATTGGATAAAGATCTAGCTTTAAAACTCTAAATATTACCGAAGTAATACTGGTTTGAAAACGTTGAGACAGTTCTTTTAACAGGTTCGGAGTAAATATTTTTCCTTGAAATTCTTTTCTAAATATTTTTTCCGGCATCAGGAGTTCTGCTGCAAAATCATTTGCTTCATATTCCTGCTTACCTCTTTTTGCCTGATTTTCAAAATACTGAAACCAATTCATAGAGCCTGGATTATCATTATGGAGTTCTAAATTATCATGCAATAATAAATGTCCGATCTCATGAGCGAGAGCAAATCGTTTTTTCTCTTGTAAATATATATTGCTGTTGATCCTGATAATAGTTTGGGATTTTCCCCTGATAATCTTACCATCCGCCAAGTCCATTGGCTTTTCTATTACAATAGCTCCTAAAAAAGTTGCGATATCTGTTAAAGAAATATGAGTAATTTCATCATAACCTATTTCCCCTAACAGTTGCCTGGCTCTACGTGCCCCTTTAGTAGATCGTTCTCTATTTATCATTAGATATATTAATCTTTATACTGCGTTAAAGTGATGATTCTACTGTTTTCTTTAGTGGAAAATGTCATTTCAACGGAGATATATTTTAAAAAAAGTGTATTGACAAGAAATCTATTCCTAAGAAACAGACCCTTATAATTCAATGCATTACGCTCAGGGTAACGGTTAATAGTAGCTATGGCTATGCTTGTATGTTTCATCTTGTATAAAGTACAAATAAGTTCTATTGATGTTTTTCATCTTCACTTAATTGATCAAGAAGATTAACCAGGTTCATATCTTTAATAATTTGTTTAATCTCATGATGACTCAATTTTTCTAAATTACGATAGTTCACCTGAACCTGATTTTGTTGGATCATTTCTTTTAAATATGCCAAGGGTCTTTCTTCATTTTTCTGTATGCTATGCTGTACTAATTTTGTTGCTTTTTCTAATAGAATATCATTTTTTTGCTTTTGAATACCGGCTTTAACCAAAAAAGATTGGTGTTTGTATATTTTCTCTGCCATGGTATTGATCTCTTTGAGATCATAACCTAATTCTGTTAATAAATCATTGGCAAGTTCAGTATCACCATTTTTGATATCATACAAGAAGGTGTCATAAATTTTTTCATGGAGGGTGTTTGTAAGTTTCATAATTGGTTTAAATAAGTATTAAATGGTTGATTTTTTCTTTTAAATTCTAAAGGGTTCTTTCTTATACCATTATTTTTTGTTTAACAATAGTTTGTCGGGTTCACAAAATAGAAGCCTTAACTAATTCTATGAATTTTGGTCTATTCTATTCATTGTCAATAAATACATATAATTTACTTGGTTTTGGAATAATGGTAAATTTTTAAGATCTGTTTAATATAAAAGTTTCTACCCACAGATATAATAATTCATTTCAATTAAAATAATTTTTAATATTTCCACTTTTTACTGATTGTTATTAGTTTCCTGTCTAATCTTTTTTTAATATCAGTTACTTTTTGGACTGTTATTCCCATGAGTATAGCAATATCATGCCGTTTCATTTGATCTATATAATAAGGCTCGAATAATAATAATTCTTCATCTGTTGCTCCCAAATTTTGCAATTTATCCAATAGCAATTCTTTTTGTTCTTCAAATGCATGATCATCAGGAGCTACATACGCATCTGTATCAAGAATAGGGCTATGATTGTTTGCTTTTTCCAGATATGATTTTACCGTATTATAGATTACACTATCAAAGGCACTGTAATATTGTCTTTTAAAACTTGGATATCTACTTTTATTCCAGTTTCTTCTTTTTTCTGATGAAAAAGCAGTATTTGTTTCCTGAATCATGTCTTCCATGGTAATACCATAAATACCTTTATTGATATCATATCTGATCTTAAATATAAAAAATAACCTTGCAATACCATATTTCACTATCGTATTGATCTCTTCGTGTTGAAAAAAATTGACTAATGCATTATTAATTTCAGTTTGGGTTGCTATTTTGGTTAAACTATTCTTTTTCATTTGCCATTAATTTATTCCATAGTATTTCTTGCTCGAGAGGATCAACAAAAAACTATTCCTATTAGTTAGTAATGCTGATAAATATCCAAAAATTTCCACCAAACCCATGGAAATTTAAAAAAATATTTCAGCATTACCATTTGAAAAGATTATTGGCCAATAAATTTTCAAAAATAAATGTTTCATTTTAAATTATTTAAATTATGGCTATACAAAATAGCTTTATCAAAATTAAAGGTTCGCTGGGAGGGCTGACCTTTTACGAAAAAAATGGTAGATCACTGATTAAAACCGCAGGTGGTGTCAGTAAAGAAAGGATTCTTAATGATCCTAACTTTAGACGAACCCGTGAGAACATGCAGGAATTTGGAGCTTCTGCCTCATTAGGCAAAGCCCTTCGTACAGGTTTTTCGAGTATTAGCAGAGAGATTAGTACTGCTTCTATTGCCGGAAGAATAACGGGCATGATGAAGCGTATCAATCGGGTTGGACCAGGTAATCGTGGCGAACGTGCATTTGAAATTGTTGCTAACAAACAATTATTGGAAGGTTTTGAATTTCAGAAAGATTTGCCTTTATCTACTGTTTTTTATGCACCTTTTGAAGCTCCGGAACTAGATGCCAACAGAAGTGTAACTATATGGACAGTTCCCGATTTCAATACCGGTAATTATTTGCAAATTCCTTTGGGAGCTACACATTTTAAACTGGCGTTGCATACCGCAGTATTGAGTGATTATGTATTTGATAATACCGATGGGGAGTATCAATTTGTTAATCCAGTAGAGAATAAACAGAATGCTACTGCGTTTAGTTCTGAAATTCCTGTTGTGGGAAGTGTAGATACGGATATTACCTTAACTACTGATCTGGGATTTAGCACACCACTACCCACAACAGCTGGTGTTTTGATCGCTATTGGTATTTTATTTTATCAGGAGATAAACGGTCAGTTCTATGCGTTGGCAAGAAATAACGCCTTGCAAATTGTAAAAGTAGGTTAATTTAATAATCAATTTTTCTTTAGAAAAGAGTTTGGGTAAAACCAGACTCTTTTTTTATAATAAAGACTGCCGCGTCATACCTCCTCGCAGTGTCGTCTTTGCGATGACGAGGAACGAGGAAGAAGCAATCTTACCTTAATTATTCTTCCCGCAGATCCTCTAGGGGCTACCGCTAATATTAAACATCAATAATATACTTATACTACCTGTTTGTCATGCTGACGAATGGAAGCATCTCTACTCGTAAATCTCCTAAAAGGGACTTTTTAATTTTTAAAATGAAAATTGATCTGATGACTATCTTTACAGTGGTTAAAGTCATCTGATCAATAACTCATTCTACCCAGAACTTGAAAACCTGAAATTTGAAAACCATAAGAGACTGCCGCGTCATACTTCCTCGCAGTGACGTCTTTGCGATGACGAGGAACGAGGAAGAAGCAATCTTACCCTTAATTATTCTTCCCGCAGATCCTCTAGGGAATACCGCTAATATTAAACATCAATAATATATTGATACTACCTGTTTGTCATGCTGACGAATGGAAGCATCTCTACTCGTAAATCTCCTAAAAGGGAATTTTGATTTTTAAAATGAAAATTGATCTGATAACTATCTTTACAGCGGTTAAAGTCATCTGATCAATAACTCATTCTACCCGGAACTTGAAAACCTGAAATTTGAAAATCATAAGAGACTGCCGCGTCATACTTCC
>JADGEA010000068.1:5510-19476 GCA_016744615.1 Flavobacteriaceae bacterium
TCGCAGTGACGTCTTTGCGATGACGAGGAACGAGGAAGAAGCATTATTCTCCCCACAGATCATCCACTTGGGGCTACCGCTAATATTAAACATCAATAACATACATAAACTACCTGTTTGTCATGCTGACGAATGGAAGCATCTCTACCCATAAATCTCCTAAAAAGGACTTTTGATTTTTAAAATGAAAATTGATCTGATGACTATCTTTACAGTGGTTAAAGTCATCTGATCAATAACTCATTCTACCCGGAACTTGAAAACCTGAAATTTGAAAACCATAAGAGACTACCACATCATACTTCCTCGCAGTGACGTCTTTGCGATGACGAGGAACGAGGAAGAAGCATTATTCTCCCCACAGATCATCCACTTGGGGCTACCGCTAATATTAAACATCAATAATATATTGATACTACCTGTTTGTCATGCTGACGAATGGAAGCATCTCTACCCGTAAATCTCCTAAAAAGGACTTTACGCAATATTTTTAAAACCCTGCGCTTGGAAACCTAGAACATGAAAATTGAACTCCATCGGAGATTGCTACTCCCAGCAACTATACGAGAACATTCTATTTCACTTACAAATTCACCTTATTGAATTTTCAAATACGGGATAGCTATCGGTAGAGTTTCACTAATAAACAACTGACCTTGGAGCGTGCGAAGCTCCTCCCCTTTTAAGGGGAGGTGTCCGTAGGACGGAGGGAGTTCGGATTTCAAAAATTGTATGCTGTTTTTAAACCACCCCACCTTTCAGGCACCCCTCCTTAAACGCTATCGCTAAGGAGGGGAATTTAAAATTTAAAATTCTTTCCAAAAACTTCTTACTTCTGACTTCATTCAACTCATTGAAAATAAAAGATCAAACCCGGAGAGTGCGAAGCTCCTTCTGGAGTTCGATAATGGTAGTTGCAAAGCCAACTCTCCGTATTCTATGACTCTTGGAGATCTTTTTTTGTTGAGATGCATAAAGTATTAACCAAATTTTGATTCCATATTACTTCTCACTTGCTAACCCAATAACTCAATTAATATTTTTGGCTCTACTGTTATTTTAATAGAAAATATCATTTCGGACAGAAATATTTTTTTTTGTGAAAAAAGTATATTGACGAGAAATCTCAATAATTACCATATTTTGAGATTCCTCGTCGCTCCTACGGTCGCTTCGTCGGAATGACAATTAGGAATATTTACCGCTAAATTCCTGGTAGTACCACATTTTTTTTATACCAAAGAGATTACCACATTACTTCGTGCTTCATGATTCGCAAAGACAAACCCAAAGAATCCAAAACAAGTATTGCATAAAATCCATAGAGTGATGTACCCTTTAAGTGCAAGTATCTATGGAGTTGCTATGAAGTAAAGCGACTGTTGAGAAAATTATTTTAGTTCTTCTACTTTTTTAATAGATCATTTCGACCAAAATATTTTTTTTAAATAAAAGAAACATATTGACGAGATCGCCTGCTGGCGTAGCAAGAAATCTTACAATGTCATTGCTTTGAGATTCCTCGTCACTCCTATTGTGCTTCTGAATGACAATTAGAAATATTTTCTGCTAAATTAATAGCAGACCCTTTATTTTAATAAATTCAAATCGCAAATTCAATAATTTTACTAAAATCTGAATAAATCATTATCCCATTCAATCATTATAGCTTTTAAGCATTGCTCTTTAAAATATACAGAAACAAAGTAATCATATCAAAAAAGATCAAGCTGTAAAGAAAAATATTTTTTTATACCATGGTTTTTTCTTTAGGCTTCCATAACCGTAGCCATAACCATAACCATAGGCACCTTTACTATGATCTGACCCATTGATCAAGATTGCCATATTGGTTAATTTTTGTTCTTTATACAATTTTTCAGGTATATGTAGCATCCGCTTATCCAAATAATTAGCTTTGATAACATATAAAGTTAGATCGGCAAAATTACTTATCTGAATCGTATCCGTAACCATACCTACCGGTGCAGTATCCACGATAATATATTCATAATTATTTTTCGCATATTCAAAGATCTCCTGAACTCGTTTACTCATTAATAACTCTACAGGGTTTGGTGGTATATCACCGGAATTGATAATATCTAAATTTTCAATTTTTGGGTATTTTTCTATAAGATTACTAACTTCTAGATTATTATTTTTAATAAAATTGGTTATACCATGTGCTTCATCTATTCCCAAATATTTAAGAATTTTTGGAGCTCTAAGATCCATTGCCAATAATAAAGTTTTTTTACCCGAAATGGCTAATGAAGATGCCAGATTTATCGCTGTAAATGTTTTTCCTTCATGGCTTTGTGTAGATGTCACAAATACAGTTTTCCCTTTATTCTTACGATCCAACATGAAATTAATATTGGTTCGAACATATCTAAAGGCCTCGGCTATATTTGAATTATCACCATCATTAATATATAGATTCTTTTTAGATGCTGATAAAGGAACATCACCAATATAAGGTATTTTTAATTTTTTAATATCTTTTTCATCATGTACTTTAGTATCTAGCAGATCTTTGATATATATAATTAAAAAAGGAATTAATAAGCCTAAAATAATAGCTCCCAAATAATTCATCGCCTTCTTTGGAGATATCGGAATACCTGAACTGTAAGCCTGATCAATCACTTTTGCTTTATCCACATTAACTGAATTTGACAGAATTGATTCTTCACGTTTTTGTAATAAGAATAAGTATAAAGCATTCTTGGTTTCTTGCTCCCGAACTATATCTTTATATTCTTTCTCATACTTAGGAGCAGAAGCAATTTTTGAAACTAATTGACCTCTTTTTTTGTTTAGAGCATTAATCTGTATTTGAGATGACGATTTTAAATTGTTTAAGCTACTGGTCAAATTATTTTTTAATACACCTAGTTGAGAATCAATATTTACAATGATAGGGTTTTTAATACTTGAACTTTTTAAAACTCTATTGCGTTGTAATACTAAATTATTGTAATTAGTAATTAAACCTACTATAGAAGGATCTGAAAGACCAATATTTCCGGGAAGTAAGTCACCAAAACTACTATTTTGTAATTGTACCAACATATAATTCACCACTTCCAATTGTGTATTGGCCACAACCATTTCTCTTTCTGTTACCGTAGAAGATTCAAGATATACGTTTGCCCCGGAATTTACATCTACCAAACCTTTACTTGTTTTAAACTGTGCAGCTGATCCTTCAATAGCAGTCAATTCAGCTGAAATTAATATAAGTCTATCATCCAAAAAATCGGTTGTTGCCTGAGAAATTAAATTTTTATCATTTATCCCATCTACATTATATTGATCGATCAAATTATTAATCACGGCAATTCCTTTTTCTTTAACAGTTTCATCTAAAGTTAAGGTAATAACACCTGACAAGCGTTCATCAATAGGTTCTATTGTTAATTTTCCCATAAAACTGTTGGCAACACTTTCAATTGAATTTATGGAAACAATAATCGTTTTACCTATAATTTCTGAATTGAAATTTTTATTTAATGTAATATGTATTTTTCTTTTATCTGAATTTATTTCATTTCCCAATTCAGCATAGAAATCTTCCTCAAAATTCTTTATACCAATAGAATTACCTTCCGATTCAAAAAATTCAAACCTAGTCTTTGATTTTACTAAAATTTTAAACGAAGTTGCAAGACGATCAATAGTACTGGAATCAGGTTTGATATTTACAATAATTGGAAAATTTGGATACTTTTCTCTATCATAAGGAGAATCTTCCACAAAGAATCTATAATTGAGTTTTAATTCTTCTACTACCGAAGTCATTAAATATCTCGAGTTAAGAATTTGCATTTCATTTTGCAAATTATTATTACCCATACCAAACAAACCCATGTCTTCAAAGGCAGATAAATTATTAATAGAATTCCCTCTTTCCTGTTCTTTAATTAAAATAGAAGCTTTAATGTTATACTTTGGTGTTTCGTAACGAACTTTTAAGAAAGCTAAAACACCAAAAATTAAAACAGCTAAAATAAACCATTTGATATGGATCAGATATTTTTCTAATATTTCTCTTATACCTATCGATTCATCAAAATGTTCTTCAGAAAATTGGTCAAATTGCATATAATAAAATTAAAGATAATTACCTATTGTATAGATAACGTCCAAAAATAAGAAAATTGTAGATTATAACAAGGTTTTATATTTCTAAAGCATTTTTCTTCAACTACAAAAGAAATGATTCACCTATTCATATTACTTCGATATCCATTCCGTTTTTATAAAAATAACAAAAAACTTAACGATTAAACTATGCTCGGCGTAGGCTATCCCCTCTAGATAGATCCTAGAGAATTCATTTTAATGAACAAAACTTTTGTTTACGCACTTCGTTTATGCTTAAAGACAATATTAAAAATTGCTTTAAAAAAGTATTTTGTATCGGTAGTATAAGGATTTCTGATTTTTTCTTCTAGATATTCTTTTTCAGATTGCAATACGCTCATCACATTTCCGGCACGATTTAAAGCTACATAGGGTGGAATACAACCCGGCTTTTGTGTTAAACGTAGTTTTTGCATTTCTTTAGGAATATCCTGAAAATATCTTTCCGAAACCGGACGAATACCTACCAATTTCATATCTCCTTTTAAAACATTGATTAGCTGAGGGATTTCGTCAATCCATATTTTTCTAAAAACTTTACCCCAGGCAGGGATTCTGAAATCATCTGCAGGTTTTCCAGTCTTAGCATATCCATTTGTTTTTAACACATAATCTTGCAAATACTCGCTATACGGATGCATGGTTCTGAATTTGTAAACCTTGATAATTTTACCGTTTTTCCCAATTCTTGGCATTTTATAAACGGGACCATAACTTGGATTCATATCAAAGGAAGGCTCCTTGTCTTTCTTTACAATAAAATAGGTCAATCCATTAATATTTTTATAATCCATGATTTTAAAACCACAACTTACCAGTCTACCTAAACCTTCTGCTTTAGATAATAATCTGCCTTTACCTTTTGTTAAATTAAAATAATACTTTTTAGTAATATCTAATTTTGAAAAAACTCGTTTGAACAGAAACTCAGAACCCATATGCAAATCATTTAAAACAGGAATCCCATTTTTATTGATTCGTTCTCTTCTTGCTGTCAGTGTTTCTAAGCAACCAATAAAAACACCTCCTTGGGGTAGTTTTGAATTAATCAACTCAAAATGTTTATTGATATTCCTTATATCATTAATCTTAGAAAGACAAACCAAATTTGATTTATTTTTAAGTGTTTTGTCATTTGAACATTTATGGTGATCTGTAATAACAATGGTTTCTTTGGAAGTTACATCAATAAAACTCTCAAAATATGTTAATATATCTTCACCTACAAGATTTTCAATTAATTCTTTTATCTTTAATGTATGGTAGTCATTAACTTTCTCTCTATCAAGTCTTTTCTTTGTTATTTGAAGAAATTCATCACTCCATTGTAAAAATTTACCATGCGTAATTTTTTCTTTTTTACAAATTTCAGCAATACTATAGGTGCCATTATTACCTTCTAAAACAATTCGATAACGGTCATCATCAGATAAAGACTTTCTAACAGATTGTAGATCTATCCTGCTTTCAGAAGTAATCTCTAAAAAATCTTTACTCCATTGGCTAAAAACAATAGGTGTAATACCTTCCCTTAAACAAATTTCATGAATAGTGATTTCTCCACTTTGCCCTTCAACAACAATACGAGTTTTGTCTTCAGATGAAAAATATTTTCTTTTACCAACAGAAACTTCATCTTTTATCATTGAATGCTTAATAATCTTTTCCGTGGTTCCAGAACGATAATTTTTAAGATAATAATTCTCGAGTAGTTTTGTTTTCATAGCAACAATTTTTAAGATTGTAAATATACTATCCCTATAAAAACGGAAAAAGACATGCAACAGAATCCTTTAAATCCTTTACATATCAATTTATTTATATGAGGGGAGCATAAAATTGACATTAATTATTCTTTTTCAAGTACAAATATACTTAATATTTATGTAATGATGTGTAAAATTCAATTAATTATACGACAACTACATATTAATATACTGTTTTAAAGTGTTTTAACTGATTTTTCAAAATTTGTTTATATTATATAAAGTGTTAAATGCTGAAATTATTATCAAATTATATTTAAAGACCGTTGCAAAACCTATTTTAACAAAAAAGCACGACGCTAGAGAAAATTTAAACCCGCAGCAAACTAGTGTTTGTGAGGACTTTAAATTTTTGATAAGGAAGTGATTTGAAGCTAAAAAGGGTTTAAAGTATATTTTTATTGAATATTGCAACGGTCTTATTATATTTGTATGTTAATTCCCCTATCATGACACTCAAAAACACTCTAATATTTTTTCTTTTATTTCTAATTATAACATCATGTTCTAGGGAAGATAATGTCAAAAACACTACATATTATATGAGTTCTTTAAAAAACATACCTCAGCAAAAATGGGATCAATTAGCACAGCAAAAAATTTATTTTGGACATCAATCTGTTGGATACAATATGATGGATGGTATTGAAATGGTATTAAAAGAAAATCAAAATATTAAATTGAATATCAAAAAGGGGAAAGACTTAAACTTTTTCAAATCTCCTGTATTTGCACATGATAATAATGGTTCAAACAGAGACCCCAAAGCTAAAATAGATGATTTCTGTGACACTATCGATAATGGATTAGGTGAAAAGGTTAATTTAGCAGGTTTTAAGTTTTGTTATGTTGATATTGAGGATGGTTCTAATGTCAAAGAAATATTTGATTACTACAAAAAAAGAATGAACGAGATTTCTTTAAAATATCCAAATATTAAGATCATTCATTTTACTGCACCAATTAAATCTTTACAATCTGGATCAAAAGGTTTTATAAAGAAACTTTTAGGTAAAGACATTGGTATTAAAGATAATATTGCAAGACAGCAGTTTAACGAACTGCTTGTAAATGAATATAAGAATCAACTTATTTTTAATCTGGCTAAAACTGAATCGACATACCCTGATGGCAAAAGAGAATATTCAGAAGCTGATGGTAAAAAGATTTTTACAATGATACCGGCATATACGAATGATGGTGGTCATTTATCTGAAAAAGGCAAACTTATTATTGGTGGTGATTTTTTAATATTTTTAGCAAATTTATCTAATGGCAGACAAAATTAGAAGAATTGAAGAAAAAGATTTTCTGGAAGTTTCAGCACTGTACAATGGCCGAAAAAGTGTGAAGGAATTAAAATGGTTGTTTACCAATCCTGGCGATTCAACTATTTATAATGCTTTTGTTGCGGAGAATAATAAAAATGAAATTATTGGAGTTATTGGCTATGTGCTATCTATTTACTCTCAAAACATTTTTGAATTATCAGGATCTATTCCTATCTCATGGAAACTCCATTCTGAATACAAAGGAATGGCAGGTGTGTTACTATTTAAAAAAGTAATGAATTTAGGCGATTTTGGGATAACCATAGCTGGATCTGAAACAGCTAAGGATCTTTATAAATTATTTAAATACAAGTACATTTCTAAAATAGATCAATATTATAAAATATTAGACTTAAAAGGCTCCTACAGGTCACTTCACCGGAAAAGTATCCTCAAAACGGTTGGCATGTTTGCTTATTTATCTCCAAGTTATTTTAAAAACCCTAAGCATTCAGTCGATGACATTTATTTTAAAAGGTATGATGGGTCTAATTTTATAGAAGAACAGAGTTCTAAGAATCTCTTTAAAAAGAAAATCACAAAGAATTATATCGATTGGCTTTTAGATTGTCCCTTGGTAAAAACCTATGCATTTACCATCAAAAAAGATAAGCTAAATTTAGGCACTTGCGTGCTATATATTAAAGAAAAAGATGGAGTCAAAAAAGGAAGAATTGTCCACCTTCCTTATCTAGGTAGTGACATCAAAATTTGGGAAAGTGTAATTGATAAGTGTATCTATTATTTAAAAGAAAATGGATGTTGCATTGTCAATGCTTCAGCCCATAACACCATGAATAAAAAAGGATATTTAAGTTCTGGTTTTGTTAATATAAAAAAGCACTACAAACCATTATATATTAAAGATCCAAAAAATTCACTTGATCATATTGATCTAAATAATTGGTATTTACAGTATTCTGAAGGAGATAAAGCCTATAGGAGTTTTTAATCTTTACTTTACAAAAAAGCACTTTTTTATAATATTCTTGCTATTTTGCATTAATAATTCGTTTATCCATAAGAACTTATTATCATGCCATCGTTGTGGATGAAAGGTAAACATAATTTGATTTGGTAATTCCTTTTTATTTGAAGCTTTAATAATTTGATCCGTTGAATGGTAAGTTTTAATTATTGATGAATTCACTTTATCCCTGACACTAACATTTCCTCCATCCCATCTTCTTCCTGTATCGGTTAAATAAAATACCTTATTAAAATCTATATCATAATAGGGCTCACCAATAATCCCAAATTCTTTATAGTTGTATTTATTCCAGAGATCCTTATTATCAAATTTTGATAAAGGACTACCATGCATACATATAGTTTTAACATCTACCAGTTTTCTTAACTCACTTAAATGCTGCTTAAACTGCTCCATCGCTAAATCAACATCACCTTTGGCAGTGTCCATAGTTTCATAATGATAGCCTACCTCATGTCCCATATCGGCAATCTCTAATATAATATCCTCATCCCAACTTTCCGGTACTGCTCTAAAATAGTAAGCCCCATTAATACCTAAATCATGTTGAATTTTAGCAAATCGTAATGAGTTTTCGGGTAAGAGATCTACATCGTGACGGAGAACTAAGACTTTATCTACAGGATTTTTTAAAAATTCATCAAAGGTTTGAAAAGAGTAATTCTGATCAATTAAAGACTGAAGAAGTTCTTTATATTTATTTATTGTAAAATCCATTTACTTAAATCTTAATTGATAATCAGGGTTTTCTTTTAATATTGCTTTGCTTTTTGGATAATTTTCAATAAACCAAAAAACAAATGAAGTGACATTTATTTTATCTAAAAGAAATTTATCAAGCTTCTTTTTATGTTCAATTTTAATTTTGGAGTTTGTTACAATATCTAATACCTTTTCAATAACTCCTTCTAAATTCCTGAAACTATACAATAAACCATATTTTTCTTCTTCATGAAAAACACCAGCATCTAAACTATTCACATAAACAGATGGAATACCTAAACATGCAGCCTCGGATGCCATTGTTCCTCCTTCTCCCACGTATAAATCAGCAAAAGCTATAGCCTGATGAATTCTATCAGGCGGAATAGTAATCTGATACTGTTTAAACTCTAATGGTAATTTACTTTCCGAAGTAATAAATACTTTAACATGCTGACATAAACTTTTAACCAATTCATGTTTAATTTTATTACTCATTCCTTTTTGCCCAATATCATGGTGGGCATCCCACGAAACAAAGCGAATAATTGCATATCTCTCATCTTCTTTAATACCTAATTCCTCCTTAATTTTAATATCTGATTTAAATCTTTTAGGGTGCAGATAAAATAACTCAATATTGCCATTATATCTAATATGATTTTTTCCTAAATTTTTAAAGTATGAATTGGCAGTTATTTTAACATCAACGAATGGCACAGTTAATTTATCACTTAAGTTTACATGTTCTGTATCTGTAAATCCTATATGAGGAATATTTAATAAAAATGCTAAATGTGAACTTTGAAAAGAAAACCTACTCAAGATAATATCAGGTTTAAATAGTTTAATAATCTTAAACATTTTCTTATATACTATAGGTAAATTCAATATTTTTGAAAAAATACCTTTTTTTGTTTTATCAATAATTAAATATTCAATATCATATGCTTTTAATAAGTATTCAGATACCTCTTTATCCTTGGCAACAACTAACACTTCAAATCCATTATCTTTTAAATCCTTATACAAATATTTAAATTGATGTACCTGTGCGGGATGTCCGACATCTATCAATATTTTTTTTATTTTTCTCATAGCCTATTCACATGATAAATAATATAGTTTATTTCTTTTTCGTTTAATGCCGGAGAAACTGGAATACTAATAATTTTGTCATGTATTAAATTATATTGCGTCAGACTAGTTGAGTTTGTATATTTTTTGAGTTCTGTAATTTCATAAATAGATTGTTGATAATTACTTAAAGTATTCTGAGACAGATGATTTGCCCATATTTTATATCTTCTCAATTTATTAATATATTCTATTGAATTTCCTTTTTTTAATTTATAAAATAATCTAGTATAATTTGATTTTCCTTTGTATTGAATTTTTTGTTCAACTAAATTTTTATTAGTGATTTGAGATCTAATTTTAATAGCAATCTTTTCTCTTTTATGTACCAAACTTCCAGAACTATTTAGTTGAACATTAATAGATCGAAGTATTTTACTATCAATACTGTTTTTTGAAAAAATGTATGAAGTGTCTTTTGGTTTTAACCTTAACAAATTAAACAACACTATTTCAGAAAAGAAAGTATTAAATGAATTTTTACTTTCAATATATCTCTTTAAACTCCTATAAATTGTCAATTTACGATTTGATTTTTTCAATGTAGAAAGAGTATTTATTTCTTCTTTAGAAACAATAAAACCACCACCCAAAGCATATAAGTTTTTAATAAAACTAAAAGAAGAATAGTCACCAAAATTACCCAAATTAACACCATTATAAGTACTACCATAAGCTTGGGCACAATCTTCAACAATTACCGAAAAATTACTTTTTGATTTTTGAATTATCATATCCATATTTTGCGGATTTCCCCCAAAGTGAATTGGTTGGATAATATCTACTTCTTTTGGAATCAATTCCTCATCCATATTAAATGTATCAGGATTAATATCAACAAAAACAATGGCATGCTTATTATTAATAATTGGATATAGAGCATCGAAACATGTCAATGGCGATACTGCTACTTTACATGATCCCTTTTTCCTATACAATTCTTGATAGATAATATCCAGTCCTTGTCTTGCTGAAAAAACCAATTTAATTTCCCTATGAGGTAATAAACTTTTTAAAATATCAGTAATTGATTTATCTTTTCTGCTTGACAGTTTATGATATAATTTTGGTTTATTTAAAGGTATCATAAATTTAGTTACGAGTGATTATCAAAAATGGTAAATAAATAATTTCAAAAATACCAGGTAAAATGTCATCCATACTCCAAACAGCATATTTTGTGTTATTCTTAGTTTTAGAGTATTTAATATTATCTAACTTCATTTTAAGGATTGTTGGAAAATCTGTTATCAAATGCCTAAAAGTAGCTTTATTATAACTATTATTTATTAATGGGTTTAAATTGTATGTAAAATGATATAAACTCATCAAAATTGGAGAATTACTTTTTTCAGTGATTGAATGCCATTTCCATGTACGAGGGTTCACCTCTAGAAATTTAAACTTATCATCTCTTGTGTCAAATTTAAACTCTACCTCACAAACACCTTTATAATCTACTTTCTTTAATATTTTTTTTGCGTTTTCTATTATTTCTGAAATTTCAACAGTCTCAGCATAGGTAGTTGCATTTCCAAAATCTGGAGGATGTTGTCTTGCTCTTCTTACGGAAAGTGTAACCAATGGTTTCCTGCCGTCAAACATAAAGCATACAGAATATTGATGCTCACTATTCCCTGGTATAATATCTTGAATAATAACTTCTTCCTTTGGAATTAATGCCAATGCTTTTTTATAATTATCTTTTAATTGTATGCTGTTATTACATACAAAAACTTTTTTCTTTGTTTTTGTATAAAAAGTATGCATAATAGCCGGTTTAATAATACATGGAAATCTAATATCCATTTCTTCTATTTCTTTCCAACTATCTGGCATCCATGTTTTAGGAATAGAAATTTTTAAATCTTCAACTAACCTGTATGTAAGTCTTTTATTAAAAAAAAATTGCAATATATCAAAAGATTCAGAGCTAACTTTAAAATATTTCGATAACTCCCTCTTATTTTTACTTAATATCTCGACATCCCTATCATTAGTAGGCATTAACAACCAATTCTTATATTTTCTAATTTCAGAAAAAGATAATAATAACTCTAATAATTTATTATTCTCATATTTAATAAATTCCTGACAATATTTTGAATGCCTAGTTAGGTTAATTCTCGTATTATCTAATAGTATAACGGGAATATTGTTCTTTCCATAGATTCTGGCAATTCCTAATCCTTGAACATGTCCTCCTATAACTATTACCCCTGGTAATATGTTTTTATTCTTATTCAAAATATGCTATCTCATTAATATCACTTTTTCCCTGTTGATTTAACCCTCATTCCTTTCTCAAACTCAAACTTTTGAGGAATTTTAAACAATGCCAATCTATCCTTACATTGCTTTAAAATTTCTTCCTTGATTTGGTCTTTCTTGTCAAACTGATCTATCACAACAATCGCCTTTAAAGCTTCTCCCTGAATATCATCATAGATCCCCTTAATGGTACAATCAACAACATTTAATACAGATAAAATCACCTCCTCAATTTCTTTCGGACTCACTCTTTTCCCTCCTACCTTAATAATTTCTTTTTCTCTGGCAACAATGTTAATAAATCCATCTTGATCCTTTTTTGCCAAATCTCCAGTATAAAGCCATCCATCTTTTAAAGCCTCCTTTGTTCCTTTGGAATCTTTATAATATCCCGGCATTATATTTCCTCCTTGGGCTATGATCTCTCCAACTTCTCCCATTGCTACTTCAACCCCTTGCTTATCAACCACTTTTAAAATTACATCCGGAATAGCTTTACCGATGGAACCTAATTTGTTCAATACTAATTCATGTGGTAAATAGGATAACCGAGCTGTTGCTTCTGTTTGTCCGTACATAACAACGAAATGAATAGAAGGAAAATTGTTTACGAACTCATTTATAAAAACATTATGTAGTTTTCCACCTGCTTGGGTAACATATCTCAAATCTGGAAAGATAGTTTCTTTAAACGATTTTGACTTCTTTAATAGCATTTGATAATGACTGGGCACTCCGGAGAAACCTGTACATTGATACTTCTTTAAATCACTGATAACAGTGCCTAAAAACATAAATGTATTATTCAGTACAACTTGACCTCCAACTCTTAAATGTGTATGGAGCAATGACAATCCAAAACAATAATAAAATGGCAAGACAATCATTTGAATATCCTTTGATGTTAATTTTAAATATTCTATAATTGAATCCGTATTGGAAATAATATTCTGATGTGTAATCATCACACCTTTTGGTTTACCGGTTGAACCTGAAGTGAAGATTATTTCCGCTAAATTTTGACTATCAAAAGAAATATCTAAATCGTCAATGATTTGATCTTTAATTATATCTTCAAATATATCTTTATCTATAATATTTACAAAACCTTTAAGATCTAGTTTCGATTCTAATTTCTTATCACAAAAAATTATTTTACTCTCTGATGTTTTAGAAATATAATCGAAATTATTCTGTTCAATTGAAAAATCTAAGGGTACGCAAACATTACCGGATTTTATGATGCCCAAATAAACTGTGATAAAAAAAACAGAATTCTGATTTATTAGAATAATATTTTTACCAACACCTATATTTTCTTTCAAATAGGAAGCAATTTTAAGACTATTGTTATAAAGGTCATTATAAGAAATAGTTTCTTTATTTCCTATTACAAATTCTTTATCCAGATTCTTTGTTTCTTTAAAAAAGTAATCAAATACGTTCATTATTCAAATGCTTTATGCCTTATGCAATAGGCTTTTTCTTTTTTGGTTTACATTCATTGTTAATGTCCTAGATCGCCACGCTCCATTTCATTTCTCTCGCGAAGACGTATACATTCTTATTTCGTCTTCACGAGAAGAGAGGTACGAACGACGTGGTGATCTCAAAAT
>JADGEA010000282.1 GCA_016744615.1 Flavobacteriaceae bacterium
TTATGTAAGTTCTATGGTTTTGTTTCATCATATTATTTTGTTTTCATTAGAGATATTTAATGTTGATCACGTTATATTATTCATAAAGTCTACTTTATTTTCAAGTATCTTTAGTATCATTATCATATTAAGTGCAATTACCATTTTTAGCAAGAAAACAAAGTGAGAAAATATTTATTCCTACTCATTGTTATTTTTACCGGAATCTTAATTTCCGCTAGGCTTTTCTATCTTCAAGTTTACGATACCACTGCTCAAATATCCTCTCAGAACAATGCTGTTAAAAAAATGTTTGATTACCCACAACGAGGGTTTATTTTTGACAGAAATGGAGAGTTATTAGTTTCCAACCAGCCATCTTATGATGTGATGGTAATTCCTAAAAATGTAGTTCCATTAGATTGTGATTTAAAAATAGAGTTTTGTGAGCTATTAAAAATAACGGAAGATGACTACGATAGAATTTTAGAGAAAGCTCGTATTTATTCCCCAAGATTACCTTCTGTTGTGGTGCCTCAATTCACAAAAGATGAATACGCTTACCTATCAGAAAAAATGTGGAAATACACAGGTTTTTACATTCAAAAGAGAGCATTACGTGATTATCAAGTTTCCAATTCTGCCAATATTTTTGGTTATATAGCTGAAGTAAACAAAGCCCTCATTAAGAAAAACCCTTATTACCAAATGGGTGATTTAATTGGAAAGGCTGGGGTTGAAATGGAATATGAAGAAACATTAAGAGGTGAAAAAGGTGTTAAACACCTTCAAATGGACCGGTTTAATAGAGAAATCGGACCTTATAAAGAAGGGATTTACGACACCTTACCTGTTAATGGAAAAGACATTACCTTAACAATAGATGCAGCTCTTCAAGAATATGGAGAGCGTTTATTAGTTAATAAACGTGGTGGTATTGTAGCTTTAGAACCTGCAACTGGTGAAATTCTTGCATTAATATCTGCTCCTAATTACGATCCAGGATTATTAGTGGGTAGGGAACGTTCTAAAAACTTTTCAAAACTTTGGTACGATACAATATCCAGACCTTTATTCGATCGAGTTTTACAAGGAGAATATCCTCCAGGATCACCTTTTAAAACATTAGTATCTCTAATCGGACTTCAAGAAGAAGTTATCAATACCACTGAAACCGTTTATTGTAATGGAGGTTATAATTATGGAGCAAAAAAGCCACTTGGATGTCATAGTCACAGAAGTCCATTAGCTATGGTTGATGGCATTGCTCATTCCTGTAATAGCTATTTCGCAACTGTTTACAGACGAAGTATTGAGAAATTCTCATCTCCTCAAGAAGGTATGGATAATTGGAGGCAACATTTGGAGAGTTTTGGCTTAGGGAATTATATGGGATATGATTTACCTCCTGGAAAAAAAGGTTTGATTCCTTCAGCTAAATTTTACAACAGATGGTATGATTACCCAACCTATAAATGGTATGCTACCGCGACCATATCCAACGCGATTGGACAAGGAGAAGTAATACTTACTCCCATGCAAATGGTAAACTTTACAACCGCTATAGCCAATAGAGGTTGGTATTATAAACCACATATTATAAAAAAAATAAATTCTGTTGACACAATACCATCAAAATATACCGAACGGTATAATACAAGTATAGACAAAGAACATTTTGAACCTGTAATTCAAGGTATGTTTGATGTTTATAATGAAGGAACAGGGAAACGCATTCAGATTCCTGGTATTGAAATATGTGGAAAAACAGGAACTGCTGAAAATTTCACAAAAATTGATGGAAAAAGAGTACAACTAACCGATCATTCTATTTTTGTAGCATTTGCTCCTAAGGACAATCCTAAAATTGCAATTGCTGTGATTATTGAAAATGGTTATTGGGGATCTCGTTGGGCTGGAAGGATTGCTGGACTTATGATTGAAAAATATCTAAAAGGAGAAATCACTCGAAAAGACATGGAAGAATTTGTCTTAAACGGAAGCTTATTAGAAGAATACGAAAAACCTTATTCAGGAGAACCTTTTAACATCAATTATTAATGGTAGGATCTAAAGGAACTAAATTTGATTGGATCACTATATTTATATATATAGCATTGGTTGCTATAGGTTGGGTTAATATTTATTCAGCTTCTTATAATACTAGTTCCACCGAGTTTTTTGATTTTTCACAAATCTATATAAAGCAATTAGTATGGATAAGCTTAAGTCTTATTCTTATCCCATTTATACTAGCTGTAGATTCCAAGTTCTATGAACGTTTCTCAAGTGTGATTTATATTGTTTCGTTAATCTCTCTAATTGGGTTATTTGTTTTAGGTAAAAATGTTAACGGAGCAACTTCTTGGTATTTCTTAGGTGGATTTAGTATTCAGCCAAGTGAGTTTGCTAAAGCTGCAACAGCTTTAGCATTGGCAAAATATGTTAGTGATATCCAAACCGATTTAAAATCTTTTCAAGATCAAATAAAATCTTTAATCATTGTTTTTTTACCGGCAATACTAATTATACCACAACCAGATCCGGGAAGTGCATTGGTATATGTAGCACTTATTTTCCCCTTATACAGAGAGGGATTGCATTTTATTTACTTGTTATTAGGCTTTATAATCGCGGCATTATTTGTAGCAACTTTAGCTTTTGGAACCGTTTGGGTTGCTTTAGGAATATTATTAATTACAGGTTTCGTTTATTTTAAAAACAAAGACTACAAACCAAACATTTTTAAATATGGTCTAATTGCTGTTGCCTGCATTGGTTTTTCAGTTTCTGTTAATTTTATTTTTGAAAACGTTTTAGAACAAAGACACAGAGATCGTTTTAATATTGTTTTAGGAAAAGAAGTAGACACTAAAAGTATTGGTTACAATACCAATCAAAGTGAAATAGCCATAGGTAGTGGTGGCTGGACAGGAAAGGGTTGGCTTCAAGGAACACAAACAAAAGGAAAATTTGTACCAGAACAGGATACTGATTATATTTTTAGTACCGTTGGTGAAGAATGGGGCTTTATAGGAAGTATGGGAGTTATTATACTTTTTATAGCATTAATCGTCCGGTTATTGGTTTTGGCAGAAAGGCAAAAATCTCAATTCAGTCGAGTCTACGGTTATAGCGTTTCTGCTATATTATTCTTTCATTTTTTTATAAATATTGGAATGGTCTCAGGGCTTTTACCCACTATCGGAATTCCATTACCATTTTTTAGTTATGGTGGTTCTGGGCTTTGGGGATTTACAATTTTACTCTTTATTTTTATTCGCTTGGATGCTTCCAACTATATAAATCGCTAATACTTACTCCAAGATTTAAAGTCAATCTTTGATTCCATATCGTTTTCTATAGCATCTTCAATACCTGGGAAAAAATCAATTTTTGTGATAGCTTCTAATTCATCAATCGTAACCACATATTCATAAATAGATTTACTTGAAGACTCATTAGGAATTAAAAATGCAATGGTATTAATTTCAGAATCATTTAAATCTACAATAATTTTATAAAAGTAATTTGGCACAGAAACTCGCTCGTCACCGATACCAATTAGATCATTCTCTAAAACACCACCTGTAACCACATAAACACCATTTTGTTTTTTTGACCAATACCTCGTTTTTTGTTCCAATCTATTCCAAACCCCCCTATTAAACTCATGATTTTGAGGACTTATATTACTTGTTAGAAAAGTTTCATGGAAAGCATCATAATTAAAAGTACGATCTCCAGCTGGACACAAATGGCCTCTATCATAACCAGATTTTTTATAATTACGCCAATCTGCCGACCCTGATTTCACCTTTCTATCTTCAACAAAATAGGGTCGTTTAAAATCATTTTTTGAAATATGCTCAGGTTTTAATTCGTAAGAAACCCATTCTGCTTGTTCATGTTTTTCTGAATAAGATAAGGTGAAATAATTATGAGAAACGATTACGCCTGTAGTAGAATTCGGTAAAAATGAT
>JADGEA010000549.1 GCA_016744615.1 Flavobacteriaceae bacterium
TGTTGGAGCAGGCGGTTTAGGCTGCCCTGTATTACAATATCTCACTGCTGCAGGAATTGGAACTATTGGAATTATTGATTTTGATGTCGTGTCAGAATCCAACTTACAAAGGCAAATACTTTTCGGCTCTTCTTCATTAGGGAAAAATAAAGCAATCGCTGCAAAAAAGAGATTGGAAGATTTAAATGCTACCATTTCTATTCAAGCATATCCTGAAAAGTTAACCCATAAAAATGCCATTTCACTTTTTCAAGATTATGATATTATCGTAGATGGAACTGATAATTTTAGCACCCGCTATTTAGTAAACGATGCTTCCATTATCACAAAAAAACCATTGGTTTATGCTGGTATTTATAAATTTGAAGGACAGGTATCTGTGTTCAATTATAATAATGGTCCAAGCTATCGTTGTTTATTTCCTAAGCCACCTGAAGAGGGTGCAATTCCTAATTGTTCAGAAATTGGAGTTTTAGGAGTTTTACCAGGAATTATCGGGACTTTACAAGCCAATGAAGCGATCAAGCTTATCCTTGGGATCGGAGAAGTTCTTTCTGGCAAGGTTCTTTATTATAACTCATTAAACCATCAAACCAACTTAATTAAAGTGAGACGTTCTGAAAAAGAAATTCAAAAAGTGATGGATTCTGCTACCATTTTTGAAAGCCTTGATAAAGAACTCAATTGTGAAACTAATAGCAGAAATATTTCTTTAAAAGAAGCTATAAGCAAAGAGAATATTCAATGGTTAGATGTTCGCAATAGTATTCATCCAAAAATAAATCATCCCGAAGTAGTTCAAATTCCTTTGAACGATTTAGAACAGAATTTACATAAAATTGATAAAAACAAAGAGCAAATTGTTTTTTGCCAAGCGGGTATAATAAGTCAAAAAGCAGTTTCTATATTACAAAAACATCAAATTCAAGATTGCTTCAGTTTAAAGAACGGAGCCTATGAAGTGATGGATTATTTTAAAAACAGATCATTATGAAAGACCATAAACCAAAAAATGTCTTTAGAGAAGGCGCAATTTCTTCAGAATTTATAGCAAATTCAATAGCC
>JADGEA010000069.1 GCA_016744615.1 Flavobacteriaceae bacterium
CTTTTGATGTCAGCAGGAATGTATGTATTTAAAAACGAAATGATTCAGCAAGCTTTTACCAGTTTTGGATATCCAATTTATTTGATTTATCCTTTAGTTTTTTTGAAAATAGCTGCAGTTATTGTTTTGTTAACGCAAAAGCAAAATTTTATAAAATATTTGGCTTACGCCGGATTATTTTTTGAAATTATTTTAGCATTTTTTGCACATATTATGGTAAAAGATGGAGGGCAAATTACCGCGATTATTGCATTGGTGTTATTGATTACCTCATATATTTATAATCAAAAAAGATTAGAAACTAAATAAAAAATCAAGATGAAAAAAATAATAACTCTAGGAGGAAGTACCAGTAAAAATTCTATCAATAAGCAATTGGCTGATTATACAGGAACGTTGATGGATAATGTAGAACTTATAAAAATTGATTTAAACGATTTTGGAATGCCAATGTATTCTATAGATTTAGAAAATGAAAATGGTTTTTCGGATGCAACAAAAAAATTAAATGCTGTTTTTAAAACTGCCGATGGTTTTGTAGTTTCTTTAGCCGAACATAATGGTGCTTATGCTTCAGCTTTCAAAAATGTTTATGATTGGTTGTCGAGAATGGAAGCAAAAGTTTGGCGTGATAAACCAATGTTGTTATTGAGTTCTTCGCCAGGAGGCAGAGGAGGTCAAACGGTTTTAGAAATTGCTTTGGAGAAATTTCCTCGAATGGGTGCAAATATTATTGGTTCTATGTCATTAGCGTCCTTTTATGATAATTTTAAAGAAGGTGAACTTGTAAATGAAGATTTAAAAGTGGCGTTAGAAGAGAAGGTAAAATTATTTGAAAAGGAGATTTAGTGATGGAAGGTCCCGAGAAAAATATCAATTCAAAATTGGTAAAAGAACGAATCAAGGCATTTTTAAACATAAAATATACTGCGGGTTGGTTAGATAATCATGTAAATGATATTTTACAACCCTTTAATATATCCGAACAACAATATAATATTTTAAGAATATTAAGAGGAGCAAAAGAAGCAATTACTGTAAAAACTGTTAAAGAAAGAATGATTAGAAAATCGCCTAATGTTACGCGGTTGATGGATAAATTATGTGATAAAAAATGGATTGATCGAACTCGTTGTGAAGACGATAGAAGGGTGGTTTTTGTGAAAATATCGAATAGTGGTTTGAAACTTTTGGAGTCAATTAAATTTGATGAAGTAGATTATCAAATAGAATCTTTAACAGAAGAAGAAGCCATTGATTTAAATAGACTACTAGATAAGATTAGAAAATGATTAACAAATAAGAAAAGGAAATTATGAAAGTGACATTATACAAGGCAACAGATAGAGGCTATGCAAATTATGATTGGTTACAGGCCAATTACTCATTCAGTTTTGCAAATTATTATAGCCCAGGAAAATCAAATTTTGGAGCACTTAGAGTTTTAAATGATGATGTAATTCAAGGAGGTATGGGGTTTGGTAAACATTCACATGATAATATGGAAATTATTACCATTCCCTTACAAGGAGCACTTGCGCATAAAGATTCTATGAGTGAAGAATGGGTGCCTTTAAATACAGGTGAGGTTCAAGTAATGTCGGCAGGGAAAGGTATTATGCATGCTGAAAAAAATAATTCGACCACCGATTTTATTAACTTATTCCAGATATGGATAATTCCAGAAGAGTTAGAAGTAGAGCCAGCATATAATCAAATGCAATTTGAAGTTTCTGAAAGAAAAAATAAATTACAAACTTTGGTTACTTCTTATCAAGATGAAACTAGAAATAGTTTAAAAATTCATCAGGATGTAAAAATTTCAAGAATTGATTTAAGTAAAAATAATAGTTTTAGTTATGAATTAAAATCTAAAAACCACGGTGTTTATATGATGTTGATTTCGGGTGAAATTACTGTTGAAAATAAAATATTGATTGGTAGAGATGCTATTGGTATATCTGAAGCAAATGATTTTACAATAATTGCAAATCAAGAAGCTGAGGTTTTATTTATTGAAGTTCCAATGGAGTTTTAATCGCAGGAGGATAGCCTAAAAGGGTTTGTTTCCTTGACGCTTGCGTCGAAATAAAAAAACTACAATAGTTGCGCAAAAAAATAATTCATTTTGCGCAACTATTGTATTTTTTAATATCAATTAGAGATGTTATTTCTAATTTTAATCGGAAGGCGATAGCCTCGAGATTATTTATTTCTCAGAAGTTTTTCTGTTTTTTACATATTTCTCTAACCATTCATCTTGTTCCCATAATAAATGAAGAATACTTTCTTTTGCTCTGTAACCATGACTTTCTTTAGGTAAAATTACTAATCTAGCCGTTGCTCCAAGTCCTTTTAAAGCATTAAAATATCGTTCACTTTGCATGGGGTATGTACCCGAATTATTATCTGCTTCACCATGAATCAATAATAAGGCATTGTTCATTTTGTCAGCATGCATAAAAGGAGACATATTGTTATAAACTTCTGGTGCTTCCCAGTAAGAACGCTCTTCACTTTGAAATCCAAAAGGAGTTAATGTTCTGTTATATGCGCCACTTCTTGCAATACCTGCAGCAAATAAATTGGAATGAGAAAGTAAATTCGCAACCATAAATGCACCATAACTATGACCACCAACAGCAACTCTGTTTGTATCTATATACCCTAATTTATCTACAGCATCAATAGCTGCTTTGGCATTTGCAACTAATTGTTCTCTAAAAGAATCGTTTGGTTCGATATCTCCTTCTCCAACAATTGGAAAAGAAGCACCATCTAAAATAACATAACCTCTTGTTACCCAGTAAATCATAGAGCCATAGTATGGGTATGTAAATTTGTTTGGGTTTTTTGTGCTTTGCCCAGCACTTGATTTATCTTTAAATTCTGCAGGATATGCCCACAATATCATTGGCATTTTTTCTTTCTTAGTCTTGTCATATCCAACAGGAAGATAGAGTGTTCCAGAAAGTTCTAAACCATCATCTCTTTTATAATTGATTACTTCTTTATGTACATTTTGGATACTTTTAAATGGATTTTCGAAATAGGTTAATTGTTTTAGTTTATTTCTTTTTACATCTCTAAAAAAGTAATTAGGATATTCGGTTGCCGATTCAATTCGTACTAATAATTCATTTTTTTTAGGGTCAAACTCTCTTAAATCTTCTATCTTATCAGTATATTTCGATTGGTAAATTCGAGTTTTATTATTTGTTTTTAGATCTAATTTATCAATAAATGGAAATTGCCCTTTTTCTGAAAACCCATCACCAATTAAAAAAGCAGTATCTCCGTTTAGTGCCAATACGGATTTTGACATATTATTTTTCTTGGTAACAAAGTCACCTGGATTGCTATAGCGATCTTGGTAGTTTCTATCTGAGATTATCTTTGGTTTTTGGGTATTGTTCGATGGATTGAAAATATAGCTTTTCGTATTTCGGCTATTCCACCAGTAATCATGAGCAATTGCGATATTGTCATTTCCCCATTCTACATCATAAAAACGATTGATTGTTTTTAAAATACTTTTAGAATTACCTTTGTAAGGAGCTTCTACTTCAAATACCTCATCACGATATTCTACTTTATTTTTTGGGTCTCCACCATCAAGCGCTTCAACATAAATTAATGTTGAAGGTTTGTCATTTCGCCAATTAAAATTTCTTTTTCCTTTTCTAACAGCCATAAACCCTTTTGGTAAATCTTCAATTAATGGGACTTCAATTACGGTTTGTATTTGTTTTCCTTCTTTGGAATAGATTATTGTTTTTGAAGGAAACCTTCTATAAGGCACTAAATAAGAAAATGGCTTTTCAACTGTTGTGACCATAATATAATTTCCGTCTGGTGAAAAATCAATATTTTTGTAAATGGCACTTTCAAGCCATTTTTCTTTATTTCCGTCAAGGGTTACTTTATAAATTTCTGATAAAGCCAATTGTTCAAAATTATGTTCATCATTTTTGTTTTTTAACAAATCTTGGTAAGTTCTGTTTTGTGCTTTTTTTCCATCATTAACTGATATCGTAGGGCCAGAAGGAACGGCACTTGTAGTATTTATTAATTCTTTTTTATTTTTTGAAACCATTTTAACCAACAGGGATTGTCCGTCTTTAAACCAGTTTATAGCATTGCCTAAATTGGCATTAACATTTGCTTGTGTTAGTTTTTTTACACTTGCTTTTTCTAAATCGAACACCCATATTTCAACACCTTTTGAAGTTGTATTTGTAAAGGCTATTTTTTTTTGATTTGGCGACCAGGTAAAATTTGTTAATCGAGAGTTTTCAGGTAGCCCTTTAACTTTAATAATTTCAGATTTTTTATTTTTAATGTTTTTAATTTGAATATTATTAAAGTAAGTGACCCTACTTCCAATATTGGTTTTAGGATCAATTCGCAAGCCAGCTAAACGTAATTCTTCTTGAGAAAGTTCTTCAATTGTTTTGTAGGAATTTCTATATAGCAAAACCATATAGTCTTTATTTTCATTTAGCAAAACAGAAGGAGCCCTTTGAATATCAACAAGGTCTAGTATTTCTTTTGGTGGTTTTTGGTAATTTAAGTTTTCTTGTGCGTTAACTTTTACGACTAATAGGAAAAGGAATAGGTAAATTAAATGTTTCATATTTGGTTATTTATTATTGTGAATTAATTTTTAATTTTATTCTTAAAGTATTGTCTAAAATAGACACCTTAAATTTAATCTATTTTTTAGAATCATATGTATTTAATGTTCATCTCAATAGTTAACTATTTGTTAAAAATTTTGATATTTCAATAAGAAATTTCAAAATCAATTAGCAGTCTATTAAATTGTAGCCATACAAGAATAATAATAATCAAGTAAAGCGGGATGTTTGTAAATTAGAAGACATTGCTGTTAAATATATTACTGAAAACCATTTAATTGTCTCTTACGTAATTTATTCCTCTAAGTTGATAAACTTTAAAGATGTGGTTTGTAATATCGTTATGTAGTCTATTTAAAATCAGCAATTATTTCTTCTACTTTGTTTGAAATAATTTGATGTTTTAGATTTTTTTGTAAAGCAGTGGCTTGGCTAACTCTTTGTTCACAATTTTTGATGGAGCAACGTTCACAGGTAATGCCAACTTGCTTTGTGCTAAGAGATTTGTCTTGCAAAAAATTAATTCTATTTTTAAGATTCGTGTTTAAGAGCATACCAATGCTAATACTTCGGTTGTAATCACTTTTAAAAGGGTCGCTAGTGGCAGAAGATATAACTAGGTATTCCTGCATGCTGTCGGGATATTGTGAAATTTGAGCAGAATTGATAACACTTTTGGTATTGTCTTGATTTACTGTCTTTAACGCATTTATAGAAGCCCATCTACGACAATAATGTTCATCAGTTTCATTGCCATGAGGAGCCTGTAGTTGTGTAATGTGTAATTCTTTAGTTAAATCGTAATGGCTTGTGTTAATTTTGTTTTTAAATCGTAAAAAGAAAATATTTTTAAAATTAAAATGTTTAGGAAGTATATTGGTTAATCGTTGATAAAATGTTTCATGAGAATCAGTAAATTTAAGAATCATTTTATTAAACTGGTCACTAGACCATTCTTTTTTATTGAAAAATATTTTTAATTTTTTACTTAATTCTGTTCTAGAGATTAATAAAGCACCTGCAAAGTAGGATGCAAAAAAGTTATGCAATACTTGATCAAATGATTCAAAATTAACCCATGGAAATGTATATAGTCTATCATTTAGTTCTAAATAATTATAGCCTATTTCTTTTGCTAAAATAAAAGCATACTGAGATTCATCAATGTTTTTGTTTAATAATAGTGTTTTTTTATCAGGGATGTAAATAGATCGTAGTTCTTTAATTTCACTATAATTTTGTAAGGTTTCTTTATCAATAGTGTAGCCAAATTCTTCAACTAAAATTTCTTCTAAATATGCTGATTTTATTTTCTTAGTTGTGTTAATTTGATAGCTTTTAGCAAACTCTTCTGCTTTTATTTCAATTTCATCAAAGTAATTATTATGTGCTTCTTGATAAGATCGTAAAGCAGCCAGATAAAAATTTTCTTTTGATAAATTATAGTTTTTAGCGATTTCAATAAGCGTTGTAATAAATGCACTCACTTTTGCAGGTGCATTTGCGATAATGTCAATCAAGTCAGCTTCTTTGATGCCAAAAAGATTTAAAGGTATTTCTTTTAAAACTTTAGATTTTAGTATTTCTCCTAGTGGCGCAAGATTTTTATCTAATTTTAAAGAGACTAAGTTATCGTAATCAACTTCTAATACGTTAGATAGAATTACAATTTTTGTTGTTTTTGGGTATTTTTTACCTTTTTCAATCTCGTTTAAATAAGATTTTGACAAACCAGACAGCTTAGATAAGCCAAAAAGTGATAAGTTTTTGCCAGTACGTAATTGCTTGAGTTTCAGTCCGAAAATTAATCTAATGTATTCTTCTTCTATCTTCATAGGGCAAATATAATTATTTTAGCGAATAAATAAAATAAAAACATTTTAAATAAAAGGCGAACGTTCGCTAAAATTGTAATATATTTTTTATATGTTTGCCTCATCAAATAAAAAAAACGATATTAAAAATATTTTCATTATCTAAATTGAAACCCATGAAAACCGAAACAGGCTTAGAGAAAAAAATAAATTTTTCAACAGACGTTGAAAATAATTATAGAGATGTGTTAACCAATGGAGCTTTAGATTTTTTAGGTAAACTTCATGAAAAGTTTAATAAAAAAAGATTAGACTTATTAAACCGTAGAAGATTAGAGCAGAAAGTTTTTGATCAAGGAAAATTTCCAAAATTTCCAGAAGAGACAGATTATATAAGAAATAGTGATTGGGTAGCTGCGCCTTTACCAAATGATTTATTAGATAGAAGAGTTGAAATTACAGGTCCGGTTGATCGAAAAATGATTATTAATGCCTTAAATTCTGATGCTAAAATTTTTATGGCAGATTTAGAAGATAGCAATTCTCCTACTTGGAAAAATGTTATGGAGGGGCAACAAAATTTACGAGATGCTGTAAATAAAACAATAACTTTTGAAAATCCGTTAAACGGAAAAAAATACGAATTGAAAGATAAAACAGCCGTTTTATTAGTGCGACCAAGGGGGTTACATTTAGATGAAAAACATCTTTTAATTGATAAACAAGAAATGTCTGCATCTTTAGTTGATTTTGCATTATATTTTTATCGCAATGCAAAACAACTAGTTGAAAACGGTACTGGACCGTATTTTTACTTACCAAAATTAGAACACTATTTAGAAGCTCGTTGGTGGAATGAAGTTTTTGTTTTTTCGCAAGCTTATTTAAGTGTTCCTCAAAAAACAATTAAAGCAACAGTTTTAATTGAAACTATTACTGCGAGTTTTCAAATAGATGAAATTATTTACGAATTAAAAGATCATATGGCAGGTTTGAATTGTGGCCGTTGGGATTATATTTTTTCTTTCATAAAAAAGTTTAGAAATCACCCAAATTTCATGATTCCAAATCGTGATCAAGTAAGTATGGCAAGTCCTTTTATGGAAGCTTATTCTTTGAGGGTAATTCAAAGGTGCCACAAGAGAAACGTACATGCTATTGGTGGTATGGCAGCTCAAATTCCTGTAAAAGGTGATGATAAAGCCAATGAAGTTGCTTTTGAAAAAGTTAGAAAAGATAAAGAAAGGGAAGCTAAAAATGGTCATGATGGTACTTGGGTAGCACATCCTGGATTGGTAAAAGTAGCTTTAGATATTTTTGATAAGTACATGCCTGTTAAAAATCAAATAGATAAAAAGAGAACCGATTTTTATATTTCAGAAAAGCAATTGGTTGAAACTCCAAAAGGGACAGTTACCGAAGTAGGTATTAGAAAAAACATTAATGTAGGTATTTTGTATATAGAATCTTGGCTAATGGGTGTTGGAGCTGCCGCCTTGTATCATTTAATGGAAGATGCCGCTACTGCGGAAATTTCACGAACACAAATTTGGCAATGGCTACATCAAGAAGTAAAGTTAGAAGATGGTAGAAAATTTACTGTGGAAATGTATATACAATTTTTAGAAGAAGAAGTATCGAAAATAAAAAAGATGTTAGGTAAAGAAAGATTTGATAATGGAAAATTTTCAATTGCTATTGAAATATTTGACAAATTAGTTTTATCAGAAGACTTTGAAGAATTTTTAACAACACCAGCTTACAAGTATATATAAAAAACAATCCTGCGATTGCGGTCACAATCAACAGGATCTAATTATTAATAATAAATAACGTATCACAAAATTATGAAAAATTTAGCACAAAGTAATTATCATTCGGCATTACAAACGGTAAGGGATCTTAAAGCAAAATATGGAAACACTTGGAATGCAATAAATCCAGAAAGTGCAGCTAGATTGGTTGCTCAAAATCGTTTTAAAACAGGTTTAGATATTGCCAAATATACAGCAGCCATTATGAGAAAAGATATGGCAGAATACGATGCTGATTCATCTAATTATACGCAATCTCTCGGTTGTTGGCATGGATTCGTAGCCCAGCAAAATATGATTGCAGTTAAAAAACACCATAAAACAACAAACAAAAGTTATTTATATCTTTCTGGTTGGATGGTAGCTGCATTACGCTCAGAATTTGGTCCATTACCAGATCAATCTATGCATGAAAAAACTGTTGTTCCTGCACTTATTGAAGAAATTTATGATTTTTTACGACAGGCAGATGCCATAGAGTTGAATGATTTATTCAGAAGACTTGAAATGGGAGAAGATGTACAAGATCAAATAGATAATTTTGAGACACATATCGTTCCGATTATAGCAGATATTGATGCCGGATTTGGTAATGAAGAAGCTACTTATTTATTAACAAAAAAAATGATTGAAGCTGGAGCTTGTGCTATTCAAATTGAAAATCAAGTATCTGATGCTAAACAATGTGGACATCAAGATGGAAAAGTTACTGTACCTCAAGAAGATTTTATTGCTAAGCTAAATGCTATTAGGTATGCATTTTTAGAGCTTGGAGTTGATGATGGAATTATAGTTGCAAGAACAGATTCTGAAGGTGCTGGTTTAACCCAGAAATTACCAGTTAGTCAAGAACCTGGAGACTTAGCTTCTCAATATTTAGCATTTGTAGAAGCGAAAGAAATATCTATTCATGATGCAAAAGACGATGATGTACTTCTTAAAAGGGATGGTAAATTAGTACAACCTGTAAGATTAGCCAATGGTTTATATAAATTTAAAGAAGGTTCAAACATAGATAGAGTTGTATTAGATTGTATTACGAGTCTTCAAAATGGAGCAGATCTTTTATGGATTGAAACTCCAACACCAGATGTTAAACTTATTGCTAACATGGTGAATAGAGTTAAACAAGTTGTACCCAATGCAAAATTGGTTTATAATAACTCACCATCTTTTAATTGGACATTAAACTTTCGCAATCAAGTTTATCAAGATATGTTAGCATCAGGAAAAGATATGTCGCAGTATGATAAAACAAATTTAATGGATGTTGCATACGATGACTCAGAACTTTGTAAAGTTGCTGATGAGAAAATTAGAACCTTCCAAAAAGATGGTGCAAGAGAAGCAGGTATTTTCCATCACTTAATTACTTTACCAACATATCATACAACAGCGCTTCATATGAATGATTTAACAGAAGGGTACTTTGGAGATGAAGGTATGTTGGCTTATGTAAGTGGAGTACAGAGAAAAGAAATCCGTAAAGGTGTTTCTTGTGTAAAGCACCAAAGAATGGCAGGTTCTGATCTTGGTGATGACCATAAGATATTTTTTGCAGGTGATAAGGCCTTAAAGGCTGGAGGTCAAAAAAATACTTCAAATCAATTTGATATTGATCCCAATAAAGATTAATTCAACTTCTTGAATTAACATTTTAGAACACCAAATTATTAATTAAGTATTGTGATTTTAAATCATATTGGAGTAAGAATAAAATATCAGGAGCAACTTTTTTATTTCATAATGAATTGTTGTTTGATAGGATTAATCAATTATAGCTATAGAAAAAAGCTTTGAGAATGCTTTGAATGTTCTAATTAAAACAAAAACAATTTTAGATGAAAAATAGAAAATTATTAATGATCCCGGGGCCAATAGAATTTGAACCCGAAGTGTTGCGTGCAATGGGAGTGCAAACAGCCAGTCATGTAGCGCCAAACTTTATTAAAGTTTTTGGTAATTGTTTAAACGCAATGAAAAAAGTTTGGTTAGCTCCACATGGGCAGCCATTTATAGTATCAGGAAGTGGTACATTGGCAATGGATATGGCTGCAGCAAATCTTATAGAACATGGAGATAATGCTTTGGTTATTTCATCAGGATATTTTGGTGATCGGTTTAAAGATATATTAGACAGGTATGGTGCCAACACAACCATTTTGTCAACAGAAATAGGAGGAGATATTGCTTTAGAAATCATTGAAAGAGAGTTGAAAAACAAAAAGTATAAATTATTAACAATGACTCATGTCGATACATCTACTGGTGTGTTGATAAACCCAGAACCAATTGCAGCATTGGCGAAAAAATACAATGTAATAAGTGTTTTGGATGGCGTTTGTTCTGTTGCAGGAGAAGAGATCAGACAAGAAGAATGGGGGGTAGACATCGTATTAACAGCTTCTCAAAAAGCTATTGGTGTACCGCCTGGATTAGCTTTATTGGTAGCTTCGCAAGATGCGATAGACATTTGGAAAGGTAGAAAAACACCGGTATCAAATTATTATGCAGACTGGCAGAACTGGTTGCCAATTATGAAAGCATATCAAGAAGGGAGTCCATCTTATTTCGGAACCCCTCCGGTAAATTTAATTAATGCATTAGAAAAAAGCCTCACATTAATTTTAGAAGAAGGTATTCCTAAAAGGATAAAAAGACATCAGAAATTAGCAATGGATTTTAGAAAAGCCATACAGTCGATCGGTTTATCAATTCTTCCCAAAACAGATTCGATTGCTGCGAATACTCTAACGGCAATTTATTATCCGCAAGGAATAAGTGGAGGAGACTTCCTTTCGGGGATGACGGGTAATGATATTATTCTTGCTGGTGGTTTACATCCTAAAATAAAAACAACTTATTTTAGAGTTGGACATATGGGATCTGTTTCAGAAAATGACTTAATAGCAGTTTTAAGTGCTTTAGAACGTGTGCTTTATAAACTTAATTATAAATTTGAATTGGGCACAAGTCTTAGAGTATTTGAGGAGGAATGTGTGAAATAATAAATTTTGGTGACCTTTTGTCAAAATAAAACGAGCGCAGGCTTGCTGGTTGGGGCAGGAAATACCTCTATGGTTATTCCTAGAGGATAGTTCGTTTCAAGAAATTATTTATTTTATGTTTGGCTTATTATAGTTATTATTGCATGTAAATAATGAAAATGAAAGAACTCAATGATTTTATTTGGGAAACACATGGTATTCATGCTGGTACTGAGAACGATCATGTAAAACATGGAATTGATAAGCTTGAAGATATTATTGATATAGCAATTGCTGCTAAAAATCCCAGTATAACATTTATCATACATTCCCCTCGCCTTACGAGCTATAGATATGCTGCTGAAAAAGACACAAATTTAAAATTTATCCGTGGAAACAGATCTTATATAAATTATCCCAAAAGAATTGCTAAACTCAGAGAAAAATACAACGGCAGAATCAATATCAAATATGGTATTGAATTGGAATGGATGGGAGCAGATTTGGGTTTACAATGGAGCAGATCAAAGATATTTCAGGCAGAAGATGCTGATTTTGTTATAGGTTCAGTACATTTTGCTCCGGAAGGTTTACCTTATGATGGGAGCAAAGAAGAGGCAATGAAATTATTAAAAATACGAGGGAGTCTGGAAGCTTACTGGAACGGTTATTTTAATGAAATGATCGAAATGATTGAAAATTTTGGAGATATGATACAAATAATTGGTCATATTGATCTGCCAAAATTAAATGCGGATGTGCCAGAAGTACTTCAAAATTTTGAAACGAGTTCTCATCCATTAGCAAATAAATTCAGAACCCTTTTGGAAATAATTGCAGATAGAAATTTAGCTTTAGATGTAAATATGGCTGGTGATCTTAAAGGAGTAGGAGTGTACCCAACTCAGGAAATACTCAAAAGAGCCTTTAAATTAAAAATACCTGTTTCTATTGGAACGGATACCCATGATTCAAAGTATTACGGACTCCATTATAAAAAAAGTTTAGCATATGTGTATAAGGCTGGTTATGTACATTATGTAAGTTATTCAAAATTAATTCCAGAAAAGAGAACCATTTTTGATGATCATGATTTGAAAATTCAATATGCCATATTGAATAAAGGTATAGAAATGTTAAATCAAAGATTTACAGATATAAACAGAAGAATTATTCCTGATTTTTCTTTTGGAGGAACGTTTAAGGCATTCTTAGAAGTATATAAAAATGCTACAGGTATGGGTGAATATAATGCCATTAGAATACGAAAGGGCAATAAATCTATTACAGTTTCAAATGAAGTACCCAAGATACAAAGGAAAAATGTAAGAGGATTGTTTTCTGAACATTTGGATATTCCGGGAGTAATTTCGTCCTTGTTTAATTCACTGGCATCAGAAGGAGTAAATGTAGAAACGGCAAGATTAAAATCAAATCATGACGGAACTGCCATGGCCTTTTTGCAAATTGAAGATGGGGGTGGAGATATTGAAAATGCAATTGATTTTATAAGTGGAACGGATTCAGAAATATTTAAAAAGTTAACCTATATAGAGCATGCAAACCTTCCTGATTTTTATGAAGAAGGTGTATATTTATTAGAGATAGATGGTGTTGAATTAAAATTATTACTTCATGATAAAGTGATATTAACCAAACACAATAATGCCCCTGGCGTATTATTGGTTTTACTCTCAGCATTGGCTTCAAAAAACATCAATATCATTGATCTAAGATTGGGTAAAAGAAATAAAGTTGGATACTCAGCAATAGCGGTAAATGGAGATAAGAATGTAATCAATAATTTACTTTCTAAATTAGGTGATCAGTATTATGAAGCCAATTTAATCGAATTTCACAGTTTGTAATAAAAAAAAGAACTTGAAAATTGGGTTTTAAGGTCTTTTTCAATAGGAATTCAATTCTAATCTCTGAAATTTGGAGAATAAGAAATTTTAGCTTAGTTAATTGATATAGATTTAGATATGTTTCAAGTAAAAAAAATACTCAAATTGAGTATTTATTAAAAATAATTGTATGATTTACAATACGGAACCAATATTCACCTGTAGACTTGATTTTTTTTAGAATATTTCTTCTGGTTGACTGGAGAAGTTAGAGCGTAATATTAATTTGACTTCTATTTTTTATACAATTCATTGGATGGCTATATTCATATAGATTATTAGCCATCCAATGATTGTTAAAAGGTTACATTTTTGAATCGATTAAAGCAATAACCTCATTTTCTTTTTGTATTGTAGATTGATAGATCTTCTCCGCTTTAGCGATAATTTCATCAGCAAAAACCCTATCCTTGATATCTTTTGCATTGATACGAACATTAAAATAAGCACCGGTTACCGCAGTTTTCGCACATAATACACCAACGGCAGCATCTGATAGTGAATTTTGAATACCATCCTTCAACATTGCTTCCATCACTTCAATAGAATCGAAGGCAGTTTGCATTACCTGAAATGGAATTTCAGTAGCATATTTTGTAGCATCTTCTATGGCTTGTTTTCGTACCTCTTTTTCTTCAGCTGTTCCCTTTGGCATCCTAAATCCTTCAATAATTTTGTTAAAAGAGTTGGTGTCTTCATCTACCAAAAATAATAACTTATTTTTATAGGCTTGTCCTTTAACCGCCCAGTCTGAAAATTCTTCCCATCGGTCATCCCATCCAGCTTTGTGAGCTGATAAATTGGCAACCATGGTTCCTAATGAAATTCCTAAAGCTCCCACATAAGCTGAGATAGAGCCACCTCCTGGTGCCATGGATTCACTTGCTGTTTCTTCTGCAAATCCGGTAACGGTAAAGTCAACTAATTTTTTTGTATCCTTATCTTCTAATAAATATTCAATGATTTTTTCTTCAGGAAGAAATGGTTTCAGATCATCTAAACCTAATGATTTTACTGCAATTTTAATCTTTTCACTTTCTGAAATACCTAATGAACGCTCTTGTTTGATCAAGAAATAATCTGCTGCATCTAACATCGCTTGAAGCGGAATCAATCCAATCAATTCAGAACCTGTTACTCTTAATCCTCTTTCTTCTGCAGATTTACATGTTTCATCAAATGCTTTGTGCATAGAGGTTATATTGATGTTGGTTAGATTATAAGAGATCTGCGCAATTCCATATTCATCAATATACCAGCCAATACCTTTTACAGCCTTCAGTTTTCCTGGAATTCTAACTAGATTTCCATCTTTATCCATTACTTTTTTTCCTGTAGAAGGATTTCCATCTCTTTTTATTCTTCCAGCTTCACGAATATCAAATGCAATGGCATTTGCCCTTCGGGTTGAAGTGGTGTTCAAATTAACATTGTACGCAATTAAAAAATCACGTGAAGAGATAGCGGTTACACCTGATTTGGCAACATTTTCATTAAATTCAGCTGGGCCAAAATCAGGTTTCCATTCTGGTTTCACCAATTTATCCTTTAAACCTTCATATTCTCCCGATCTGCAATTGGCTAGATTTTTACGTTTTTCTTCTTTGGCTGCATTTTCATAGAAATAACCGGGAATTCCTAATTCTTTTCCAATTCTCTCACCAAGTTTGTGCGCATATTTCGCAGCTTCTTCTAAGGTAATTCCTGCAATTGGTACGAGCGGACAAACATCAGTTGCTCCAAAACGAGGATGTTCACCCGAATGTTTGCTCATATCAATCAATTCTGCTGCTTTTTTGATCAGTAAAAATGCTGCATCTATTACTTTTTGAGGTTCACCTACAAAGGTAATTACAGTTCTGTTTGTTGTGTTCCCCGGATCAATATCTAAAAGTTTAACGCCCTCAACAGTTTCTACAATATGGGCTATTTCATTTATTTTATTTATATCACGTCCCTCACTTATATTTGGCACGCATTCAATTAATTGTTTGTTCATAATGTTTGTTTATTTTGGATGCTCAAAATTAACTGATTTCATTGAATTCTTAGATAAGGAGATAAGATTATTATGTTAAAAATGGTAAGTTATTATAGCCTTATAACGTCTGAAGGATAAACTAAAATTTTATACGATAAAAATAGTAAAAATTACCTTATTTCTAATTTGCAATATTTTTGACTCAAACAGTATCTATAACTGTATAAAAACCTGTAAGCCTCTCATTTTTTAAGTGAGAGGTTTTGTTTTGAATTCACGTAAAACTGTAAAAGTTTTGTTTTCTATTAGTTTTGCAGCATTTTTCATACTTTCTTTTAAAGATATTTTCTCTGTTTTTATTGGATAAATATTTGCTCCCAATTCTTTTTCTGAATTTTTATCCAGTTTTGAGATACCACAAATTACAATTACTGGGATTTTATAAGCTTTTGCTAAAGCAGTGATTCCTGCAATAAATTTACCGTGCAGAGTCTGCTTATCAATTTTCCCTTCTCCTGTTATGATTAGGTCTATATTATTGTTTTCTAGTATTTTATCAAGCTTATTGAGTCGAAATAAAAAATTAGTTCCTGAAATTATTTTTGCATTTAAAAAGGTACTCAAACCAAAACAAGATCCTCCGGCAGCACCAAAACCGGGAGTATCTTTGAAATCAGGAATTAATAATTTACTTTTCTGGAATAAATTGTTCATTCCTTTCTCCAGTAATGGAAGATCTTTTTCTTTGGCTCCTTTTTGACTGGCGTAAGTATAAGTTGCACCTTGTTTTCCGAGTAGTAAATTGTTTACATCATTAACCGCATAAAAGTTGATATCTTTAAAACCTTGTTTAGGAGTTTTAATACTAGCTATTTTAGATAAACGATCTCCTTTTGTTGACAGGGGTATATTATTTTTATCTAAAAATTTAAAGTCAAGAGCTCTTAATATTCCTGTTCCACCATCATTTGTTGCACTGCCACCTAATCCGATATAAATGTTTTTCGCACCTTTTTGTATGGCATGTTTTACTTGTATTCCTGTACCGTAAGTTGATGTTTTATTGCAATTACGTTCTTCCTCTTTTAATAACGATAGACCAGAAGATTTGGCTAATTCTATATAGGCATTTTGACTTTTAGAATCGAATAGATAGTCAGAAGTTATGTTTTTCCCTAAAGGGTTTACTGTTATTGTTTGAATTTTTTCAAAATCAGGGTATACTTGTGATATTGCTTCTAAAAATCCATCACCACCATCAGAAGCAGTTATTGAGTATATTTTATGTGATTTATTATGTTTAAGAATTCCTTTTGAAATTGCATTAATTACTTCACCAGCAGATAATGAATCTTTAAATTTATCAGGAATTATAAGAATATTCATTTTTAATTATTTGTTCAAAAATAAAAATAATGATTTTAAGTAGCTATTAAAACAATAAAAACCTATCTGCTTATTTTACAGGTAGGTTTAAATATAATGTTAATACGGAATTACTTTACTCCCAATTTCTTTAAAATTATTCCCAACATACACCAATTTGTAAATGCAGATTGTAATAGGTTAGCTCCAATAAATACAGTAAACCACAGCCAATTAGGATTTATATAATGTGCTAATAATAGGCTAAGTAAAATAAAGAATCCTGCAATACCTTTTATATATTTATCTACCATTTTATTTGTTTAATTATGTTTTAGTTAAAAAATATGCAACCGCATTATAAGATTAAATTGATCTTTCAATATTTAATACAGCAACATGAATTGTCGATGAAGTTTCCTGTTTTTCGTTGAATGCAGTAACTTTATCAAATACAATATCTACGTTTTCTTTTTTTACAAATGCATAGAAAAAAATAGCTTCTCCTTCATTCATTTGATTGGCAAACCAATTTTCTTGTATACCTAATTTTGAAGCATCCCTAAATCCTATAACATCTTTATAACTATAAGTTTTTACTTCTGCATCTTTAAGAATATCCTTGATTTCTTTTTTAAAAGCCTTTATTGATGTAATGATTAATAGTTTCATTTGTTTTTTTATTAGTTAAAGATATTAATTTATAAATTATAATGGGTTCCTTATTCCAATAATTGTTGTGATAAATTTATTCATTGTCAATAGAGATATTTTCCTCTTCTGAAGTTTTATCTTCATATTTATGTTTTTCTACCATATAATAAAGTAATGGAACAACTATTAATGTTAGTACTGTTGACACGATTGCTCCAGCTACTAAAGAAATTGCCAATCCTTGAAATATTGGATCAAATAATATAATAGATGCTCCAATAACTACAGCTCCCGTTGTTAACAAAATAGGGGTTGTACGTACCGCACCAGCTTCAATAATAGCTTGTTTTAATGGAACACCGTCATTCAGTCTAATTTCAATAAAATCAATGATCAAAATTGAATTTCTAACCATTACACCTGCAAGTGCAATCATTCCAATAAATGAAGTCGCCGTAAAAAAGGCTCCAAATAACCAATGCCCAAGAATAATTCCAATTAATGATAATGGAATTGCAGCCATCATTACGATAGGTGTTTTAAAGTTCTGAAACCAACCTACAATTAACATATAAATAATAACTATCACAACTAAAAAGGCCACGCCTAAATCTCTAAATACTTCAAGAGTAATTTGCCATTCACCATCCCATTTCACTGTAAAATCACTTTCATCAGTAGGTTGTTCTAGATATAATTCATTTAGCTTATAACCTTTTGGTAAGTCCATTTTTTGAAGTTTTTCTTCCATTCCTAATATTGCATAAACCGGACTTTCCAAAGCACCTGCCATGTCAGCAGTAATATAAACTACACTTTTTTGATCTTTTCTATAAATGGTTTTTTGTAAAGTATCTGTTTTTACTTCAACCAAATCACTTACAGGAATCATCATACCTCTACTTGATTTTATTTTGATATTTTTGATATCTTGTAAAGAACTTTTTTCACTATCATCTAACGATAAAACAATTCCAATACTTTCATGTGCAGTTTCATCATATAAATTTGATATAGGAAACTCACTTAAAATAGTTGTTAAAGCAGCTACAATTTGTTGAGGAGCAATACCATTAAGCATTGCTTTTTCTCTGTCAACTTCTAATTTGTAATCGGTTTGATCTGCTTCAACCATCCAATCAATATCCACAATATCATCTGTGTTTTCTAAAATATTTTTAACCTGATTTGCAACTTCTATTTGTTTATCATAATCTGGCCCATATATTTCTGCAACTATAGTGGAAAGCACAGGAGGCCCTGGAGGTACTTCAACAATTTTTACATTGGCACCATATTTTTCACCAATGCGTTGTAATTCGGGTCTAACCGATTTTGCAATATCATGACTTTGTAAACTTCTATGTTCTTTATGTGTTAAATTTACCTGAATATCTGCCATATTGCTACCTCCTCTCAAGTCATAGTGACGAACTAGCCCATTAAAAGTAATTGGTGCAGATGTTCCTATATAATTTTGGTAATCAACAACTTCTGGTTCTTTAGCTAAATGTTGAGAAATTTCTTTTGTTACTAAAGCAGTTCTTTCTAAAGTAGTTCCTTCGGGCATATCAATTACAATTTGGAACTCATTTTTATTATCAAACGGTAACATTTTAACAGCAACCGATTTGGTGAAGAACAATAACATTGAACCCATTAATAATACCACAGTTATCCCTAAAAATACCCAACGTTTTTTAGAATTGTTTAATAATGGTTCTTCTATTTTTTTATAAAATTTATAGATGAATCCAGTTTCCAGACCTTCCTCTTCTTTATGTTTTTGAGTGTCTTTTTCTCTTAATAAATGATATCCTAAATATGGAGTAACGGTTAGTGCAATAAATAAAGATAATATCATAGCAATAGAAGCTCCAATAGGCATCGGACTCATATAAGGGCCCATCATACCAGATACGAATGCCATAGGTAAAATTGCCGCAATTACTGTAAAGGTTGCTAAAATGGTTGGATTTCCTACTTCATTAATGGCAAAAATAGCAGCTTGTTTAAATGGCAATCGTTTCATCTTGAAATGCCGGTGCATATTTTCAGCAATAATTATACTATCGTCAACTACAATACCAACCACAAAAACTAAAGCAAATAGAGTAATTCTATTTAAAGTA
>JADGEA010000550.1 GCA_016744615.1 Flavobacteriaceae bacterium
TATCACGCTAGAAATTGAAGGGTTAGAAAACCTACCCGACAATGAAAAATGTTTCTTTGCATCCAATCACCCATTTGGAATTATAGACGGTTTAATACTTACCTCCATTGTAAACAATAAATATGGCCATTTAAAAGCTATTGCAAATGATGCTTTTGGTTTTATACCACAATTAGAGCCTTTTATTATATCTGTGAATGTGTATGGACAATCATCAAAAGATCACATTACAGCCTTAGAAAAAACCTATGAAAGTAATATGCCCATCACTCATTTTCCGGCTGGTGCAGTATCCAGAATTACTGCAGGAAAAGTTAAAGATGATGTTTGGCAAAAAAGCTTTGTAAAAAAAGCGATACAACACAAAAGAGATATCGTTCCATTTTATATTCATGGAAAAAATTCAAACTTATTTTATTCAATTTATAGAATTAGACAATGGTTTGGAATTGATCAAAACATAGAGTTAATGCTTCTACCCAGCGAAATGTTTAAAAAAAGAAATAAAACAATAAGAGTTACTATCGGAAAACCAATACCACATAGCTCCTTAGACAAAACAGCTACTAATACGGAATGGGCTCAAAAAATACGTGATCAAGTTTATCAACAAGGAGAAAACAAATAAAATATATGAGTAATATAAAGTTTAATTTTCGTGAGAGTTTATTTAAGATTTGGTATTTCTACGTAAACAAAGTAGATAAAAAAGCTGAAGTTTTGTTTATGAATTACGGTTATAGCAGTGAAGATCAAAAAATGACTTTAGAGCAAAAAGACGAAATAAACAGGTATTCTATTCAACTTTACTCTCACTTTTCATCAGACGTATCTATTAAAGATAAAGACATCGTAGAAATAGGTAGTGGTCGTGGTGGTGGTTTAAACTTTTTAACAAAAACGTTTAAACCAAAATCAGCAATTGGAGTTGAATTAGATAAACGTGCCATTACTTTTTGTAACAAACATTATACACAAGACAATTTAAGCTTTACACACGGTGATGCACAAAAACTTAGCTTAAATAACGAATCTTGTGACATTATTCTTAATGTAGAATC
>JADGEA010000070.1 GCA_016744615.1 Flavobacteriaceae bacterium
CAACAAGAACAAGACAAAATATAATAAAGACACCCTCTGATATAAATGATGGACAACTAAATATAATGTTCAACTAAAAAAACGGGGGATGGCTAAGTAATTTAACAGCTCCACAAATAGGAGGTGTTAAACCCAGCATTGGTGATGAAAATGCGGCAGCGTTAAAATCATTTGGATATTGTTCCAGATAAGTCAATCCAACAGCTCCGCCCATAGAATGAGCTAATAGAAATATTTTCTTATGTTTTTTAGGCTTAAGGTAATTATCATAAAAGTATTTCATGTCATCAACATAAAACTGAAAATCATCTATATAACCCATATCATAGTTCTCCGTCATTCTTCCTGAAAGTCCTTGCCCCCTATGATCATGAATATAAATGGAATAACCATTATTATAAAGATCAAATATCAACTCTTTATATTTGATTGCTGCCTCAGTTCTTCCTGATGAGATCAAAATCGCAGCTTTTTCCTTTTTAGGCTGTTTAAATATTTTGAAATAAATATTTATATCTGCTTTCCCTATAAAATTTCCCTCTATACCTGAATCATAAAGATCTTCAATTTTTTTAACGTAATCTCTGTCTTGTAATTGAGATTCGGTTGTTATATCATAGCTACTCTCTTCTTTTTGAAGGTGTTTAAAATTTGGTTTACACGAGTTCAATATGAATCCCGCAATTACAAATGTTACTAATATATATTTCTTCATAAAAATATCGCTTTCGTTTGCAAAGCTAGTTTAAAAGAAAATAACTATTCGAGTCTAGCTTTATAATTCATTAACTATATAACTAATAGCAATAAATAACTATCTTTGAAATTCATTCATTTTTTTAAAGATTTACATATGACCTTAACCAGACGAAATTTTTTAACAAGATCTGTTATTGGAGCAACTGCTTTGACAAGTATTCCTGCAATTGCTTCTTCATGCATTGCTTCTGATACCAAAACTTCTAATAAAAAGAATTCTATTTTCCATAAAGGAGATACTATTCTTTTTCAAGGTGACTCCATTACAGATGCAGGTCGTGAAAGAAAAAAAGAGCTCGCAAACAATTCACGTTCTTTTGGTAGTGGGTATGCTTTTTTAGCGGCTTCTTCTTTATTAAATGAATTTCCTAAAAAAGACCTTAAAATCTATAATCGTGGAATTAGCGGAAATAAGGTATATCAATTATCTGATCGTTGGGAGAAAGATTGTCTTGATCTAAAACCAGATATCTTAAGTATTTTGATTGGAGTGAATGATTATTGGCATTTTAGAAATGGCAAATACAACGGAACGGTGGAGGTTTATACGAATGATTACAGAAAACTACTCGAACGCACTAAAAAAATATTGCCTAATGTAAAACTTGTTATTTGTGAACCTTTTTATGTATTAAATACAAGTGCTGTAGATGAATCTTGGGCAAAACCCATGAAAGAATATCAGGCAGCAGCACATAGTATTGCCAAGGAATTTAATACGATATGGGTTCCTTTTCAAAAGGTTTATGATGAGGCGATTACATATGCTCCTGCAACCTACTGGACTGCTGATGGAGTTCACCCTGCAATGCCAGGTGCACAATTAATGGCAGAGGCTTGGTTACGCGCTGTTGAATAGAGAATGTATTTTATTTTTATTGTAGGTTTTTGATACTAAAAACTACCTAAAATAGTAAAGGAAAAATTTCTGCCAGGAGCACTGATGCCTGAGGCAAATTCTTTATAATGTTGGTCAAAAATATTATCAATATTAAGTAAAAAATCAATATTTTTTGTGACTTTATAACGAGAGTAAAAATTTAAGATTTGCCATGAAGGAGTGCCATAATAAGCATCCTTTTCTATCATAAATGGGGTTTCTTCAATATTATCTATCCCTTCAGAAAGATTATAATCTTCCAGTTTTTTTCTTGTGTTAAAAATAAAATTTAATCCAGTTTCAAATTTGTTATGGTTGTAATTTATATCAAAACTACCAAATAATGGAGGAATAGATGATAGAGGTTCATTGGTATCATAGGCCTTTCCTTTGGTATAGGTTATTGCTGCTTTTGTTTGAAACCTATCGGTTAAATTTCCTTTAAAAGTTGCAGTTCCACCAATAATATAGGCGTTATCCTTATTTACATTAGCAACAATATTCATCTCTTCTCCATCATAAATAATAGTAGAACTTCCATTTAAAAGGTAAGGAGCACGTACGATATAATTATTCAACAAAGTATAATAAGTTGTAAATCCGAAATAGTAATTTTTATCACTAAAATATTTTAAAATTCCTCCTTCAAAATTATATGCATATTCAGGTTGCAGATCTGTATTTGGCACTGTAACTATTCCTCTTTTCTCTCTTATCTTACCAATATCATCTATATTTGGAGAACGAAATCCGGATGAAAATACCGCATTGAGCTGCCAATCTTTATTTGGTTTAAAAACATAACCTGCTGTTAATGTAATAGCTGTATTTGTTAAAGTGATATCCATATCAGGCAATGTGATATAGGTTTCATCAATCCATTCTGCCTGCAATACCGTATTTGTTAATCTAATCCCGGTATTTAAGGTTGATCTTTTACTAATATCCTGTCTGTAATCTGCATAAATAGCCGAGCTTAAATAACTGCTTCCTCCATCAGGATAACGGGTTTGCACCACATAAGTATCTGAAATTCCTATAATATCATTACCCTTGACCTCTAATACCTCTCCTTTTGATCTGGAACCAACATCATTGTAAGCAATTTCAAAACCATAACCGAAATTCCTGTTTTTCCTGTTTCTTAAATTGGTTGAAAAATCTCCATTTAAACTATACACTTGTACTTTTTCAAATTTGGAAGCTCTATTAAAGCTATTAAATTTCCTATCAATTCTGGATTCTTTGATATTTTGAAAAGCCATGGTCACGGTTCCTGTATTCAACCATTTTTTATGCAGATCTAAATTTAACTGCGTAGAAAGTAACAACCTGTCTTGAGGCCCATAATACCATTCCGCATATTTCAATTGATCATCACTCCTTTCCATTAATTTATCAAACCTGTTGATATCTGTTGAAGTGCTGTATTGTAAATTAAACATAAGGTCGCTTTTTTTACTTAGCGGAACAAATACTTTTTGTAATATATCTGTTTGATCAAAACCTACATTTCTTTGCAGATTAGGGTCGGAATTTTTCACCGGATGATCACTATAGAATGTATTTGTGTTATTGGAATATTCATGCTGTAGCCCCCATTGGTCAAAACCATGTCTTCTGTTCTCTCCCATTTTTAGATCACCAAACTTACTATGCGATATACTGGTATAGGAAGCGAATTTTTTCATTTGCAATTCAATTCCAGCTTGTAAAGCAACTTCTTGATTTACGGTACTAAACCGAGATAAAAAATCAGTATTCACCACTCGTTTTTCACTTGTCATCGGGTTTCTAGTGTAATAGTGAATTACTCCGCCTAAGGCATCTGATCCGTAAATTACGGATGATGGTCCAAAAATAACTTCCGTTTTCTCTAAAACACTTGGTGATACCGTAATTGAATTTTGCAAATGCCCTTTTCTATAAATAGCATTATTCATTCTTACACCATCAATCACCAATAATATCCTATTGGCTTCCATACCTCTTAAAACAGGGCTACCTCCACCAAACTGTGTTTTTTGCACCTTAACACCAGGAATACTAGCCAGCATATCTGCTGAGGTTTGTGGTGTAGAATTTTGAATGTCTTTATAAGAGAAAATGGCGATCTGTTCTGCAATTCGTGAAATGTCTTCTTTTCCTTTGGTTGCCGAAAGGAATACCTCACTTAATAATTCAGATTTAAACTGTAAATAAATTGTTGTTTTATCCTTAGTTATCTGCTTTTTAAGAACTTCAAATTCAACATAGCTAACATGGGTAAAAGTGAGCAATTCCATTTCTGGAAAAACACTCAGATCTACTTTTCCATTTTTATCAGATACAACACGTATACTATTATCTTCACTGTTAATGAGAACATTATGTATTGGAAACTCTGAGTCTTTATCAACTATAATACATATCTGAGCAAAGGATATTTGCCCTATAAAAAGTAAAATGATAACACTAATAAACTTCATTCAAAGACATTTTTTAATACATGTAATGATTTTGGTGTTTTAAACCCCGGTATATGTAACTTGTAATAATGGAGTAAAATTTCTAATAAAACAACACGTGTTTTAGCATTTAACTGTAACCGTTCAATAGTATCAAAATTTATGCCGAATAATGACTTTAATAAAATTAGTTTTTCGCCTGCTACATAATCTGTTAAAGGCTTATTATTTGTAAAAACTCCTTCTGAAAGGTTAAAATAATGAAGATTAAGGTCTTTAACTTCTGGGTAAAAGCCTAAATACTTAGTTAAATTTAATAAAAAAAGTAAGTGAAAGTTTGCCGTATGGCTATGGTTATCTAACCAGATTAAAGAGGTTTCAATATATTGAAAAAGTATTTCATTCTTTTCTTCTTCTTTTAAAGTAAAGCTTAGCACTTCAGCCAAAAATAATGCAACAGATTGTTTTAAAATATCAGTTGCCAAACTTTGATATAAATAAGATATTCCTACTTCCCGAATACTGTTTAAATTTCCTTTATTATTGTGATTGGCCGTAAGGTTTAATTGGGTAAGTGACTGAAAATAAGCAATATTTATCTGTTTTGATTTACTGCCATATTTTTTGGTTTTTGACTTAAATATTCTTTTGATCAAATAAGTCTTTAGGCCTTCTTCTGTATAGCATTTTACAATGAGATCAGCATCACCATACTTGATGGAAGTTAAAACAATTGCTTTCATTTTTATGATCATTTTTTACTAATTGATAATAGCAATTTTAGTGGAAGAAGTTTCTGATTTATCAGGTCTTGTTAGTAACACAATATAAACTCCAGATGCAACTTTTCTTCCGGCAAGATTGGTTTTATCCCAAATAACTTTCCCTCCTTTGATTTCTTGACCTATTTCAACATTGGTTTCATACACCAATCTCCCAGCTGTATCTAAAATTTTGACATTGGTTCCACGAGGCAAATGTGTTCCGTTTCTACCATCAATAGTTACAAATTCATGTTCCTTTTTCACTGGATTTGGATAAGCATACACTTCACCTAGTTCATCTCCAAAAGGAGCAACGTTATTATTAAATGCAACAATTCCTTTATCTGTTGCAAAAAACACTTTTCCGTTTGAATTGTCAACTCTTATTTTTAAAATTCTGTTAGATGGTAAAGGAGAATTATCTTTATTAAAATTAAACAAGGTTTCGTCTCCTGATGGTGTCGTGCCAAGTACACCACCTGTATCGGTTCCAAACCATTTATTTTCTGCACCATCAATAGCAATAGAACTGATAGGCTGTTCACCTAATAACTTTTTAGGTACTCCATCATCTTCTATTATTACAGGATATGCATCGTAAATAGAAGCATCAAAAATACCTTCTGCATTTGAAAAAACTACCAACCCTTTTTGTGTACCTATCCAAATCCTATTGTTTCTGTCAACTACCAACGTGCGAACATTTAGATCTGGTAAAGATCCTTTTGTTGCCTCAGTAATCAATGCTTTTTTTCTATTTTCGGTTTCGTTAAAAACCAAAACACCGTTTCTTCTTGATCCCATCCAAACACTTCCTGCTCCATCAATTTCTAATTCTGTCAATTCTCCCTGATTCAAATTTATCATGATCGAACTCAAATCAAAACTAGTCCATGCTCCATTCGGATTCATTTTTTTTAATCCATCAGGAACCAAAGAATTGGTAACCCACAAATTATTCTGGTTATCAAAATTAGTTCCGTTGATCCTAATACTTTTATAGTTTGGATTATTGGGTGCCAGATCCTCCAGTTCGCTGTTTGTATCATTAAAAAAAGCCGTGATTTCATTATTTTCAACAACCAACATTCCGCCTGCATCTTTAAATGGAGGTGCATCACTTTGTGCAAAAGAACTTATGTAAACTTTATTTTCCATTGTAGGGTCTATAGTTACATGAACCAGGTCTTTTGCTGGATAATTACCATTGTATTTGATATTTACCCATTGCTCTTTTTCTTCTAAAGTGCTATTGAAATGAGAGAAACCAAAATGTTTTCCCATAGGTACAAAAGACGTATTATAGCCCCCATAAACTACCCATAAATTATTGTTTTGAGCCGTTATTGAAAATACTTGGTTAGATGTTGGCCCCACCGGATGAATTTCTGTATATGGAGAACTTGAAAAATCTGTTTGCAAAATTCCAAAAGCTGTAGTTGCCAAATATACCTGCTCTTCATCCGCGAAAGCAGTATGTAATGAGAAATTATAATTATTTTGAGGATTTGCAACAAATATCTGATTTAGAGATGAATTCAAAACAATTGCATTATTCAAAGTAGATATAGTTAAATAAGCAGAAGAAGCTTTTAGGTTAAGAATAGGTTGAGAAAAAGATCTTATGGGTTTTAAACTAGTGCCCGATACTTCATATAAAATTTTATCTCTTGCTGTATACACTTTGTTATTAAAAGCACTAATTGTCTTAAAATTTCCGTTTTGGGAATGATACCAGTTGTTAAAATCTATTAAATTCGGATTACGAAGATCGGCTGAATAAATTCCATTTTCTGTTGCCGCATAAATAATCTCATCAATAATTGCCGTTTGATTAACAAAAACAGCGCTTGAATTATCACCAATATAATAGGTGTCCCCAAAATTTAAGTTTTCAATATCGTATTGTACAATTCCGAAAGGAGTGGATAGATATAAATTATTCTCAAATTCTGATATATGATTGATCTGTTTTTGTCCGGTAATATCTAAACGTTCTATATCATTTGCAATGGTTATTTTTCCTCTCTCATCAATTACTTCTATCAAACCCGACTGATAACCAATTATAAATTTTTTGGTGTTTTCACTATAAAAAATACTGGTTGTTTCTTTTCCTGAAAGACCATGAACAGAAGATATCTTATTGATCTCATCTGTTTCAATATTGTATACAAATGCAGCATTATCAGCTATTGCATAAATAATATGATTGATCTTTATAAAATCTTTTACATTGTTATAGGAATAAAAATCTTCCCATTTATCACTAAAATCTGTTTGCCCAAATAAGATCTGTCCAAACAACATCAATAGCAATCCTTGAGATAAAAAGAGTTCTTTTTTTACAAAAAGTAACATAGTTATTTTTTTTCAAAGATATTTATTTAAAGTGAAATGGAAAATCTGTATACAAAATAAAAGAATAGCCTTAATTTTGATGTAGCAATACAATTATCTATACATATCTCCATGGAATATACGGCTCAAATACTTATACTAATTTACATCATCATAACTTTTTTATATTCCGCTATGGAAAAAATATTTCAGTGGAAACAAAGTATTGATTATTACCAATCTCATTTTAAAAATACATTTATGGAAAAATTTATTCCTCCATCTCTTTTGCTTGTTATTTTTATGGAGGTAATAACGGTTACCCTTTCACTTATCGGAATATATAATTTGATTCAATTTAATGATAAGGCATTTGGTTATTATGGTTTAGTAATAGCAGCAATTACTTTACTTGGTTTAATGATTGGTCAAAGAATTGCCAAAGATTACAGTGGCGCCATGTTGATTACCGTATATTTTATACTTACAGTTTTTGGATTGTTTTTAATGCAATAAAAAAGGCTCCAGAAATAAATCCGGAGCCTTAACCATATAAACTAAACTATTTATTTATAAATTCTGTTGCAAATCAAGATTTGAAACAGCAACCAGTTGTCCTTCTAAAAAAAGTTTTATTGGATAAATTCCTTTTTTATAATTGTTTCCTTTTCTTTGGATATACAATACCACATCTATATCATTTTTATTGTAATTAATGACAGATTGATCGGTATATTTTGTTTCAATATTCTCTTCCTTTGTTGTAAAAATTCCTTTGGCCTGTGCAACTCCTCCATTCGGTTTTTGCATTACTATATGTGCTTCTTTTGGACCAGATGCAATTTTGCTGTTCTTTAAAAGTTTGAATTTGATCTTTATCAGATCTGTTTTCTTAGCATTATGTGTTTCAGAATACTTTCCTCTTGAATTCATTCGCATTGCTACTATTTCAACATTGGTTATTCTTAGGTTCTCTTCTAAAATCTCTTTATCTTTTACATCATTTTCTGTTAACTTGCTACTTCTTTTAAAATCATTTATAGGTTTGATTTGTTCAATAATCTTACCATTTTCCATTCTAACTCCTGAGGTTGGATTATACTCTCCGATTATTATGATTTCACCATTTGATGAACCTTGATTTGGATTGGTCAATTTGTTATATTTTTTATTGAACTGGATTAAATTGTTTTTATATTCAATAATATTAGACCATCCAATCTCTTTCGCATTTTCAATTTTATTTTTGTACTCAGCAATTTTTTGTTTTTCACTTTTTAAAGAAACTGATGTCTCTTCATGCTCTGTAATTGCAATTTCAAATTTCTTTTCCAATGCAACATATTTATCGATCATTTTAAACTTTTCTTCTTCAATAAAATTTAGAGCTTTGTTATTCTCTTCCTTTTTATTAGTATTGGCAATAACTGTTTTTTGCTTTTTGTCTTCACTTTTGATTTCATTTTGTACTATTGTACTACTTTGAATTGATTTGCTCTTACTTTCTTCCTTTACAGACGCATCAACAGCTGCATACCTAATTTTTGGAGAAGTGATTCTGCTTCTTCTTTTTGATCCCTTTCTTTTATTTGTCTTTTCTGCTTTTGCTTTTTTCTTTTTCTTTTTTCCATTCAACTCTGAAGTTGCATTGCTTGCAATATATGTTTTTCGGGTAACCGCTTTTACCTTATCATTTCTGCTTGCCTGAATATTCACAAAATTAAATTCTGTTCTTCTGTTCATTTGATGTTTACTCTCATCACATTCAACACCATTTACACATTCATTAACCAACTTTTCTTCACCATATCCTCTTGATCTTATTCTTTGTGCATCAATTCCTTTTGATCTTAAATACTTAACTGCTGCAGTTGCTCTCCTTTTTGATAATTGCAGATTATAAGCACCTGATCCCTGAGAATCTGTAAATGCTGATGCTTCAATTATTAAGTTTGGATTATCTTTCATTACTTTGGAAATTCTATCCATTTCTCCCGCTGCTGCATCGGTAATAAAAGCTTTATCAAATTCAAAATAAATTGGTTGTAAAGATTTCATTTCTTTCTTCTCCACATGAATTTTACTTAAATGTAAATTGGCGTGTAAAGCTTTGTGATAATTCTCTTCTAAGATCTCTATTATTTTAATATCATTCTTGTATTCTTTATTGGATGCTACTAACTTATACTCGTTGGCACATGACACAGTAAAGTTATAAGTACCATCATCAAATGTAGTTGAAGATTGTACCAAAGATCCATCAAGATCATAAAGTTCAACAGTTGCACCAGGAATAATTTCCTTTGTGTCTTTATCTTTTACTTTACCATCAACTGAAATAAAACATTCACCCGGACGAACATCAGCTTCTAAAATAAATGAATACAGATCATTATAACCTTTACCTTGTAATCTATTAGAAGTAAAGAAACCCTGATTGTTATCCTTATTAACGATATAAGCAAAATCATCATTGATACTATTAATAGGAGATGCTAAATGATAAACTTCAGATGTGGCATCATCATATAATTCAACAGCAAAAACATCCAAATTTCCATCACCTTGATGACCATCTGATGAAAAGTATAATATACTTCCATTTGCTAAAAATGGCGTTGTTTCAGTTCCTGATGTATTTACATTTTGACCTAAATTTTGTGGCACGCCATATTTTCCATCTCCTAAAATATCAACATAAAAAATATCTGTTTTCCCTTGAGATGGCAACCTGTCAGACACAAAATAAAGCTTTTTATTGTCTTTACTTAATACAGGGTGACCTGTTGAGATCTTCCCTTTATTGAATGGTAATAATTGAATATTGATCCAGTTTCCTTCACTGTCAACATCTGCTTTGTATAATTCCAGTCTTTGATTTTTTGGTAATCTTTGTTTAGACCGTTTTCTTAAATACTTATTTCTACTAAAATAAACAGTTTTAAAATCACTGGTATAAGCAATACCTGTTGTATTAAATTTATTGTTTTCTTTTTTGGTTACACGTTCAATATTAAATATTTCTCCATCATGATTAATGTCTCCAATAAATAATTCTTTACGTGGATTGTAATTTTTTTTTGCTCCTTTTTCAAGTTCATCAGCCGAAGTAAAGATCAGCTTGTTCTCATCTAATATTGCAACTCCATAATCGGAATTGTTTTTATTTACCTCTAAAAATTTAATTTTGTAATTAGCTGTGGATTGACTGTAGCCATAAAAAAAGCTAACAAATAATAAGATTAATGCGATTCCCCTTTTCATAATAAATTTTTTATAATATATTGTTTATTAGCTTTTTATATCTAATTTATGTTGTTTTCCTTTTCTTTAATTAAGGATTTATTTCAACTAAATCTTTGATAAAAACTTATCAACAGTGTGTTAATAACGCTAAAAGACAAATAAAATTATATTCATTTAAAAATATTTTAAAGATTATATTCTTGAAAATAGAGCATAAAAAAAGTCCAATTTTTCAATTGGACTTCCTTCTTTAAATTGTGTTGATTTATTTTACAACAGCACTATCTTTTTTTACTGGGTCAATAGAATTTGATTCCTTAGAATCATATGATTTATTTATAGACTCAATAACCTGATCCGTTATATTTGACGTTTCATCACCATATACAACTGATTTTGTTTGAGGAGAAGTTCCTAAAATGAATGAATAACTATTAGATTTTGCATAAATAGCAATTAAAGAATCTATTTTTTTATCCATTTCAATATATAATTGCTGACTTTCCTGTTGTACTTGTTGTTGTACCATTTGCTGACGTTGCTGTAAGCTTTGCTGCTCTTGCATCAATTGTTGTTCTCTTTGAGCTTTTACTTTAGCAGATAAACCAGAAGATTCTTTTTGAAAATCTTGTACTTTTAATTGAAACTCCCTCATCATTGGCTCAAGCTCTGCCATAATTTTATCAGATTTCTCTCTCATCGAATTCTCTGCATTTTTCAATCCCTCATATTCTTTTAAAACTTCGTCAACATTTACATATGCAATTTTAGTTTGGTTACATGAAGTTAGCATTAAAACCAATCCCATTGCAATAATTATTCTTTTCATTATTTTTTTATTAAAATTTAGCGGCAAATGTAAAAAAAAGCTAATGACTAATCAAGCAATGTTCTGATTAATTGTATTATAACAATTAATTATACATGTATTATTAGTAATAAAAATAATTTATAATGAATAAGTTCTTTTTATAACATTTAAGCAATAATTAAAAAAAACACTTACACAAATACAAATAGTTTTTAAAGCGCTTTAAAATGTGTTTAAAATGATTATTCTGTGTTTTTTAGCATATAGATCAGAGAAGAATACTCTTTTGAACTCTTTGCTTTTAAATTTGACACAAGACCAATGTAAAATGCCTTAAATGGATTTGAAGATCCTGATTTGTATTTCTCCGATAACAAACTAACATAATAGGAATCAAATTTCATTGGCACTGTTTTTACCAGTTCAAAATCAAATTTTAAAAATATTTTTTGAATCGATTTTTTTGAAAAATGCCAAAGGTGACGAGGCACGTCAAAAGCAGCCCAAAATTTACCATAGTGATTTGCGTCATAACTTTTATAGTTTGGAACAGCAATCACCAAAGTTCCGTTTTGCTTAAGTAATTGTTTTAAATAGGAAATATATTCCTCAAGATTAGGAACGTGTTCCAATACATGCCACATAGTAATAACATCATATTTTTCTGTGTTATTCTTTATCAAACTATCAATGCTTTCAAATATAACAGTTCTATTTACTTTGCTATTTATTTTTACAGAAGCCAAATTCCTTGCCTGCTTGTTTGGTTCAACTCCTGTTATATTCCAATCGTTCTGTTTGCAAAAAGTTAAAAAATCACCCGTTCCGCATCCAATATCCAAAATTTTCTTCTCTTCTGATTGGAGTGAATTGATTAATTGAAGTTTTTGTTTGATGGTATAGTTCTTTACAAATTGATAAACTTTATCAAATATGGAACTTTTTGAATCGGTATGCGAAATATAATCTTCACTTTCATAATACCTTCCCAAATCTTCTGCTCTTGGTTGCGGAGAAGTAATGAGCATATCTAGTTCTTTATCCAGAAGTAGATCAAATTTTTCATTGCTTACTGTAAAATCTACACAGGCTAAATATTTACTTTTTTTATTTTTCATTTATAAAATAATAATTCCTTCTATATACTTCATATCCTCTATCAAGTTTTTTAAACAAACGATTAAGTCTATCTCTTAAATGTAAATTTTTAGTTGAAAAAATAAAAAAATGTTTCACGTGGAACAAATATAATTATCTCCCCATATAGACCAAAAGAACAGAAACATCACTTGGCGAAACACCTGATATTCTACTTGCTTGTGAAATCGTAGTTGGCTGGATCTTGGTTAACTTTTCCCTGGCCTCAAAGGATATTGATTGAATTTTTTGATAATCAAAATTAGCAGGAATCTTTATGTTTTCCAATCGCAATAACTTGTCTGCACTATTCTTTTCTTTTTCAATATATCCAGAATATTTTACATGAATCTCTGTTTGTTCTATCACCTCATTATCTATATTATTCTTAAGAATAAATTCCTCCACTCCAGGGAACTTTCTAACATCTGAAAAATCCAATTGCGGACGTGAGGCAATTTTAAACATTTTCATGGATTGTGTAACCAAAGCAGATTTATTATCTTCTAAAATAGGATTTGCATCTACTGGTTTGATACTCTTTTTTCTTAAAAAATCAATAAATAAATCCGTTTTTAATTGTTTCTCTATAACCCTATCCATCCGCTCTTTTGAAGCTAATCCAATTTTAAACCCTTTAGGAGTTAATCGCAAATCAGCATTATCTTGTCTTAACAAGGTTCTGTATTCAGCCCTTGAAGTAAACATTCTATATGGCTCATCTGTTCCTTTTGTTATCAGATCATCTATCAAAACACCAATATACGCTTCATCTCTTTGTAAAGTGAATATTTCCTTTTTCTGAATTTTAAGAGCAGCATTAATTCCCGCCATTAATCCTTGTGCCGCAGCTTCTTCATAACCAGTTGTACCATTGATCTGCCCAGCAAAGTATAAATTTGCAATCTTTTTGGTTTCTAATGTGTTCCTTAATTGTGTTGGAGGAAAGAAATCATATTCGATTGCATAACCAAAACGGAGTATTTTTACATTTTCGAAACCAGCAACTTTCTTTAATGCATTGTATTGAACTTTATGTGGTAAAGAAGTAGAAAAACCATTTACATAGATTTCAGTAGTATGCCATCCTTCAGGTTCTATAAATAATTGATGCCGTTCTTTCGTAGCAAAACGATCTATTTTATCTTCAATTGAAGGACAATAACGAGGACCAACACCTTGTATTCGACCCGTAAACATAGGTGAATCTTCAAAACCTTCTCTTAACAGATCATGAACTTCAAAAGAAGTATATGTCATATAACATGATCGCTGTTCTTTCAAGTGAGAAGTCACATCAGAATAAGAAAACTTTAAAGGAATGTCATCTCCTGGCTGCTCAATCATTTTAGAAAAATCAAGTGAATTTGCATCTACTCTGGGAGGGGTTCCTGTTTTCATTCTACCGGATTCAAAACCAATTGCAACAAGATCTTCGGTTATTCCTACTGAAGCACTTTCTCCAGCTCTACCTCCACCAAAAGTTTTATCACCAATATGTATTTTACCATTTAAAAAAGTTCCTGCTGTAACGATAACACTATTTGCATAGATATTTAATCCCAATAAAGTTTTAACACCAACAATTCTATCCTCTTCAAAGATCAATCCATTAACAGCATCCTGATAAAGATCCAAATTATCAATTTGCTCTAATTGCAATCTCCACTCTTCTGCAAAACGCATTCGATCACTTTGAGCTCTCGGACTCCACATTGCTGGTCCTTTTGACTTGTTAAGCATTTTAAACTGAATAGCTGTTTTATCTGTAATGATACCACTGTAACCACCCAAAGCATCAATCTCTCGTATAATTTGTCCTTTTGCAATACCACCCATAGCTGGGTTACAACTCATTTGGGCAATATTTTGCAAACTCATTGTAACCAACAAAGTCTTCGCACCTAAATTAGCTGCTGCTGCTGCTGCCTCACTTCCTGCATGTCCACCGCCAATAACAATTACATCATACTTCCCTTCAAATAACCCCATCTTAACCTGTTTTGTTCCACGTGGAACATTTATATATTCTTTCTAAAAAGTTCGCAAAGATAGGTAATAATCTTCTTTAGAACGCATCACTATTTTTTCTTCATCCGTTTTATCTTTATAGCCGCAATAATGTAACACACCATGAACGATCACTCTATTCAATTCATCTTTAAATAAATTATTGAGATCTAAAGCATTTTCATCTACTCTTTCAGTCGATATATATATATCTCCAGAAATAATATCTCCAACCGAATAATCAAAACTAATTACATCCGTTAAGGTGTTGTGTTTCAATTCTTTAATATTAATATCTAGTAAGTAGGAATCATCACAAAAAATATAATTTATTTCACCTAACTCTCTATTCTCCTGATGTATTACAAATGTAATCCATTCAGATACCTGATCTTCATTCTCTAACTCAAAGCTATTTATACTTGTACAAATAATCATATTTTAGTTAATTTAAATTTTGAAAATACTTTTTAGTTTTCATTTTATATAAAGGTTGAAAGTCAAAATTCTTTCTGATCAATATTTCATCTTCATTTAAAAACAATTGATCATTGCTTATTAATTTGATCTGACGGTTATCAAAATTATTTTTGTTGAATTCAGATTTTCTTTTATGATCTTTATTTTGATCAAAAGAGGCTTTTTCCAACTTTAATAATTCGTATTCTAGTTTTTTCATTTGATCCATAGTTTCCTTATTTATTCCCTTTTCAAGGAGTAATTTTTCTAACTCATCCATTTTTTTGATCAATGCTTTTGAAGTTTCCTTTCCATTAGAACTATTCTTTAAAAACTCTTCCAGTTGCCTTTTCAATAAACTTTGTTCTTTATAAATTTCGTATTGTTCGCTGGTTAATTGTTCTTTACTTTTACCTTGTTTGGAATCTCCTGGTTTCATTCCTTCCTCCATTTTCTTTATCATTTCACCTTGCTTTTTAATGATATCAGGTAAACTTACACCCTCACCTTTTTTCCCTTTTCCCTTTCCTTTACCGGATTTTTGATTTTGCAAATTATTTAAAATATTAGAGAGAAGATCAGCCAGATTATTAGCAGCAGTCATGGTATATTGTTGATTAGCTGTTCCCTTTTCAATTCTATTGTCACTTATATTTTTAAGTGATTTATTTAAATTATAATGGGCATCAGCAAGATCTTTTTGAATTCTTGCACTTATCTTAACCAGCCGTAAAGAAAGCGTATACAAACTATCATCTATATGTTCAAAATATTCTTTTAACTTTACTTGTTTTTTTAATTTATCAGGATAATTGGCATTCTTAGAATCTATCCCTTTTAACCCAAGCATTAAGGCTTCCTGATCAAATGAAAAAATAACAAGATTCTCAAGGATCTGTTGTAGATCTTTTATATTCTCTTCGCTGCTATCTGCTTCCATTTGCATTAATTGACTTCTTAATTTCTGACTTAATTCTTGCATTTTCTTAGCTGCGGCTTTTTGGTCTTTTTTTGCGTTCTTCTTATTATTTATTCCCGAATTGTTTTCGCTGTTTTCTAATTTTTTTGTTGCCTTCTGCATTTCCATTTCAATCAATTGCTCATCAGCTTTAGTTTTAGGCAAAGACATCGGTTCTTTTAAATTTTTATTTTGTTCTTCCAAATCTTGTAAATCTTTTTGTATAGAATCAAACTTCTTATTCAATTGTTTTTGATTATTTAAATTGGCATCTTCCTCTTTGGTTAATTCCTCCTGCTCTTTTGATAATTTATCTAATTTATCAATAATCTGATTTGTCTTTTTTTCAACATAAAATCTTTTGGTAAGCTCGAGGATTCTCTCTAATGATCTTATTTCTTGTTTAGTTAGTGCATTTAGTTTATCAATTTTCTCAATAAGATCTTCTTTCTTTAATTTATCAGCAAGTTCTTGTAATTCTTTTAAAAGCTTCTCTTTTTTTTGCAAATCCTTGGCTTCTTCCAAACGCTTTTTTAATTCTTCCTTTTTATCTTTTAAATTACTATCCTTTTCATCATCCGTTTCTTCCAGGTTCTTTAATAAATTGTCACGGTTCTTCTGCATCATTTCTTCATACTTCTTTTGTCTTTTTATAAATTCATCTAATTGCTTTTTATCATTCCAGTCTCTTTTCTTTTTTGTTTTAATTTTATTTGAAAAATCATCCAGTTGTTTTTGAAGTTCTTGAGAGTTTTTTGTTGTATTTTCAAGATCTTCAATATTTTGCTTTTGTTCTTTTAAAATTTCTTCATCAATTTCACTCTTTGATTTATTTCTATAATAAAAAATACCTGATCTGGTTTTCTTTTTACCATGTATTCCATCATTGTCAAATACATCAAAAAATATCTCATAGGAAGCGTTTTCTTCCAATACCAATCCCTTCGGAAAAACATAAAAGAATTCTTCAAAATCAGTTCTCTTTATATCAATATTAAAAACATTAAGTTTATTATTTTTAACATTTTTTGCCGTTACCTGTAATCTTGATAAAGCATAATCATCACTTATTTGTCCGATAAACTGTACCGGACCACGTGTCACAGAATCAATATCTGATTTTACTTTAATACTTGGGTATTCATCTTTAATAATTCGTAGACCATAATTCAAATTTTCAAATTTTTTCAAATTTTTATTTGAAGTATTTATTTGATAATCAATATTTTGATTAACAGTTTTACTTAATTCATATTTTCCTTCACTATTCAAAATAAACTTATCTTTAGTAACCTTTGTGTTTTTTATGTTTAAAATATCAAAGTTTAGAGTATTGGTATTCTTAGTAGAAATGATCCAGGTTATCTTTGTTCCTTCCGGTATATTTGCATTCCCTGTATTATGAATGAATTCGGGTTCTTTACTAATGTATGAGGGATACTTCAAATACATCTCAAAATCTGATATCCTGGGAGTAGGAATAACTTTTAGCAAAAAGTCTTTTGAGATTACCTTATTTGCCTCTAAGAAAAATTTAATATCCTTATAGGGCGCATCAAATGAATAAGTATAATAACCTTCCTCTGTTTTATTTAAAAAATAACGCTGTCCGTTAAAAATAATTTCAATATGTTCAGGACTTGTATCTCCCTCTGTAGTAATATGTAAATGATAAGATTTTCCTTCAATGGTCTGTAGATTCTTATTCTTGATCATAAAATGAAAAGGCGCAGGCGGCATATATGAAATTTTATGATGCACTACCCTATCCAAACTATTGGTAAAGATATTTTCACTACCAGAAAAAAAACTAAAAAAAATAATTATTAACGGAATACTTAAATACTTTAAATATTTTTTATTATCCGAAAAATGAATAGCATTTTTAAAAGGAATTGGTTGAATATCTTTTGATTTTTGTTCAATGCTAGCCAAAAGTAATTCTGATTGATCATCATTCTTACTCAGCTGGAGAACATTCAATAACTTATCATCTACTTCTTTAAAATAAATACCAATAATTTGAGAAGCTTTGGTTAAGGATATTCCTTTTTGTAAACCAATTAATTTAAATAAAGGGATTAAAATAAATTTAACAAGTAAAACAACTTCAACCAATATAAAAACCCAGAATAAAATGGTTCTGGCAAATGGCTTTAACCATAAAAAATATTCAAGTAATAAGGTAAATATCAAATACAGTAAACCAAAAGAAAGAAACAAAATACTTCCTTTGATCATTTCATTGGTATAGTATTTCTTTATGAAGTAATGTAATTTTTGCTGTATCTGATCGAAATTATTCAATATCTATTATACTTTTTGTAAAAATACAAATATTGAGTTGAACAGAATGATAAACTAGAAGTGGAAATTCATAAAATTGATTTATCATAGGATTCATCAGATGACTTATAACCGTAGTGATTTGAGTCATCTGATGAATTGGAAAACTACTTTATTCAGGGTTTCACATCGAGTGAAACCCTGAATTTTAAACTATTCACGGGGTGACTGGTAGTCACCTGGTAAAGTCAATGTAATTATTAGTATTGACCTTCATCTAAATCAGGATACTCTTCTTCATGTGGGTTTACAAACCTTAACTGAGGTCTATACTTACCCGAATTTTTATAATAAAAATTAAAATAACCATTACTAAACTCCAATTGTAATTTTGCATTCATTATTCTTGTTAAAATACATTGTACTTCATTGTCCGTAAATGTAAAATATTCTTTATCTATAATAATTTCAACAGCATATACCTTACCTGTTTGGTCAAAAAATAAAATAGGCATAATCCATCCTTTTGAATCTACAAAGTTGTTTAACCTAGTTGTACCAAAACAAGCGTCTAAATCATTACCTGTTACACTTCCTCCAATTATTTTAACTTCATTTGCCACTCTTTTTCTAAGTTCTTCTGATTGTGATTTACCTAAATTGTAATACGTATCTCTTAATTTTGTGGAATAATTTACAAGATTTCCATTTTCTGTTTTTACAATAGGCGTAACCTGTGCATTTATTTGAATTCCAGTTAATAATGTTATTACTAATAATAGCTGTATCGTTTTCATATTTGTTAAGTTTTATTTGCAATCAGAATTAAAATATTTATTTAATAAGGAAATTATTGCATTTGGTTTTAATTGTTTGTCAATTGGTGCACAATACATATCTCCACAGTTTTGAGGTTGATTTTTTTGAAATGAATCTAGAGCCGAAAACCATTTGTTCAACTCTGATTGATTTAAAGTTATATTTCCGTTTGGATGATTTACTAAAATATCACTTAACCAAAATCCTAAACTACCTGTTCCATCATAAGTTTCTCCTTGTAAGCCCTCAACAATTATATGACTCAAGTTTCGCATGTCTGAGAGGCTTATAAATACTTCATTTGATTTATAAAAAAAGTAGCATTTTATTAAACTAATAAACTAAATATGAGTATATTA
>JADGEA010000071.1 GCA_016744615.1 Flavobacteriaceae bacterium
TAATGGAATATATTGAGAAACAAGATATGGAAGATAAAGATGGAGATTTCAAGATTGATGGAGAGTAGCTTAAGCCGCCTTAAGGCGGAAATCAAATCTGCCAGCTTGTAGCTAGTAGTAGTTTAAATTTATCGTACTTTCGCAGCTCCTTAAAAATGATGGAATTAATTAGAGAATATGGAATTGAAAAGTATGAATAGAATAGAATTAATGGCTCCTGCAGGTAATTTTGAATCTTTGCAGGCTGCATTAGATAATGGTGCAGATTCAATATATTTTGGAGTAGAGCAATTGAATATGAGGGCAAGAGCTTCTATTAATTTTACCTTAGAAGATCTTCCTGAAATTTCTAAACGGTGTTCTAAAAAAAATGTCAGAACCTATCTTACTTTGAATACTATTATTTATGACCATGACCTTACCATTGTTAAAACACTGATCAATAAGGCAAAATCAGCTAATATTTCTGCTATAATTGTAATGGATCAGGCTGTGATATCGATGGCTCGTCAAGCAGGTATGGAGGTGCATATTTCAACGCAGATCAATATTACAAATATTGAAACTTTAAAGTTTTATGCCATGTTTGCTGATACGATTGTTTTAAGCAGAGAATTGAGCTTACGTCAGGTAAAAAAGATAACCGATCAAATTGAAAAAGATCAAATAAAGGGGCCTTCAGGAAGATTGGTGGAGATAGAAATATTTGGTCACGGAGCTCTATGCATGGCGGTTTCTGGTAAGTGTTATATGAGCTTACATAATTACAATTCCAGCGCAAATCGTGGAGCATGCAAACAGGATTGTCGTAAAAAATACACGGTTATTGATCAGGAAAGTGGTACTGAAATGGAAATTGATAATGAGTATATCATGTCACCGAAAGACCTTTGTACTATTGACTTTTTAGATCAGGTGGCTGATGCCGGAATCAAGGTTTTAAAAATTGAAGGTAGAGGACGCTCACCTGAATATGTTGCAAGAGTGATCAAATCTTACCGTGATGCTATTGATAGTCTTGCAGATGGTACTTATAACAAAGAAAAAGTGATAGGATGGATGCAGGAATTGGAAAAGGTCTATAATCGTGGGTTTTGGAACGGTTATTATCTCGGACAAAGATTGGGCGAATGGAGTAAAGGATCCGGTTCACATGCAACACAAAAAAAAGTGTATATTGGTAAAGGAGTTCACTTTTTTCCGAAAGCAAATATTGGTGAATTTAAATTGGAAGCATTTGATTTGAAGGTTGGAGATACGATTTTAATTACTGGTCCAACTACCGGAGCTAAAGAAATGGAAGTTAAAGAGATGTTTGTAAATGATAAAAAAGGGGATAAGGCACAACGTGGAGATTCTATTACTATTCCTTTGAAATTCAGAATCCGCCCAAGCGATAAGTTGTATAAAATTGTAATGGTTGAGAATGAGTTAGAAAATGTTTAAGGTCTGAAGCCTAAAACTCAAAATTTAGGATTCTTTATTTGTGCAACCAAAAAGTTAAGAACGCAAAAAAGGCAATGGTAAAAAAGATTCCTAAAGCTACAATCCATACATTTTTATAGTAGAATTTGTGAAGTTTGATGTCTTTTCTGTAACTCCATATCATAAATCCTATAAAAACAATTGCAAAAATGGCAGCAAAAACAAGTTGACCTGTACTAAACAACATATTTCATTTATATTTATGCCTGCAAATGTAAATTAATTATAATCAAATGGGCAAGAATGCAATAGTTTTTGGAGCAACTTCTGGAATTGGTGCGGCGCTAGCAAAACTGTTGGTAGATGATGGATATAGAGTTGCAATTACAGGCAGACGTGAAGATAAACTAAATGAGATCAAGGAGTCAAATCCGAAAAAACACATCATTAAAAAGCATGATGTAAAACAATTAGAAGAGTCAGAAAAGGTGTTTTTTGAGTTGGTAAAAGAATTGGGGCAAGTGGATTTGATTATTTATAGTTCAGGTATTGGTGAGCCAAATTACAATTTAGAATGGGAAAAAGAACTCCCAACTTTGGAAGTGAATGTTATTGGAGCGGTTAAAATTTACGGACTTTCCTATAATTTATTTCATAAACAAGGATATGGACATTTGGTTGGAATTTCCTCGGTAGCGGGTATAAGAGGGAATCATCATGTTCCAGCTTATTTTGCTTCAAAAGCATTTCAAAATAATTATTTAGAATCTCTTTGGATGAAGGCAAAACGCAGCAAGGCAAAGATTTATGTTACTGATATTGCTCCGGGATTTGTAGATACAAAAATGGCTTTGGGAGATACTTTTGGGATGGCTTCTTTAGAAAAAGCAACTCAACAGATTTATTCTGCTATTAAGCGAAAAAAGAAAAAGGTGTTTATCACTAAACGTTGGCGAATAATTGCTTGTATCATGCGAATATTACCTGCAAGTATAATTATGAAAACGTAAAATTAACATGAAAAATAAATTAAATGCAGTTCAAACATTCCATGAAGCATTTGGATTGGGTGTAAATCATAAGCCCATTGCAAAATTATCAGAACAAAAACTAAAACTTCGATTTGATTTGATGGAGGAAGAAAATGAAGAATACTTAGAAGCTGCTAATAATAATGACTTGGTTGAAGTGGCCGATGCTTTGGGTGATATGCTATATATTTTGTGTGGTACGATTTTAGAACATGGTATGCAGTATAAAATTGAAGAGGTTTTTAATGAAATTCAGCGTAGTAATATGAGTAAATTAGGAGCTGATGGCAAACCGATCTACAGAGAAGATGGTAAGGTAATGAAAGGTCCAAATTATTTTAAACCGGATATTTTAAAGGTTTTAGATAAATAAAAAATGGTATAAAATAGCGGGTATTAAAGTAAACTGGTGAATATTTATCATGAAAATTTCACCAGTTTATTAGTTTTAAATTTTGAGTAGATTTATTTTACTACAACTCTCCAACCAAATTTATCTTCGGAACGATTGTATTGAATATCTGTAATTCGTTTTTTTAATCTGGCGGCAAAAGTATCTTCCAGTACAGGTAAATCATAATCTTTATCCTGATATCCAAACCCTGCAATAGGTGAAATAACGGCTGCAGTTCCTGCTCCAAACATCTCTTTTAAAGTACCATTTTCAGCTGCATTTGTCAATTCATCAACAGTTATTTTTCTTACCTCTATATTGATTCCTTCATCTTTTGCAATTTCAATAAGACTTTTTCTGGTAATACCATCTAAAATTCTTTCGCTGGTAGGTGCAGTAATTAAAGTATCGTTAATTCTCATAAAAATATTCATAGCACCGGCTTCTTCAATATATTTATGACTAGTGTCGTCTGTCCAAATTACTTGCTGATAGCCTTTATCAACTGCTAATTGTGTTGGGTAGAATTGTCCGGCATAATTGCCCCCTGCCTTTGCATAACCCACGCCACCATTAGCTGAACGTGAATATTTTTGTTCGATCAATACTTTTACTTTTCCTCCAAAATATGCTCCGGAAGGAGAACACGCAATGATAAATTTATACTCATCAGATGGAGAGGCATGAAAACCATTACCTGTTGCAAAAACAAACGGGCGAATATATAACGAACTGCCTTCTGTTGTAGGAATCCAGTCTTTTTCTAACTTCAAAAGAGTTTTTAAGCCTTCCATAAAATAGTCCTCTGGAAATTCAGGAATTGCCAATCTTTTAGCTGAAATATTAATTCTTTTTTGATTTTCTAAGGGTCTGAATAATAATATGTTATCATCTTCATCTTTGTAGGCTTTCATTCCTTCAAAAACAGATTGTCCGTAGTGAAATATCTTTGAGGATGGATCTAAACTTAGGTTTTGATATGGTACTATTTGAGGCTGTTGCCATTTGCCATTTTTAAAATCACAAACAAACATATGATCCGTTAATTCTTGACCAAAAGGCAAGTTATTGAAATCTATATCATTGATCTTAGATTGTTTTGTTTTTTCAATCTTTATTGCAGGGCTAATATTGGTGTTCATTGTACTATTATTTAGGACAAAAATACTGAATATTCAGCATCTTTAAATATTTTTATTAAATAAATAATGGTATGAACATTTTGTATATTTGGTTCAGATAAATTGAGAATGGAGAGAAAAATATTTATTACGTCTGATGGGTCTTCCAGTATTTTTATTCCAGAATTAAAGGAGACATATCATTCAAAGCATGGTGCTATTCAGGAGACTTATCATGTTTTTATTAGGAATGGATTAGATCAATTTGCAGATCATGCAACTATTCATATTTTGGAAATTGGTTTTGGTACCGGATTGAATTGCTTTATAACTTATTTAGAATCTAAAAGAAGAGATTTGAAGGTTAAATATGATGGAGTAGAGGCTTATCCGCTTAAAGCGGAAGATATTTTACAATTAAATTATGTGCAGGAATTGAAAGCTACCAATAAATCAAATGTTTTTGAAAAAATGCATAGTATTTTATGGGATAAAAATCACAATATTGATAATGGTTTTAATTTGATCAAAAGGAAGCAATTTTTTAAAGATATTGATGATAAAAATAGATTTGACCTAATTTATTTTGATGCCTTCGGAGCAGATGTGCAACCAGAACTTTGGTCTGTTGAAATTTTTAAAAAAATGTATAATTCATTAAAAGATAAAGGAGTTCTAGTTACTTATTCTGCAAAAGGAAGTGTGAGGAGGGCAATGCAGCAAGTGGGTTTTAAAGTGGAAAGATTACCTGGTCCACCTAGGAAAAGAGAAATGCTGAGAGCGACAAAAGAATACAACTAAAGTTTAAAATATAGAATAAAACAACTAAATTACCTTGATGTCATGGCCAAACCAAGATTTAAAAAAAGAAAAAAATCGAACAATAAAAGGGCGATCATTTTATTGATCGTATTAGTTTTAGTTATAGTATTGTGGAAAAACCTAGATAGTGTGATGGAATTGTTATTTAACTGATCTCCATGTTATTCAAAAAAATAAAGTTTCAAAAGAGAAAAAAGAAATAAGTCAAAGCTTTTAATGATCTGTTTTCCTTTATTATTCCATGTTGCATTTTGAATTCTACTCAGAATATTCCCTGAAATAACTCCAATAAAGAAAGTCAATACAGGTAATTTTAATGAAATATCATTATGTATAAAATGTTTGATAGTAAGAAAAACAAACAAGAAGAATAGAATTACAAAAAACTAGAGTTGGTGTTTGTTTTTTTAGGTTCGGTCACCTATTCCAGATTATAGTCTTTTTGTAGCGACAATAGAATAAACGATTGGAATTTTATTTTTCAGGTGCTTAATTCTGAATTTATTTGGTGAAATTTCAACAGTTTTATTAAAACAATCGTAGGGAGAATAATCATATTCATCTAATGAATTTATCTCAAGACCATTTGAAATCAAACTATTGACAACTTCACTTATGCTATGATTCCATGTGATGAACTCGGCTTCAATATTGGCATCTTTATCCGCATAAGTACCAGTTTCTGTTTCAATAATTGCTCCTGAATTGAAATAGTTATATTTTATTTTTTCTAAATTTTCATCAAACATCCAGACAACAGGATGGAATTCAGCAAAAACAAACATGCCATCTGGTTTTAAGTATTTTGATATGATTTTTGCCCATTTATTTAAATCCGGTAGCCAGCCAATGGTTCCATAACTGGTAAAAATAATATCAAATTGTTTATCAAGATGATTTGGAAGATCATAAATGTCACAACAAATAAAATCTACCTCACTATTTGATTTCTCTGTAAGCAATTTTGCTTGATCAATTGCTTCATTAGACAGGTCAATTCCGGTAACTTTTGCGCCCATTCTGGCTAAAGAAATAGTATCTTGTCCAAAATGACATTGTAAATGAAGGATGTTTTTTCCTGTTATATCTCCAAGCAATTCGAGTTCAATAGAATTTAAGGAGTTTTTACCTTTTAAAAAACTGGGTACATTATAAAAATCAGATTTAATGTGATGATCTACTTTCTGATTCCAAAGCTTTTTATTGATTTTTAGGTAATTATTTTCTTTTTTTGTCACTTGTGGGTATATTATGAAGTTGAATTTTTTAATTTACGGATTGATTGATTAGAAATTGCTCAATTTCATCATTACAAGTTTCTGGGTCTTCAATATTCACCATATGTCCGCTACCTTTAAGGTGAATTAAATTCGAGTTTTTTATCATTGCATGGATAAGTTCTGAATTTTCCAGAGGAATAGCTTTGTCTTCAGTTCCTGCAAAAATCAGAGTAGGACAAGAAATATATTTTAGATCACTTATGTCAAGATTTTTACGTTTTAGTGCAGATAATATGGCGTAATGAATTTCATTATCGTTTTTAAGAAGAACTGTAGTGCATTTCTCTAATTCCTCTTTATTGGTGGGGTCATTCAAAAACTGTAAGCTAAACATATTTACCAATAACGGCTCGAGAATAGTTTTAATTTCTGAGAATTTAATAACATTATTTAGTAGCTTATATTTATTGTAGTTTGATTTAGGAGAAATATTTACACTCATTAAAACAAGTGATTTTATCAGGTCGGGTCTCTCTAAAGTAATTCGTAGTGCAATATCAGCACCCATTGATAAACCTATAAAATGAACCTGTTTCAGTTTTAAATGATCTAATAATTGAATTGTTTCCTTATAAGGATATCTTGATTTAAAATTACCATCCAGAATTTTGCTTTCCCCATGCCCACATTGGTCATATACCAGAATAGAGTACTTAGATTGAAAATATTCAATTTGCTTTTCAAAAATACTACCTCTCCAAAGTAAACCATGCGAAAAAACCAAATAGTCTTTCCCAAAGCCATGAATTTCGTAGTGGTAATCACAATTATTTATAAGAACAACAGACATAATACAAATATATTAAATATTACTAAATAATACTTCAAATTTAGCTAAAGGGATATGCATAGATGATAGAGGACTAATCATAACAATCTTTAAGCTAGTTTTAAATAGTAGTATTTTTTCGAATAATTGCTTTTTTAATAGAGGGATTTATACATTAAGCATTTCCCATAGCTTATCTTTCAATTCTGTAAGTCCGGTTTGAGCTATTGAAGAAATAAAAAGAAGAGGGAGATCATTTGGGAGTTCTTTTTCAATTTCTTCTTTTAGTTCTTCATCCAACATGTCAGATTTTGAAATTGTAAGTAAACGATCTTTATCCATCAATTCCGGATTGTGTTTTTTGAGTTCATTTAGGAGTATTTCGTATTCTTTAAGTATGTCATTACTGTCTGCTGGTATTAAAAATAACAAAGTAGAATTACGTTCAATATGTCGTAAAAATCTATGACCTAACCCCTTACCTTCAGCAGCACCTTCTATTATTCCCGGGATATCTGCCATAACAAAACTCTTAAAATTGCGATATTCAACAATACCTAAATTAGGTTTTAATGTAGTAAATTCATAGTCGGCAATTTTTGGTTTTGCAGAGGTGATTACCGATAAAAGAGTTGATTTACCAGCATTAGGAAATCCAACCAGCCCAACATCTGCTAGGAGTTTTAATTCCAATTGAAACCATTTCTCTTGTCCTTCAATTCCTGGCTGGGAGTATCTTGGGGTTTGATTTGTAGCCGATTTAAAGTGCCAGTTTCCTCTTCCACCTTTACCACCCTCAGCTAAAATTACTTCTTCTCCATCATTTGTGATCTCAAATAAAACATCTTGTGTTTCACCATCTTTCACAATAGTTCCAAGTGGAACATCAACATATTTATCTTCGCCATCTTTACCTGTACTTCTACTTTTACTTCCTGCTCCACCATGTTCTGCTCTATAATGTTTTTTAAACTTCAAGTGATAGAGCGTCCACATATTTTTATCTCCCCGAACAATTATATGACCACCACGACCACCATCACCTCCATCAGGTCCACCCTTTGTAATAAATTTTTCGCGATGTAAATGTACAGAGCCTTTGCCACCGTTACCGGATGCAGCCCAAATTTTTATATAATCAACAAAATTGCCTTCAGTCATAATAAGAGAAAAAAAAAGGTCTAAAAAATTAGACCTGATATATTTTTTACAAAAATAATATATTTAACTTAAAGTTTGTCAAATACTTGCTGTATTCTACTTGAAATTTCTTCGATAGTTCCAACACCATCAATTCCATAGTATTTATATTGTTTTTGATAATAGTCTTTTAAGATAAAGGTATTGTCTTGATAATCTTTGAGGCGAATTCTAACTTTAGTTTCACTTTGGTCATTTATTCTTCCACTTGTCTTGCCTCTTAGTAAGATACGCTCAATTAAAATATCTTCAGGTACTTCTAAAGCTATCATGGCATTTATGGTGTCATTCCTTTTTGTAAGAAATTCACATAAGGCATTTGCCTGCACTACTGTTCTAGGGAATCCATCAAAAATTATCCCATTGGCATCAGGAAATCTTTCCACTTCTTTGATAAGCATTTTAATCGTTACGTCATCCGGAACCAATTGGGTTTTATTGATATAGGATTTGGCAAGTTTACCAAGTTCTGTATCCTTTTTAATGTTATATCGAAAAACTTCGCCTGTAGAAATATGTTCCAAATCATATTTATCTTCCAGCAGTTGAGCTTGGGTTCCTTTCCCTGCTCCAGGAGCACCGAATAAAACTATATTTTTCATGATTAATTTTGCTTTTAGTAAAGATATAAAAATATTGGTTATAATAATATTTGCGATTTAATTATTCGCTAAATTGATATATATCAGGTAGATTTCTTCCTAAACCATCATAATCTAAACCATATCCTACAATAAATTTATCTTCAATAGATTTACCTATGTAATCTATAGGTAATTCTTTTCGAAATACATCTGGTTTAAAAAATAAGGTAGCAATGATAAGTTTTTTAACTTTCTTTTTTCTAAAAATTTCATAGATTTCTGTAAGAGTGTTTCCTGTATCAATAATGTCTTCTAAAATAACAATTGTCTTGCCTTCCAAATTTTCATTGATACCAACAAGCTGTCTTATTTTTCCGGTAGAATTCACACCTTGGTATGACGATAATTTCACAAATGAGATGTGGCAATCATGGGGGTATTCTCTTAAAAAATCAGCTGCAAACATAAATGATCCGTTTAAGATCGCAATAAAAATTGGCACTTCATCTTTGCCTAGGTCTGAAGCAAGTTCATTTGCGATACGCTTAACATATTTAGCGATATCTTCCTTTTTAATAAAAGGTTTAAATTGCTTGTCATGTAATTTGATAAGTTCCATTTTCCTAAAGTTTTAGTATCAAAAAATAAAAAAGCAAAAGTACGTAATACCTAAATCACAAAAAAATAGAATAAGAAAATACATTAAATATTTTTGCATTTATTATTTGAATAGTCGCCTAAGACAAAATAAAAAAATGGGCAAAAGTTTCTCTATCTCAATTTAGATTTTTTTTAATAATAAAACCCTTTAAGAATTTGATCTTAAAGGGTTTTGTAAAATTATAATTACTGAATAAATTTATTTTTTATTCTTCTTATCCAGTTTAACTGTAGTATCATACATAATTGGTGACGCTATAAATAAAGAAGAGTATGTACCAACAATAACACCAATTATTAATGCAAACATAAATCCTTTGATGGAATCACCTCCAAAAATAAAAATAGCCAATAATACGATCAAAGTTGTTGCCGAAGTATTGATTGTTCTACCAAGAGTACTGCTCAATGCAGCATCAACTACACGGTTAAAAGGCCAGGATGTATGCTTTTCTGTAAATTCTCTAATCCTATCAAAAATAACAACCGTATCATTCAATGAGTAACCTACCACGGTAAGTATTGCAGCAATAAATGATTGTCCGATTTCCATATCAAATGGTAACAAGTTTTGGAATATAGAGAATACTGCCAGTACGATCAATACATCATGGAATACTGCAGTAACAGCACCTAAGCTATATTGCCATTTTTTAAATCGAATAAGGATATAGAGAAACACTACAATCAACGATCCAATAATAGCCCAAAATGCGGCTTGTTTGATATCATCTGCAATGGTTGGACCTACTTTTATGGAGTGCATAATACCAATATTCATTTCATTGTCTGCACCTTTAAATTTTTCATATGTAATACTTTCTGGTAAATAGGATTTAACACCTTTGTAAAGTAAGTTTTGAATTTCATCATCAACAGTTATTCCATCATCATCAATTTTATATTTGGTGGTGATCTTTAATTGATTAGCAGAACCAAATGTTTTAACTTCCGGAGAACTTCCAAACTGTTCCTTTAATGAACTGGCTACTTCTGATGCATTTATTTTATTTTCAAAACGAACTGTATATGTTCTTCCTCCTTTAAAATCTACCCCATAATTCAAGCCATTGGTAAATAAAGAACCAATACCTAAGATTAAAACAGATCCTGAAATGATATAAGCTATCTTTCTTTTTTGTAAGAAATTGATTCTGATATCTTGAAACCAGCCTCTTGTAATAGCGGTATTGAAAGTTAATTTATTTCCTTTATTTGTATACCACTCAATTAATAATCGAGTGATGAAAATTGCAGAAAACAAGGAGGTAAGAATACCAATAATTAAAGTTGTAGCAAACCCTTTAACCGGCCCTGTTCCAAAAATATATAGTATAATACCTGTCAATAAAGTAGTAATATTTGCATCAATAATGGAAGATAAGGCTCCGCTGAATCCATCATTAATGGATTCTTTCATTCCCTTGCCTTTGGCCATTTCCTCTTTGATCCGCTCGTAAATAAGCACATTCGCATCTACTGACATACCGATTGTTAAAACAATACCAGCAATACCAGGTAAGGTTAATACTGCACCAAATGCAGCAAGAACACCAAATATAAACAAGATGTTTATAGCCAAAGCAATATCAGAGAAAACGCCAGCTTTTCCATAATAAAAAATCATCCATGCCAATACGATTAATAATGCAAGAATAAATGAACTTGTACCACTATTAATTGCTTCTTGTCCTAATGATGGCCCAACAACATCAGATTGAATAATTCTTGCAGCAGCAGGTAGTTTACCCGATTTTAATGCATTTGCCAAATCCTGTGCTTCATCAATAGAGAATTGACCTGAGATAGATGTTCTACCAGTAGTAATTGCATCATTAACTCTTGGTGCTGAATAAACGTAGTCATCTAACACAACCGCTACAAATTTTCCTACATTAGCAGTAGTCATTTTAGCCCATTGCTTAGTACCAACACTATTCATGGTCATACTAACTTCTGGATTTGCTCCTAATTGATCAAAAACCTGAGAAGCATCAGAAATCACATCGCCCTGAATAGGTGCTTTATCTTCTCTGTTAGATTTTAAAGCGTAAAGATTAATTATTTTAGAATCTTTAAGAGGTTTAACATCCCATGCAAATTTTGCATATTTCATTTCAGCTGGTAATAAACTTCTTACTTCTTTTTTCGTAAGGTAATCATTAATAACTGCTGTGTCTTTTACATTTGCAGAAGCCAGAATAGAGCTGATATCATTTTGAGATTGTGGAAATCTCACAAAAAGTTTACTGAACAATGGGTTATTAGCTTCAATATTTATAGAATCTTTAACCTCACCAAGTAAGTCGTCAATATCATCTGTTGCAGTAGTTGTTTCGTCTGTGGTTTTTGTATCTTCCTCTGTTTTTACTATTTCTGCTAAAGTAGTATTGGCAGAAACAAAAAATTGAGCAAGATCCTGATTGGTATATACTTCCCAAAACTGTAATTCTGCCGTACTTTGTAAAAGCTTTCTAACTCTATCAATGTCTTTAGCACCTGGTAGTTCAATAATAATTCTACCAGATTCACCTTCCTGCTGGATGTTTGGTTGAGTCACACCAAAACGGTCAATCCTGTTACGTAATACTTCAAAAGCAGTATTGATTGATCCTTTAACTTCCTCTTTTAAAATAGGAATGACCTCATCATCGCTCATTTTAAAATTGATCTTTTCTTTAAGTGATTTGTTTCCAAAAATAGTAGGATCACTTAATTTAACAGTACCCTTACTGGCTTCTTGAAAAGCATTTAAAAATAGATCAATATAATCTTTATCACTATTTTTTTCAGCTTTTGTTGCATTTACCAGTGCTTCGTTAAATACCGGGTTTTTTGAATTGTTTGATAAGCCCTGTAAAATGTCTCTTACAGATACTTCTAAGGTTGCGTTTATTCCACCTTTAAGGTCAAGACCAAGATTGATTTCTTTTTCTTTAACTACGTTATAGGTAAAATTGGTAAACCCTAAGTTTAAAGCTGGTAAATTTGCAACGGAATCTAAATATTGTCTCTCTAATATTTTTAATCCACCTGCATTCTTGTCAGCTGAATTTGATTCGGCATAAATAACTGCATCTTTCTCTACATCTTTTGCTACCCATGTAAATGATAGTTGGTATAAACATACCAAACTAAAAATGATAGCAAATAACTTAATAAGTCCTTTGTTTTGCATTACTTTTTTTAATTTTAAACTTTGTATTTGTTACAATCGCGCAAATATACTCAAAAGATTTAGCTTTTAAAGAAATATATTGTGAATTTTAGAGCTAGGTCGTCAATACATTATAGATAAATTTTTAGTAAATTTATATCCTTTTAAAAATGTTACATATGAAATACTTATCAGATATTGAAATTGCACAAAACACGAAATTAGAACCTATTAGGGAAATAGCTAAAAAGTTAAATATTAAGGAAGATGATCTTGAACTTTATGGAAAGTTCAAAGCTAAATTACCCCTTGATCTAATTGATGAAAAAAAGATAAAAAAGAACAATCTAGTTTTGGTAACCGCATTAACTCCAACACCTGCTGGAGAGGGTAAAACAACGGTATCAATAGGGTTGACAGAGGGTTTAAATAAAATAGGTAAAAAAGCAACTGTAGTTTTAAGAGAACCATCACTAGGTCCGGTTTTTGGTATTAAAGGAGGTGCAGCTGGTGGAGGTTATTCGCAGGTGGTGCCAATGGAAGATATTAATTTGCATTTTACAGGTGACTTTAATGCAATTGAAAAGGCTAATAATTTACTTTCAGCTTTGATTGATAATAACTTACAATGTGTACCATGTTCTTTAAATATCGATCCTCGTACTATATTATGGAAAAGGGTTATCGATATGAACGACAGAGCATTGCGAAATATTACGATTGGATTGGGAGGAACTCTTAACGGAATTCCACGTGAAGACGGGTTTAATATTACTCCAGCCTCCGAGGTGATGGCAATTCTTTGTATGACATCTGGAATTGAAGATCTTAAAAAACGATTAGGTGATATTTTTATTGGTTTTACTTATGATAAAAAACCAATTTTTGCTCGTGATCTTAAAGCTGAAAATGCAATGGCAATTTTGTTGAAAGATGCGATCAAGCCTAATTTAGTACAGACTTTAGAGAAGAATCCTGCAATTTTACATGGAGGTCCGTTTGCGAACATTGCACAGGGAACCAATACTATTTTAGCAACTAAAATGGGTCTTACCTTATCTAATTATGTAATTACTGAAGCTGGTTTTGGAGCAGATCTTGGAGCAGAGAAATTCTTGAATATCAAATCGGTTGCTGCTAATTTAAATACAAAAGCTGTTGTGTTAGTTGCTACAATTAGGGCGTTAAGACATCACGGTGGCGCTAAAAAAGACCAATATAACACACCTAATTTATCGTATGTTAAAAAAGGATTCCCTAATCTGGAGAAGCATATTGAGAATATTCGAAAATTCAATATAGAACCGGTTGTGGCAATCAATGCATTTACAAATGATTCTGAAGAAGAAATACAATTCATCAAAGATGCCTGTGGTAAACTTGGTGTAAATGCTGTTTTATCAGAAGGCTGGGCAAAAGGAGGTGATGGAACTATAGATCTTGCTAAGGCAGTGGTTGATATTGTTGAGAATAAAGCAACAGTATTTAAACCGTTATACGACTGGAATTCACCTGTAGTTGAAAAAATTGAAAAGATAGCCAAAGAGATCTATGGTGCTGATGGTGTTAGTTTTGATAAAAAAGCAAAATTAAATCTAAAAAGAATTGATAGACTTGGTTTTAATGATTTTGCGATTTGTATGGCAAAAACTCAAAAGTCCTTTTCTGATGATGAAAAATTAATTGGTAGGCCAAAAGATTTTATTGTTCATGTAAGAGAGATTGAAATTGCTGCAGGCGCAAAATTTCTTATTCCAATTTTAGGAAAAATGATGCGTATGCCTGGTTTGCCAAGAGTTCCAGCCAGTGAAAATATGTTTATTGACAAAAATGGTAAAATATCAGGTTTATCCTAGAATGAATAAATACCAAATAAAAATCCGCCAATTGGCGGATTTTTATTTGGTAGGCTGATCCTAATTCTTGCCGGTATCCATTTCTGAATATTCCTGAGGAATAGTCATGTCAAATTTACCGTTATCTACATTTTCATTTTTAATTTCAGTAACTTCCATAGTTGTTTTCAGGGGCATTCCAGATTGCGAAATATTCAACACCATATACATTGGATATCCTTTTATTTTCCCTCCTAAACCAGTACTATTTTGATTTGGAGCAGAAATTTTATCAGTTGTATACATGGTCATTTTTGTTGTAGAACTATCTTTATTTACAATAACATTATACCCTTTACATTTATATCCCAAAATTGTTTTTGTGTCACCAGTTTCTGTTACATCAATATTTTTCAAGTCTTCATCAGAAACATCCATGGTGTTCTTTAAATATTTTTTTACCTAACATTGGATTGTCTAGCAATACTAATATTTCTTTTGTGCTGTTGTCAATTATGGTAGTGTTATTTCCCGTCATCGGGCTTTTCATTTCGGTGCGTGATTTCTGATCTTTAAAATAAGTAGTAGTTGAAATATTGCCAATCATTGCCAAAGATGCATTTACCTGTTCGTTTTCACTTGACATTGTAATTTTCATGGAGATGATTCCTTCTTTCACTTCTTTTTGAGCAAAAATGCTGATACTGAAAGTTAATAATAATAACAGAAGTATTTTTTTTGATAAGTTCATTTGATTATTTTTTTGATTTGGTTAAGTATAAAAAAAGACCACTTTTATAAAACAAATAAGAGTGGTCCTTTAAATTAATTTGAAGTTCAACAGTTTATACTTCTAACAAACCGTTAGTTTTCTTTACAGCTGCTGCGCTTTCTTTTATTTTTGCTTTTTCTGCATCATTTAGATCTAATTCAACAATTTTCTCAATACCGTTTTTACCAATAATACATGGAACACCAATTGAGATATCATCTAAGCCATATTCACCTTCCAGTAATGCTGAACAAGGAAATAATTTTTTCTGATCACAGGCAATAGATTGTACCATTGAAGAAACTGCTGCTCCTGGTGCATACCATGCACTTGTACCTAGCATTTTAGTTAATGTAGCACCACCAACTTTAGTTGCCTCCATTACTTCTGTTAACTTCTCTTCAGATAAGAATTTGCTCACAGGAATACTGTTTCTAACAGCAAGTCTAGTTAAAGGAATCATACCTGTATCACTATGACCTCCAATCACAATTCCATTAACATCTGATGAAGGACATCCTAATGCTTCTGCTAAGCGATATTGAAAACGTGCAGAATCTAATGCTCCACCCATACCAATAATTCTGTTTTTTGGTATGCCTAAAGCCTTGTGTGTTAAATAAGCCATGGTATCCATTGGGTTACTAACTACAATAAAAATAACATTAGGCGAATGTTCTAGAACACTTTGTGTTACCGATTTTACAATGCCTGCATTTATTCCTATTAATTCTTCTCTAGTCATTCCCGGTTTACGGGGAATACCACTGGTAATTACTGCGATATCACTACCTGCAGTTTTAGAATAATCATTTGTACTTCCGGTGATTTTAGTATCAAATCCGTTTAATGATGCACATTGCATTAAATCCATTGCTTTTCCTTCAGCAAAGTTCTCTTTAATGTCAATGATAACCACTTCTGAAGCGAAATTCTTAATCGCGATGTATTCGGCACAACTAGCGCCAACAGCACCTGCTCCTACAACTGTAACTTTCATAATTTTATATTTAATGTTTATTTAATAAAGTTGTTTAATTAAAATGAGAAATAATATAACCCTCACTGTATGTTAATGAGTTGGATTGTATATTTCTCATCCTTATTTTCTTGTTTAAATGTCAATATTTGCGTAAACGGCATGTTTTTCAATAAATTCTCTTCGAGGTGGTACATCATCGCCCATCAACATAGAAAACACTCTGTCAGCTTCTGTTCCGTTATCGATACCTACTCGTCGCATAGTTCTAAAATCAGGATCCATTGTGGTGACCCAAAGTTGTTCTGCGTTCATTTCTCCCAAACCTTTATATCTCTGTATGGTTCCTCCTCCAAATTTTTTAAGCAAGACATCACGTTGTTCATTAGACCATGCATATTCTTTTTTTGCACCTTTTTTGATCAGATAAAGAGGAGGAGCTGCAATATAAATATTACCATTCTCAACCAGTTCTTTCATATATCTGAAAAAGAAGGTTAATATTAAGGTTGCAATGTGACTACCATCTACATCGGCATCACACATAATCACAATTTTGTGGTATCGTAATTTGCTTAAATTTAATGCTCTAGGATCTTCTTCGGTCCCTATGGTCACACCTAAAGCAGTATACATACTTTTGATCTCTTCATTTTCAAAAACCTTGTGTTGCATGGCTTTTTCAACGTTTAAGATCTTACCTCTTAAGGGAAGAATTGCTTGAAAGTTTCTGTCCCTTCCTTGTTTTGCAGTACCACCTGCTGAATCTCCCTCTACTAGGAATAATTCACACTTTTCAGGGTCGTTCCATGCACAATCAGAAAGTTTACCGGGTAGGCCTCCACCTGACATCACTGTTTTTCTTTGAACCATCTCACGAGCTTTAGTTGCTGCATGACGTGCCTGAGCGGCCAAGATGACTTTCTGAACAATAATTTTTGCGTCGTCTGGGTGTTCTTCCAGGTAATTGGTAAGCATTTCTGAAACAGACTGACTAACTGCAGCAGAAACATCACGGTTACCAAGTTTTGTTTTTGTCTGACCTTCAAATTGAGGCTCAGCAACTTTAACAGAAATAATTGCGGTAAGTCCTTCACGGAAATCATCACCAGATATATCAAACTTTAATTTGCTTAACATACCTGAGTTCTCAGCATATTTCTTTAAAGTATGGGTTAATCCTCTGCGGAATCCAGAAAGGTGAGTACCTCCTTCATGGGTATTGATATTATTTACATAAGAGTGAAGGTTTTCGGTATAAGATGTGTTGTAAACCATCGCAACTTCCACAGGAATACCACTTTTTTCACCTTCCATGCTAATAACTTCAGATGTTAATTGCTCTCTTGTAGCATCGAGGTATCTAATAAATTCTTTTAAACCGTCTTCGCTATAAAATTCTTCATGAATAAAATTACCTTCATCGTCTTTATTTCTTTTATCTGTGATTGTAATCGTTACTCTTTGGTTAAGATATGACAATTCACGCATTCGCGCAGATAAAGTTTCATAGTTAAAATTAATCTCTGTCTGAAAAATTGTATCATCTGCTAAAAAAGTTACTTCCGTTCCTTTATCATCAGAGTCTCCTACAGTTTTTGTAGGATATAAAGGTTTTCCTTTTTCGTATTCTTGCCGCCATATTTTCCCATCATGGAAGACAGTTGCGGTAAGATGATTGGAAAGAGCGTTTACTACAGAAACACCTACACCATGCAAGCCTCCAGAAACTTTATATGAATCTTTGTCAAATTTACCACCGGCACCAATTTTTGTCATTACAACCTCTAAAGCAGAAACTCCTTCTTTTTTGTGAATTCCCACAGGGATACCTCTACCATTGTCTTTAACAGAAACAGAATTATTCTCATTTATTGTAATGTCAATTCTGTCACAATGATCTGCCATTGCTTCATCAATAGAATTATCTACAACTTCATAAACCAAATGATGCAAACCTCGGGTGCTAACATCTCCAATGTACATTGATGGTCTCATCCTAACATGTTCCATTCCCTCTAAAGCCTGAATACTATCAGCCGAATATTGATTCTTTTTTATTTCTTCACTCATATTTAATTATGTGTCTTTTTTGCTTTATTTGATAAACGTACAAATATAATAAAACCGCTACTTTTAAGGTGGTTTTTTATCACTTTTTAAATGTTAAGTTATCAACATCTCTTAGTAAAATAATCTTGTTTTAATATGGATGTGAGGGATGTAAAAAAGCCTATCTTCATTAAGTTAAGATAGGCTTTTTTTAGTGCAAATTAAATAGCTTAATATTTGTTTATTGCATGTTGTTAATTCTTATGAATTACCGTTCCCCTCAGTCTAACAATCAAAGAAAATTAACAAGTCAACAAATATAAATTTGAAATCTGAAGGAAATCTGAAGTTTTGCACAAAAAAGAAAGTCCATTAAGAATTCACTTAATGGACTTGCCTGTGCAAATTAAAATAGCTTAATATTTCAATGTATTTGCAGGGTTTTAATAATTTATAATACTATTCCCCTCAGATAAATATTAAAAAATGTATTAAAACTGTAAAACTAAATTTATATTTAGTGTTTTTCAGTATTTACATCATCATCAAAAGAACATACTGAAACTGTTGTTGAATTGTTCAATAACAATACAAACGTATGAATAGAATCTAAAGGAATTCTGAAGATAATTTAAATTGCTTTGATGCAATATAAATTCTACATTTTACCTAATTAACTTTAGCAATAACATTCCCCTCAAAATATTTAATCAAGTTAATTGTCAGATTTTAATTCAAATTTATTTCAATAGTTGAACTTAGAACTTTTTGACACTGTTGTTATCAACTTATAACGGTGCAAATATATTTTCAGATTCTGAAGTAAATCTAAAGAAATTCACTTTAAAATGTTAAAGTTTTATAAAGAAAATTGACTCTAAAAATAGATGGTTATATTGTGTTGATTTTCAATGAAGGAGTGATTTATCTTCCACTGATAATTATCACAAACTTTTTTTACAATGGCAAGTCCGAGACCGAAAGAATTTGAAGAACTACTCTCTTTCTTAAAACGTTCAAATAAAGTTGTTGAATTTAATTTTGGCGGAATACCTGAGTTTGAGATACTTATGAATAGGTCGGTTGTTAGAATATCAATATTTCCATGCTCAATATTATGCTTAATTGCATTACTGATCAGATTTGATAGAACCATATCAAAAAGTAAAGGATTTACTTCA
>JADGEA010000551.1 GCA_016744615.1 Flavobacteriaceae bacterium
TCACGAACAATTCCAGTAAAATAAACATTATTAAAAGGCTTTTCGTTTCTAAATTCATAACCCGCAAAAATCATACGTGCTACCCAAAAGAAAATGATATCTGGACCTGTAACCAAATCATTGGTTGGGTAATAATAGTTAATCTCCTTATTGTCTGGGTTTCTAATTCCATCGAAAACAGATATTGGCCAAAGCCAAGAAGAAAACCAAGTATCTAAAGCATCATCATCTTGCTTTAAATCAGCTTGCTTTAAATCATTGTTTCCTGTTTTTTCAATAGCCGCTTTTAAAGCTTTTTCTTTATTTTCAGCAACTACAAAATCTTCTTTTCCATCTCCAAAATAATAAGCTGGAATTTGTTGTCCCCACCATAATTGACGGGACACATTCCAATCTCTAATATTTTCTAACCAATGACGGTATGTGTTTTCTATCTTTTTAGGAAATAACTTAATTTCTTCGGTTTCTAACACTGCTTTTAAGGCAGGTTTCACCATCTCTTCCATTTTTAAAAACCATTGATCTGAAAGTCTTGGTTCTATAATAGCTTTAGTTCTTTCAGAAGTACCCACTTTATTTAAATGTGTTTCCACTTTTTGAATACAACCTAAAGATTCTAATTCTGAATAAATTTCTTCTCTAACTACAAAACGATCTTTACCTTGATAATGCAATCCAAAACTATTTAAACTTGCATCATCATTAAAAATATCAATTACTTCCAAATTGTGTTTATCTCCTAAAGCCTTATCATTCATATCATGAGCAGGCGTTACTTTTAAACATCCAGTACCAAATTCTACATCTACATAGTCATCTTCGATTATTGGAATAACACGATTACAAATAGGAACAATTGCCTTTTTCCCTTTTAAATGAGAAAAGCGTTCATCATTAGGATTGATACAAATAGCGGTATCCCCTAAAATGGTTTCAGGACGAGTTGTTGCTATGGTTAAAGCATCATTAGAGCCTTCAATTTTATAATTTATATAATATAACTTTCCATTTTGCTCTACATATTCAACTTCTTCATCAGATAGTGTAGTTTTTGCTTC
>JADGEA010000283.1 GCA_016744615.1 Flavobacteriaceae bacterium
ATCACAATATCGTTGCTACCTTCTTTATCAGCAAATACTGCAACCGCTAAATGTGTACCATCAGGGCTAAAAGCAACTTTCATTATTCGCTCATGTAAGGAAAAGCTTTGTATTTCTTGCATTTTATGAAGATTCCAGATTCGTACAATTCTATCATCATATCCTCCAGTGGCTAAAAGTGAGCCGTCAGGGCTGAATGCAACGTCTATCAATAAATGTTTATGAGCAGTTAAAGTTGATAATTTGTTTTCAGCAAAATCCCAGATATGAACCAAACCATTTTGCAAGCCCAAAGCAACTTGGGTAGGATGTTTAGGATTAAATCGAACTGTCGTTATGGGTGTAGTCGCTTCTAATTTTTTAATCAGTTCTTTTGGCTTATCCGTATTCTGTATATTGAAAGTAGATTGTTTTTGACAGCCACTTAATAATATTATGGATATTATTGGAAATAATAAAATTGCTTTAAAAATGTGTTGCATGAGTTTATTTTGGCTTTCCTCAGATAAATATCATATCCTTATACACAAATAGTTAAGTATAATGTTAAGGGTAAGCAGATAATTACATAAAAACTACAGGGATTGCATTTTAATCCCTTTGCAATTAAATAAAATACTTATAATCTATGTATCAAGGAATGAGATAAATCTTGGATTCCATTATTTAGTTTTTGATCGTAATATGTATGATAAAATCAAATATTTATATTGATTTGTACAACGGAGAAATTTTATGCGCTTATTTTGTATCACGTTTTGTTTAATGGGTTTGTATTACCCAGCTATTTCTATAGCATTTGATTGTAACATGCCAATCGCTAGTTTTTTTAGCTCGCAGGCTATTTTAAAAATTCCCAGCAAAATAGAAGGGGAAAAAGTGAAATCTATTCAAGCTTTAGTTTATTTTCGTGAATCTCATGGCGGTTATCAATCTTGTTTTAGTTTCAAAAATTTAAAGAATGATAACAGAATTGATTTATTTTGTGAAAAAAAATGGTCAGATCATCCAATTATTTTTAGAGGGGGTAATGATTGGTTAGGCACTGTTGAAGGAGGAATTTTAGGAGACCAACCTCCAGTTAAAATTATATCCCTTGCGCCGGAAACACCTTACCAAATGGTGATTTGGGGTCATCTTCCGCCTCATGAAGAGATTGCTGACACGGTTAAAACCAATTTCAATGATCCCATTCCTGATGGAAATTTTAGTACTTTTACTTTTTATGAAGAAACTAAACTCAATAAAATAAAGTCATTGAGATTTAAACATGCCCAAATTGGTGTTTCTACGATCCTTGGCTTTGAAGATAAATATATGCCAGAACTAGAAAATGACTACAATGATATTATTTTGGAAATGTGCTTACGGATTGATTATTAATTTGTTGATTTAAAAAGGTAAGTTTCACTTAGGCTTTGTAAGCAATACTTACCTTGACAGCCATTTATAAAATTGGTTAGAATGACTAGAAAATCACCATTGTAATAATAGGAAAAATACAAAATGACTACATTAGCAGAGGCAGAGAAACAGGCACGGCAGCGCGTCAACGTTTGGACGGGTGTAGCTACAGGGGTTGGATGGATCCCAGGAAGTATGTTTGCCCTAGCAGCTGCCGATGTGAAAATTTGTCATGAAGTGGCCCAATGCTTTGGAGTTAAGCATTGGTCCGCTGAAAGTGTTTCTGCTGCTATAGGTGCTTCTATTACAGGCAAAGTGGTTGCAGGCGAAGCTTTGTCGCTTATTCCTGGATTTGGTTGGGCAGTCAAGTCTGTTGTGGCAGGTGCAGTCACCAAGGCAGCTGGCGAAGCCATCATCCAATTTTTTAAAAAAAAATCACCATACCATTAATGTAATTAATGTAAGGATATTGCAATGAATAAATCAGATAATCAATTAAAAAAAGCGATTGATGGGCTGAATTTAGATCCAATTAAATTTAAGATTATGGATGAGGAAGAAGATCTTGGATGGACTGTCAATCAGGTTGATGAAGTGGAAAAATTTTATAAAAGATTTTTATTTTTATCTGCCAAATATCCAGAAAAATCATTAGTTCCATCTAAACATATAGATGCCTTCTGGCATCAACATATACTTGACACGCAAAAATATTATGTTGATTGTATTGCGATATTTGGTGAATTTTTTCATCATTTTCCTTACTTTGGTAAACGTGGAGAAAATGATACAAAAAACTGGCGCAATGCAATATCGGAGACTAATGATCTGTATATACAACATTTTAAAGAATCCACAGATAAACTGACAGCTTCTTTTAAATTAAGTAATAATAGTAACTCAATATATTCTTCATGTGATTCTTCATGTAATGCCTCATGTAATTCTTCATGTAGCAAGAAACCGCCTAGTTGTAATACTAGTTGTAGTAGTTGTGGTGGGAAAAGTGACATAATAATGTCACAATTACGCCCTTCATTACCAAAAAAATATTTAAATACATTACATAATTGGTATTAGCTCGTCGCTTGTAGGTTGGGCTGACGACAGGAAGCCCAACAGAATCATGGCAAAATGTTGGGCTTCCTTTCGTCAGCCCAACCTACGAAATACCAAAAAATCCACAATATAATTCAAGTAATTCCATTTATTCTTTAGAACTACTTTAGGTTAGTTGTGTATAAGTATTACACTTGTTTCACTAATTTTCCAGCAACATATTGGTGTAAGATATTGGAAATTAAGTTATTATAACTAACTCCTTGTTTTGACGCCATGTTTTTTATCGCTGTGAAATCACCTTCAGGAACTAAAATTTGAACTGGTTTAAGCTGTGTTTCTAGCGTATGTCTGAAGTTCTTGTTTTCGTTCCTCTAAATTATCTTTAGATTCCCATTCATCATTTTCAAAAGATTCAAGTAGTTCCATTTCTTCTTTAGTTAAGTGGCTCATTTTTGTACCCCTAAATATTTCCTCAATTTTCTCAGCAAGTAGGTTGAGCTGACTTTTCTTTTGAAAAAATACCCATCAGTATCACTAATATATCTTTAGTATCTTGAGGAAATCTAAAGATATTAATATCTTTTACAATAGTTTTTATTTCTCGTTTCAAAATAGCAAATCGCCAAACTTCACCAATCGTTATTGCACCATATAATATTTCTGGTGTATTATCTTCTTCATATTTATCTAAAGCTATCATTTTTAGATAATTCTTCCACCATATACAGGGGCAAGGAAAGTAACCTAAATTTTCCAGAGGCATTGGGCAAGGATATAGGAATTTCACATTCAGAAGGTGTATCAGCATTAAAACGAACCCCATAATCAAGTTTTTTTTCCTGAATAAAAACATGGAGTGATTTTAGGGTACCCGTTTTGCCAGCTTTGATTTCCACCGGTATTATTTTTGAACCATAATTCAAGATATAGTCAATTTCTGCTGAAGATTGCCTCTTTTCTCTGCACCAATAAAACAACTCCGGTTCCTCATAAGATGGTCTGGCATAAAGCAAGTGTTGACCAATAAATTGTTCACATAGTGAACCTGAATTAACCAATGTGACTTCATCAACCGCTTCAATATCTGCATAGCTAACGCCACAAGCTTTGGTGAGTAATCCTACATCTAAAAACAAAGGCTTTTGCATCTTTTCATTGGTTTGCGCTCTTAGCGGAATACCATTGGCGGAGCTATGATAAACTGGATAGTAAATCCTAGCTAATTCAAGCAAATGCAAGACTTTTTTTAATTCAAAACTTTTTTCATTCCGATCCAAATTGACATATTTTAATTTTTGACCGATCTGAAAAGGCAATTTTTGAAAAACTTTTTGTATTATACTATGTTTAAAGCGGCGACCATATTTACTAAAATCATCCCGATAGCTTAACAATATTGATTGCTTTATCATGTCAACTTCCAATAGTGAACCAGTATCCTTATAAACTTGA
>JADGEA010000284.1 GCA_016744615.1 Flavobacteriaceae bacterium
ATAATAGAACTATCGAAGGTGTAGATAAATTCACTTCCTTGTAAGTACTGTGATTTTATTTCAAGTACCACATCTGATTCATCTATAATTGACTTAACAATATTCATTCCAATTCCAAAACCACTTTTTTGTTCATCTTCTCTATAATATTTTTCAAGGATTTTTTGAGGGTTCTGTATACCACTCCCATAGTCTCTAATACTTAAAATTACATCATCATTTTTATTATTCAAACTTATGTGAATAGTCGATTCTTTGTTTGAAAATTTGATTGCATTTGATAAAGTGTTATCCACTATCCTTTGTAATTTTGTTGGATTAAAATTTAGGTTAACATTGATTGTACAATCAAAAGATATTGTAATTTCTTTGAGTTGGCATATAAGTTCAAAATAGCCTACTCTTTCACGTAGGAATTCATTAAAGTTGAGGATTTCACTTTTATACTCAATACGGTTTTGTTTGATCAAGTAGTCCATATCATCATAAATAGTAGAGAGGGACTTAGTTGCAGATTTTATACGATTAAAATATTTGTTTTTTCCATACATACTGTCAAATAAATCTATATTTACATTGATAATACTTAGAGGTGTATTTATCTCATGCATGGACTCTTTTATAAAGTCATCAAGTTTATCATTTACTCTTTGAAAAGGGCGAGAAAAACTTTTAAAAAAATAAAACGAAAGAAGAAGAATAAGCAATATTATTCCAAAAGCAATGAGAGTTGCTTCAAGCAATATAGATGAAAAAGATATCTCTTTTTTTGTAACTAAATAGTGTGCAAAAAAATATTTTTCTGATGGAAGTTGAGTTATAAGGTATCTACTTGAACTTATACTTTCATAGCCGGGTATAAAAGAAGGAAGATTATCTGTAAGTTGTGAGTGAATCACAGAGAAATCTTTTTTATATAGGCCAGATTTACTTTGTAAAAATTTTGGGAACTTAAAAGTTTCATTTGGGTGATTTCCAAAATTATCCATTTGTCTTACAATGTCATCTTGTATAGATTTTAATTCTATTTCTACTCTTATTTCTTGAAGTTTTATATTGTAATCAACATAAATGTATAGAGGTAAAAGAAGTATAATAGAGACAATAAAGGTATAGATGAAACTATATTTTTTTACAAATTTTTCTTCGTTAACAATCAAGACGATATCCAAGTCCATAGATATTTTTTATAACATCTTTTGGGAGTTTTCTTCTGAGATTATTAACTTGAACTCTTGCATTTGTAGCTTCAACATTATTTTCCCAAATTTGCTCATATAGTATTTCGAATGTAACAATTTGGTTTCGATTTTTCAAAAATAATTGAAAAATTTTGTTTTCAGTTTTACTAAGCAGAGTAGTTTTATTTTTACTTATAAGCTCATAAGTGGAGAGATTGTATTGACATTCTTTTGATATATTTAAGATATGGTCATCTGTCTTAAAACAATTAGCTTTGAGCGCCTGTTGCACTCTTAAATAAAGCTCTATTAAATCAAAAGGTTTTTTAATATAATCGCAACAACCATGTTGGTACCCCTGCAATACTGCATCTGAACTGGACATAGAGGTAACAAAAATGGTGGGTATATTTTTATTTTCTAATGATAATTCTTTTCGTAAAGAAAAACCATTCCATTTACCAGGAGTGTTTACATCAAGTAATAAAAGGTCATATTCATGTGAAAAGATAGCATCAAAGGCATCATTACTATTTTCGTAACTATCCACTTGGAAACTCTTTACTTCTAAAAATTCTGTTATGCTTTCTTTTAAGAGAGTATCATCTTCAAGTAAAAGTATTTTCATTTTATTTTTCCTCTTGAAATATTCATTTGCTTGCTTGAATTATGTTCATCATTAAAATATGAAAATATATCTTGCTTATCGTTATTTTTAATAATAGAATAGTACAAATCTTTTCTTGCATAGGTAAAAAAACTATCCATCTCTGATTCAAAAGCACTAAAGAGCTCAAGTTTTTTCTTTGAAATTATCAAAACAAAAGATCCTATGTTGTCTCCTTGATTATTCAAAATAGGTCGTAAAAAATAGAAATAATGTTTACCCTCTAGTTTTCCATTGGTCAATAATTTTGAAATACCGATTTGTTTTAGATAAGCAATATGCTCAACATTTGCTTCATCATCAGCTACAATCATATTTTCTATTCTTGGATTTTCTTTTAACAAAATAGCTTGTTCTTGATATTTTGAATTAAGTAATACAAGAAGCCCCATACCATAGTGAGCGAGATTCTTTTTCAGTGATTTAAATCTTTTAATAACTTCTACATAACCAATTATTTTTTGATTACTTATGATAGGTATAGAAGCAATGAGGACAAGTTTTCTTGCTGCTTCAAAAGACAGGTGAGGTATTTTTGTTTTTGGGGTTACCTGGAGATCTGGTCTAGATTTTTTAACATTTACTCCCGCATCACTGTTATCCCAACTTCTTGCAAATATAAAAAAATCTTTTGTTAATATCTGTGCATTGATTTTTGAATTACTAAAAACCTTTAAAGCATACATATGCTCTTGCAAAATTTTATAACCTTTTTCAGCATTGTTATCTTTAAGAGCATTTTGGAGTGTTTCATTTTGAGAGAGCGCAAAGGCAAAGTTGAAAGCTTGTACCTTTTCATTCTCGATTTGTTTGTTGAGGGTATTAATTAAAACAGTATGAACTTTACGTACATAATCTTTTTTATTTTGCAGATAAAAATAGCTACTTAAAAAAAAGAGAGCTACTAATAACAAAGCAAGATACTTTTGATATGTTTTCATATTATTCCAATATTTTTTTAGACTATACTATTTAATCTTCATATAGGCATAATCGTCCCGTTGAAGGTCAATAATCTTAATAACACCAGCTGGTGTAATTTCAATGCCATCTGAGATTTGTTCAGGTTTTACATTTTTCTTTTTCATCGTATTACCACAAGCAAACATTTTTATATTATCACCACCTAATTGTTGTAAGCCTTTAAATCTTGAAGCCGTTCCTTTTTTAGTTGGTCCTCCATGATTAATATATGGTTTTTTTACGAAACCAGTATTTTTAAAGTCTTTCATCATGTATTGAAGACATGGTCCAAATGCCACGATATCAATTTCAAAGTCTATAAAGTTCTTATGATAGTACTTAACTGCATTATTTAAAGTGTTGAACATCAAATGAACACGTTTGGGATCAGCAAAATCACATTGATATACAACGTTTACTGTATCACTATCCTCATTACTCTCTTTGGCAAATGACGGTACAACTATTATAACTAGTAATAGTAATGTAGAAATTAATTGTAAAATTTTCATTTTGTTTTCCTTTTAAAAATGTGCCGTGAATTGAAGTTCAAGACGGTTACCAATATTGTTTAAAACATTTTGAGCATTAGCATTTCCTGGAGCTTTAGCATCTCTAAAAGCATAGTTTAAATCAACTCGAGTTGCTCCTTTAAATCTGTATGAAGTACCAATCGTTGTTGTTGTAAACTTGCGTTCAGCTTTTACGTCGTTAGTAAGACGATTGGAGAAATCATATCTTCCAAATAATTCAAGTTTTTTCGGAATAATTTCATATTGAAGATTCACATAACCACCATCAGCTTTATTTTCTTCTCCCGCGGCAAATTGAAATTGCCAATCATTAGCATAAGGATCAGAATTTGTATCTTTTGCGCCTGTATAAATCATACCTTTAGCTTTCAGGTATTCTGCTTCAAAACGTAGTCCATTTCGATAATAAGTCATACCTATACCGTGACGTGTACGATCTGTTTCTATCTTTTCAGTTGAAACACCATTGTTTGAAAGTAAAATACGTTTACCTGTTTGCCCCCAAATATAAAATTTCATAGCTTCTGTAAAGTAACCTTTTCCACCGTAAGTTTTTTCAAGAG
>JADGEA010000552.1 GCA_016744615.1 Flavobacteriaceae bacterium
AAATAAATATATTTAAGTCCAATTCAAAAAATGTTTTTGCATTAAACTATTTTAATTTATTGAAAACGTCAAGTTGGATTGAAATGCAACTAAAAGAAGCTTTAAAACCCTACGGATTAACGCATTCTCAATTAAATGTTTTAAGTGTTTTGGTAAAAAATCATCCGGAACCTTTGGATGCTAAAACGATTAAGGAGAGTTTAATTGTTGCAAGTCCTGATGTGACTAGGTTAATTGATCGGTTAGTTATAAAAGGATTTGTTGATAGAAAAACATGTGCTGCCAATCGTCGGAAAATTGATATTTCAGTTACTGAAGAAGGGATGGACTATTTTTTAAAAGTTCATCGTGTGGCAAGAAAGACATTAAATAATTATTTTGAAGATCAACTAACTGAAGACGAAGCAAGATTAATGTTTAAACTTTTAAGCAAAATGAGATCATAGAATTTGACTTAAAAAAATTTCAACAAACAATTGTTTAAAACAACTATTGTCTTAAACTAAAAATATAAATATGAAAACAAATAAAATAATACAAGTAAAAAAAATGGGATTCCCTTGGGAAACTCAAGACCCATTTTTGTTTTGTGCTCATCATAGAGATGAGTACCCTAAAGGTGATGATAATATGGGATTGGATGCTACCCATTTAGCAGGAAGAAATATAGGACAAGATTTTGTAGTGAAAGATGGTTTTAGAATGTACCATGGAAGTCAAATCCCTGGATTTCCATTTCATCCTCATAGAGGCTTTGAAACCATAACGATTAATAAAGAAGGTTTTGTAGATCATACTGACTCTTTAGGTGGTGCTGGACGATTTGGTGCTGGTGATGTCCAGTGGATGACTGCGGGAAAAGGAATACAACATTCCGAAATGTTTCCGATGGTACACGAAGATAAAGACAATACCTTAGAGATATTTCAAGTATGGTTAAACTTACCAAAGTCAGATAAGTTTGTGGATCCCCATTTTAAAATGCTATGGAATGATATGATTCCGGAAGTAGAATTTAAAGATGATAAGGGACTAAGTACAGTAGTAAATGTT
>JADGEA010000285.1 GCA_016744615.1 Flavobacteriaceae bacterium
CAAGGCAATCTGTGGCCTTCATTTAAAATTCCGGAGCATGTTACTTATTATGATCATCACACCTTAAGTGAACTATTTCGCCGCTGCGGTGCCACTCAAACCACTCGATTGGCTTATCCGCAAGCCTACCCCTTGGGCATGATAGGCGAAAAATTAGGTTTTTCTATACCAGCATCATTGGCAAAATACAATATTTGGTTGCCAGCTACCATGTTTGCCGTCGCAGCTCGTTTTAATACACCAAAAGAATGAAAACTATAACTATCATCATTCCAGTATTTAATGAAGGAAGTGCCATTGAAAGGCATTTACCGGTTATTTTTGAAAACATTAAAGAAATTAAAGAAATTAATATAAGTGTTCTAGTTGTAGATGATGGTTCTACAGATAATACAGTTGAAAAGCTCAAAAAATTGTGTGAACGATATAACACACTAAATTTTATTTGCTTCAATCGCAATTTTGGTAAGGAAGCCGCGATTCATGCAGGCTTGCAACAAAGCGATACAGATGCTGTCATTGTAATGGATAGTGATTTACAACATCCACCTCAACTCATTGATAAAATGATTGCTCTTTGGCGACAAGGTATTGATGTTGTAGAAGCTTATAAAATTTGTCGTGGTAAAGAATCATATTTCTCCCGTTTAATGGGACATAGCTTCTACGGTTTATTTGGTCTTCTATCGGGAATGAATATTAAAAATAATTCCGATTTCAAACTATTAGATCGCAAAGTTGTGGATGCCTATTGTACCATGTCAGAAAAAAAGCGTTTTTTTCGGGGTATCATTCCTTGGCTAGGTTTTTCATCAGCACAAATCCCCTTTGAAGTACCAGATCGTCAGCATGGTGTCACAGCTTGGTCACGTTTAAAATTACTCAAGTTTTCCTTCACTGCAATCACTAGCTTCTCGACAGTTCCATTACAAATTATTACTTTCTTGGGCGTATTATGCTTTATTATAAGTTTTGTTATAGGTAGTCTAACTTTATATTATAAATATACAGGAAGCGCGGTGAGTGGATTTACTACTGTTATCTTGCTGATTCTTATTATTGGCAGCCTATTAATGATAGCCCTTGGCGTGATTGGTATTTATATCGCGCATATTTATGATGAAGTCAAACGACGACCTGATTATTTCATTGATTGGAATAAAAGTCAGTTTCATAACAAAAATTTAACTAACAGATTAAGATAAAAACATGCCTTTCAGTCAAAGTTCCCAAATTTCAACTATAATACAATACATAGAACAACTCAATCCAGAATCCTTACTTGATGTAGGAGCTGGTATGGGGCAATATGGTTTTTTAGCACGTATGAATCTTGAAAATATTAATTTATTTGAAGTAAATGGCAGTGAAGGAAAACAACGCCCTAAAGAACAATGGCGGGTGCATATTGATGCTATTGAAGGTTGTGATGGTTATCTTACTCCAGTTCATGACTATTGTTATAACAATATTATGATTGGTAATGCCTTAGAAATATTACCAACATTACCTGATAATAGTTATGAACTGGTTTTAGCTATAGATATATTAGAACATTTTACCAAAACGGATGGATTAGAGTTTCTAGCACAACTAAAAAGAATTGCTAACAAAGCAGTTTTAATAAGCACCCCGAAAGAATTTAATCCACAAGAAGTGGAAGCTAATCCTTACGAAAATCATCGTTCTTTTTGGGAAAATAATGAATTGATAGAACATGGCTTTTCGCAGATATTAGAGAATGATATTAGTTGGATTGTGATTTCTCCCTTGTCTTGATATTATACAAAATAAAAACACGCAATGGTTTTTCAAACCATATATGAATAGCAAAACTCAAAACAACCATTAATATATATACGCAAGTTATATGGAAAAATAGCATAGAATCATCAGGTTTAAATCCTAAAAAATGGCAGATTTCCATAAATGGCCAATGTAAAGCATACATTACATAACTGGCACCACCAGAGAGAATAGAAATTTTTCTTAATTTTCCCTCTGGTTGCCAGTTCACTTGAGTTAAAATATACACCATCAAAGTAATTACCGGTAAACTTAGCCAAAACATAGTATATTGAATTGGCATAGATAAATTAATATATAAAATACCTACATAAAGTGCTATCACAAATACTAATAAAGGATAAGATGCAAACCAGTTATTGCTAGTTTTAGATTGCCTATAAGCTTGATAAAGTATCATACCAATAATAAATTCAACTATGCGAATCAGTGGGTTAGTATAAACAGGTGTATTTATATTAAACCAATCAACATGATTCGTATTAGGAAGAAAAGCTTGTATTAATAGATATTGTAATCCATAAACCAACACTAGAGCGATGATGATATAGGATACCCGTGTCAGTTTGCTAGTAAATAGCAACAATAAAGGAAAACATAGATAAAAAAACATTTCGTTAGCAAGCGACCATAAAGGTGGATTTAACAGAAATTTTAAAGTTTCGGTATCACTCCATAATTGTATAAACAATAAATGTTTGACAATTGCTTCTATCCATAATCCACTACTAATTTCTGTAGGTAGATCATAAGTACTCATGACTGTTCGACCAAGCATGGTTAAAAATGCTTGCTCAAATAAGCTATAGCCTATTATGATAAATAGACTACTAATTAATACAGCGAATAAATATATAGGATAAATTCTTATCAAACGAAATAGATAAAATTTTTTCAGTTCAGCGCGATGTAATTGAGGATAACGATAAGACAAAATAAATCCACTAACGACAAAAAACCATGAAAGTGCTGATGGCGCAAACCCTTCCCAAATAACTTCTATTCCGAATACATATTTATAGTGCGCTAATAGCACTAAGCTGGCTGCAATAAAGCGAAAAATATCAAGAATAGGCATAAACTTAATTTTTCAGCAGTGTTTTAGTTTTTTTATATAAAAATATAAAAGGCATTAATTGTTGTATAAAAAAGTTATTAGTATAACCCGGTTCACCAAATTTACTTGGTGGTGGTTTATCTTTAGGATCAGGATCATAAGCTGTACCAAATAGAAGATCTAAGAAAATAAAATCACCAGAAAAATTATGATCACGAACTGCTGGATCAGGAGTGTGATGCCAACGGTGAAAATGAGGAGACGACAACATAAATTTATGCGTCCATCGTGGACCATTAATATTACTGTGTATATAACGATCCATAAAGCCACGAAAGAAAAAATAAAATATGATTGCGTTAGAGTTTGGACTAAAATATGCCATAAACACAAGAAGTGGTAAATTAAATAATAGGCGATCAAAAAGATGAAAACGACTAGTTGAAAATGAATCCACAGTCACTGAGCTATGGTGTACACGATGAAATTCCCATAAAAATGGAATTTTATGACAATAATAATGCATTGTATAAAATGCGATTTCGCCTACTATAATTAAGCTAATTAAATTAATCAATAAAGATTGATTAGCTAAACTATTTTGTAAAAAACCATCTCCTTGTGATGGAAATATATTTATTGCAATACTAGTAGTTAAAATTCCTTCAACTAAAATAGGTGAACTAGTTGCTAGTATAAATTGGAAAATGGCAACTTGATAAGTATGAATAAAATCACTTACTAAACCACTACGAAAAAATGGTTGTTTATGAATATACCAGATCCGTTCTATCAAAGGAATAAGTAAAAACCATCCATAGCTGCTAAATATAGTTATCCAGTAAGAAATAAAAGAATTCAAATAATTTTCTCCTTAAATAAATTTTTAAACGAAGAATATGAAAATACTAATGGTAACACGAGAACACCATGCTGACAAACGTTATGGCTTAGGTAGAAGTTTAGCACCCTTGATTGAGGAATTGACTAGGCGAAATATTGAAGTAGGTTATTTATGCCAAGCAGATGCT
>JADGEA010000286.1 GCA_016744615.1 Flavobacteriaceae bacterium
TGTTGGTCCATGGCAATGGATCATCATTGGCTTAGCAATTCTTTTACTTTTTGGTGGTAAAAAATTACCTGAATTAATGAAAGGTTTAGGTACCGGAATTAAAGAATTTAAAAATGCTACTACAGAAGAAGAGGGTGAAGAGAAGAAAAAAGAAAAAGTAAAATAGATTTTTATATCTATTAAAATAGCCTCAATGAACATTGTTTATTGAGGCTATTTGTATTTATAAGCAAATAATGGGAATAAAAAAGATTAGCCTTTTTTAGGTTTATTTTTATTATTTGTTTCTATAACTTTATTTGCCGCTAATAATGAGGCAGTCATATCATTTAACATGCTACTTGCTGCATTCGGATTGTTTGGTAATAAAATTAAATTACTACTCGAATCAGCTCCAATAGATTGTAAAGTATCATAATGTTGTGTAATTACAATTAATGCAGAGGCCTCTTGACTATTAATTCCAGCTTTATTTAACACATCAACGCTTTCTTCTAAACCTCGTGCAATTTCTCTTCGCTGATCTGCAATACCTCTACCTTGTAATCGTTTACTTTCAGCTTCTGCTTTTGCTCTTTCCACAATTAATATACGTTGTGCATCACCTTCGTGTTGTGCTGCAACTTTTTCACGTTCTGCTGCATTAATCCTGTTCATCGCTTCTTTTACAGTTTGATCCGGATCAATATCAGTAACCAACGCCTTTACTATATCATAACCATAATCAAGCATGGCTTCAGATAATTCACGTTTGATAGCAAGGGCAATCTCATCCTTTTTCTCAAAAACATCATCTAGTTTTAATCTTGGAACTTCAGCCCTAACTAGGTCAAATACATAAGAAGTAATTTGTTCATGTGGGTTTTGTAATTTATAAAAAGCATCATAAACTTTCTCTCTTTTGATAACGTATTGTACTGATATTTTTAAATGCACAAATACATCATCTTTTGTTTTTGTTTCTACTGTAACATCTAATTGCTGAATTCTTAAGCTCATACGAGCTGCAATTTTATCAACTACCGGAATTTTTATATTTAAACCGGGATTCCGGACACTGTTAAATTTTCCAAAACGTTCTATAATTACTGCAGTTTGTTGTTTAACAATAAATAAACCTGCAAAAATTAAAAAAAACACAATAAAAATAATAGGTAAATAAAAGGTCATAATGAAATGATTTAAGTGAATAATATTTATGATTTAAAGATATAAAAGAATATTTTAAATTTAGTGATTAGAATTATATTATTTAGTTAATATCTCATTTATTCAATCATTGAATAAATTACTTATATTTACGCATTAAAATTTTATAGTATGAAAAAAATAATTACTACCGCTGTTATTGTTTTGATAGTTGTTTTTACAGCTTATATGGCATTTATATATTATGTAACTTATAGTGAAGGATATCGTTCGGGTAAATTAGTAAAAATCACCAAAAGAGGTGTAGTTTTTAAAACCTGGGAGGGTACTTTAAGTCAGGGAGTATCAGATGAATTACAATTTCATTTTTCTGTACAAGATGATGATAAAGAAGTATTTGATAAGTTAATGAACTTACAGGGTAGATCGGTAAAACTATCTTATATAGAAAGATATGGAACCTTTCCTTGGTTGGGAGAAACAAATTACTATGTTAAAGAAGTAAATGAAGTTGATGAAATTATCAATGTAAATTGAGGATTTACACTTTGAAAATATTCTATTGAAAATTCAGGGTTTGACTTTATTTTTACAAATAAAGTCAAACCCTGAATAATTTATTAGTCAAAATATTCTATTGCCTTTTCAATTCTCTTTATTGTTTCTTCTTTTCCTATCAATTCTGTAATATCAAATACATGCGGACCTTTCATTGCTCCTACCAAACTTAATCTAAAAGGTTGCATTACTTTACCAAAACCAATTTCTTTTGATGTGATCCATTGTTTTACAATATTTTCAGTGTTTTCAGCAGAGAAATCTTCAATGTTGTTTAGTATGGAGATCAACTCTTGCATCAAGGTAGAAGTATCTTGTTTCCATGCTTTTTTTGAAGCTTTTGCATCATATTCAGTCGGTGCCTCAAAAAAGAAAGAGCTTAAATCCCAAAAATCAGAAACAAAGGTTGCTCTCTCTTTGATCAAACTAACTACTTTGGTAACGTAATCCATGTTATTGACCTTGTCATTCCCGAGAAGGTGGGAATCTTTTTCTAGTTCTAAAAACAACTCCGCTAAATCCCCATCACTTTTATTAATCAAATATTGATGTTGGAACCATTTGGTTTTATCAACATCAAATTTAGCTCCAGATTTTCCAACTTTGCTAATTTCAAAAGCCTGTATCAATTCTTCTAAAGAAAACAATTCCTGTTCCGTACCGGGATTCCAACCTAAAAATGCCAGCATATTGATAAAGGCTTCAGTAAAATAACCATCTTCCTTATATCCTCTTGAGATCTCACTGGTACTTTCATTTTTATATGCTAACGGAAATACAGGGAAACCTAATTTATCACCATCTCGTTTACTTAATTTACCTTTACCGGTAGGTTTTAGTATCAAAGGTAAATGTGCAAATTCAGGAGCTTCCCATCCAAATGCATTATACAATAAAACGTGTAGTGCCATAGAAGGTAACCATTCTTCCCCACGGATTATATGGGTAATTTCCATTAAATGATCATCTACAATATTAGCTAGGTGATATGTTGGCATACCATCACTTTTAAATAGAATTTTATCATCCAAAGTATTGGTATTAATCTTGATATCTCCTCTTATCATATCCTGCATCTCCAAAGTTTTATCCACAGGAGTTTTAAAACGGATTACATATTTATCATTATTATCCAATCGTTTTTGAACTTCTTCTGCGCTAAGCAAAAGAGAATTATTTAAATTTTCACGGTTATGATGGTTATAAATAAATGTCTTTTTATTTTCCTGATATTCATTTCTAAGCGTATCAAGTTCTTCAGTAGTATCAAATGCATAATAAGCTTTGCCATTCTTAATTAATTCATCTGCATATTTTTTATAAATATCTTTTCTTTCTGATTGTCGGTAAGGTCCAAATTTTTCATTTTTTCCTATGGTTTCATCAGGTGGTATTCCACTCCAGTTCAATGCATCCATGATGTATTGTTCTGCATTAGCCACATATCTGTTTTGATCGGTATCTTCAATACGTAAAATAAAAGTTCCGTTGTGTTTTTTAGCAAATAAATAATTAAACAGGGCGGTTCTTACCCCTCCAATATGTAAAGGTCCTGTTGGACTTGGAGCAAAGCGTACTCTAACTGGTTTTGACATTTGTAAAAATTTAAGTTACAAAGGTAAGTTTTAGTAATGAAAGTTAAAAATTTGAATTTATTGACTAAGTAAGTAAAAATTACCTAGAAACCATGAGTATTAAATATCATGGTAATTGGGTATTATTTATTAAAAAATTTATAAGTATATTTAAACAAACTAATTAATTAGCAATGAATTATGATTAATTTATCCAACCAACCAACCAACCAGCCAATCGCTATCGCGGAATTGTAATAAAGTTTAAATTTTTAATTAAATTATTTCCATTATTTTTCCTATTGTTTTTAATAAGTAATTGTACTGAAGAATATCTTGATATACAAGATGAAGTATTACAGAAGGGATCATCACTTAAAAATGAACTAACACAAAAACAAAAAATAATTGAACTTTCCGAAGGAATAAAACCTGAAATATTGAAATATAACAGGCAATACAGAAAAGCACAAAAATTCAGAAAAAAATATGGTAAGTTTGATATAGGTAATCAGGGCAAACTCACACTTTAATATTTAAGACTTTTAATAGATACGCTTGATTCCAACCTGCTTTAAGTCTTTTTCCGGCAATACCTTGTTTCTCTGT
>JADGEA010000072.1 GCA_016744615.1 Flavobacteriaceae bacterium
AACCATGACCAAATCTAATTAAATTGAATAATTTAGCACCAATTATAAGTTTTGAAAATTATATTTTACAAGGCTTGTGGAAGTGCGAAACTTGAGTTAATAAATAAAAAATCTATGGATAGAGAACACTTTCTTAAACTTTTTCACAGATCAAGACTTTGCGATTTCCTTCCATATCAGTAGTAAAAAACAGGTAGATATTACCACCTTCTTTTAAACCAGTTTTCTTTCTGATCTGAGCTACTGTTTCTGGAAAATTTCGTGTGGTAATATTTGCTTTTTTAGCTGGAATCAATTTATTGAGTTTCTTTTTATCATAATTGATGTTGTGTATTATCTGAAACTTTCTTCCTGGAAAATTAATTAATTCTGTTGAAGTGTAAAGATGAGAGTGCTTATGTAGTTTATTGATATTTAACAATATAGATACTTCTGTAAAACCACCTGATTTTAAAATTGCAGTATTTGGTTCGTATAAATATTTTAAAGGAAAGGAATAGGAGGCTTCCTCATCCATTTGATTAAAATCAAAAATTTGATCTTGTTCTTTTGTTATATTGATGGTTTTAAAATGAAGTCTACCGTTATAATTCTTTTCTAAAATATACAAGACTTCTTTTACCTCATTTTGTATGGCTATGATGTGAATTTCCTTTACATATTCTAATTCAAATACCGCACTGGATATATCTAATACAGGAGATGTTTTTAATAAAATATTATTGGTGAATTGAAACAGAGAGACTAAGTTCTTAGGAATATTTGGTAAACAATCTTCTAGTAGAAAAACTTTTCCCTTTTCATCATTTCGGCGTGAAGGATCTGCATAGATCCAATCAAAGGTTTTATCAGCACTATCGAGATAATCCATACCACTTTTTGCAATGGGTTTGATATTTTCTATCCCTAATGTTTTAAAATTATGCTCTGCAATAGCAGATAATTCTGTATTGATCTCACAATGTGTAACTTTTTTAAACTTTTCTGCGAAAGCAAAACAATCCACACCAAAACCACCAGTAATATCAATAATTGATTCTCCCGATATCAAACCTGCCTTGTATTTTGCTGTAATTTCAGAGGATGTCTGTTCAATATTTATTTTATTTGGGTAATAAATATTTTTAGTTTGAAACCAAGTTGGAAGTTTCTTTTCACATTTTGATTTTGCAATGATTTGCTCTACAATTTCTTGAATACTAACTTGTGGAAAAGGAGATCCTTTTAAAATTAATTTTGTTGGAATCTCATAAAGATTTCTATGGATAAAATTTTGAATATCTGAATGTAAAATACTTGTTTTCAACTAATCCATTTGTTTGGTGAGTAGTTTTACAACTTCATTATCTGTTATAAACTCTTTTAAGATAACTTTTATAGCTGTATAAGACGGAACAGCTAAGATCATTCCTACAATACCAAATAGCAATCCACTAATAATGATCACTAAAAAAATTTCTAAAGGATGTGATTTTACACTTTTTGAAAAGATCAATGGTTGACTGAAGAAATTATCAATTAATTGGGCTATGATATATCCAATGAAAACATAGATAGTTGTAGGTAAAATATAGGTTTGAAAATCATACTCTAAATTACTGGTCATGGTTAAAGTTAACATAAGAATTCCTCCAATAAGCGGACCAATATATGGTATAATGTTTAGTAGGGCAGCTAAAAAAGCAATTACGATAGCACTTTTAACTCCAAAAGACAGTAAAATAAGTGAGTAAATTGCAAATAAAATGGATAGCTGTACAATAAGTCCGATAAAATATCTTGATAATAAAGGGCTTATTTTTCTAAAAGATTTTAAGATTCTTTCTTCTTTATTATCAGGAGTTACCGCAATAAATATATTGTAAAGAATTCTTTTATCTTTAAGTAAAAAAAAGGTAATAAACAATACCGAAAACAAACCCATGCTCAAAGACCCTAAAACTGTTAATACAGAATTGAATAAACTAGGAATGATTTTTAAATTTGATTTAAAATCAAAGTTTTTAAATTCAGAAAGAACATCAACTCCTCGTCTTGTAAAATAAGACTCTATTTGAATCAATAATTCCTTAATATTGGTATGTAACTCATCTGTATTCAAAATAGATATATTCCGACCTTGTTCAAGGATTAAAGGGACAAATAAAGAAATTAAACCAAAAATGATCATCATAAAAATAAACATGGTGGTTACAACAGCCAATAGGTTTGGGAATTTTAATCTTAAATGTAAAAAACTAACAAAAGGGTGTGCAATTAAGGACAAAATAGCAGCTATAGTCACATACACAATTACTGCCTGAATTTTATATAAAAGAAACAGGATCGCAACTATTCCTATCAAAACTCCAATAGATCTTAGTATTCCATTTGCAATAATTTTTGAAGTAAGCTTACTCATTTATGTGTTTTTTTAGGTTGTAAATTTAGCAATATATTAATTTAATTCAAAATACCTATTCTGATTTGAATTACTAGTCAATATGTTTTAAAACCATTACTTTATTGTGATCTTTTGAAAGAATTAACAAGTTATTTTCTATAACATAGTCTAAATTACTATTGGATAATATTTTTCCTATTTTAGAACTAATTTCTTTATTTTCAAAACAAGCCATCATTGTAGAGGCAAGATTTCCAATAAATATTTTTTTATATTCTGATTTGAAACTTCCGTTAAAACTGTTACATCCATCATTTCCTAAAACTCTGTATTCAGTAATATTGAATTCTATTCTAGGCAATTTTCCATTGAAACTTTCTAGATTAACTTTAATTCCATCTACTTCTATAATAGCCCAGATATCATGTAAGCGAAAATCAGGCACATAGTTACCGCAACCTTTATAAGTTTTATAATCGGTTTCTAAACTGGTTTTAAAATCAACAGTTACGTTGTAATCAAATTTTTGACCACTCATATTATCTGTACATCCTGATTGATTCAATTGTACAATTATTTCTCCGGAATCAGTAGTACTTCTATATCTGATAACGTTGGCATCCATTGCCTTTACAGGATCAACAGCCGGAGCGATAAACTCTAAACCATCTAAATTTTTAAATATTATCTTTTTTTCAAAATCCATATCTAAATTCCAGAATGGTTCATTTCCAACGGCGTAAAAATCATTTCCTTTTTTATATTTAGTTAATAGGATTTTTTGTAATTCACTTTTTGAAGGTTCCATAATTTCTTCTTCCTGTTCAACTAACTCCTTTTTTACTTGTTCTTTTTTAAATTCATTATGCATTTGCATATGTGCTTCGGCATGGGGATTTGTTTTTGGAGTAGTAGAACTTGAAGTTGATCCACATGAGAATAGTAAAAAACTACCCATTAAAACTAATATGCTGTATCTCAAATTTTTCATATATCCTTGATATTATAAAACAAAAATATAATAATATTAGATATTTTGGTGAAATATTAATTAGAAATCCAAAGATCATGCTAATTTAATAAACTTTTATGATACTTGATCCAATATGGATTTCGCTAATGAATCCGCACCTGTACATTATTCCTAAACCGATAATTCAGGTTATATAAGCTCTAATTCGGCTATAATGATATTCTGAAATTAAATTGGTATTATTTATACTCACTTACAAAATGTAATTGAACCGTTGGATATTTATCTTGTGTCATTTGTACAGTGAAAGCTGAATCTGCCAAGAAAACCAATTGGCCTTTTTTGTCTTTAGCAAGGTAACGTTGCTTTACTCTTTGAAATTCTTTAAATTCGTTATTGGAAGCATCCTCAGGTTCTACCCAACAGGCTTTGTGAACGTTTAAGTTTTCATAGGTGCATTTTGCTCCGTATTCATGCTCTAATCGATATTGAATTACTTCAAATTGTAATGCGCCAACAGTACCAATAACTTTTCTTCCGTTAAGGTCTAAAGTAAATAACTGTGCAACTCCTTCATCCATTAACTGATCTAATCCTTTCACCAATTGCTTGGATTTCATTGGGTCAGCATTATTAACATAGCGAAAATGTTCGGGTGAGAAACTAGGAATTCCTTTAAATTCCAGTTTTTCACCTTCGGTAAGTGTATCGCCAATTTTAAAAGTTCCTGTATCATGTAAACCAACAATATCTCCGGGAAAAGATTCGTCAACGATTTCTTTTTTCTCAGCAAAAAATGCATTCGGACTAGAGAACTTCATTTTCTTATTGAGTTTTACATGTAAATAGTTGACATTCCTTTTAAAAACTCCTGAAACTACTTTTACAAAAGCCAAACGATCTCTGTGTTTTGGATCCATATTGGCATGAATTTTAAACACAAAACCTGTAAATTTTTCTTCTTTGGAGTCAACCAATCTAATCGTTGACATTTTTGGTTGTGGTGGTGGTGCAATATCAATAAAACAATCTAACAATTCCTGAACACCAAAATTATTTAAAGCCGAACCGAAAAACACAGGTTGTAAATCACCATTTAAATAGGCTTCTTTATCAAATTTCGGATAAACTTCTTCCACCAGTTCCAGTTCTTCTCTTAAGGTATCTGCGTGTGTTTCACCTATGATATCATCTAATTCCGGATTACTAATATCCGTAAATTCAATTCCTTTAGAAACAGTTTGTTTTACATCGCCCGAAAACAGATTCAGTTTTTTATCCCAGATATCATAAATACCTTTAAAGTCGTAACCCATTCCGATGGGGAAACTTAAAGGAACAACTTTCAATCCTAATTTTTGTTCTACTTCATCTAAAAGATCAAAAGCATCTTTTCCTTCACGGTCTAGTTTATTGATAAAAACAATGATTGGAATTTTACGCATTCTACAAACCTCAACCAGTTTTTCAGTTTGTGCTTCCACACCTTTTGCCACATCGATCACAACAATAACGCTGTCAACAGCAGTTAATGTTCTAAAAGTATCTTCAGCAAAATCTTTGTGCCCAGGTGTATCTAAGATATTGATTTTTTTATCTTTATAGTTAAAAGCCAAAACCGAGGTAGCTACAGAAATTCCTCTTTGGCGCTCAATTTCCATAAAATCGGAAGTTGCACCTTTTTTTATTTTATTACTTTTAACGGCACCTGCTTCTTGAATAGCACCTCCATAAAGTAATAACTTTTCTGTTAAGGTAGTCTTACCTGCATCCGGGTGCGAAATGATACCAAATGTACGTCGTCGTTCAATTTCCTGTAAAAAATCCATTCTTAAAAATTAGGTGCGCAAATATAGTTAAAATTAAAAGATGGCAATGTTTAAAAGTTTATGTAGAAAGTTAATATCTAAAAGAATTTACCATTGATTTTTATAGATTAACCAATTAAAAGAAACTATTCTGTTGAAACAGAGAAGAAGGATTTTTTTTATGGTTATATTTAGTTTTTTTTTGAATAAATATCAAATTTATTGTACTTTTAAATTTTTAACTATAACCTTAAAATCTGGAAATTTCATTTTATGAAACGATCTTTTTTACTGTCTTTTTTATTATTTTTTTTATACAATTTTTCTCTTTCACAAATTAAACCAACGCAATTAACCTGCGAATACTCAGAAAACCCTTCGGTTGTTGATATTGTTCAACCTCGTTTAGCATGGATAAATTTGGCTGATAGCAATGAAAGAGGACAAACCCAATCTGCATGGCAGGTGCGTGTTGCCGGTTCAGAAAGACAATTGAGTAATCCTGATTTATGGGATAGTAAAAAAGTAATTGGGAACCAATCGGTTAGGGTGAAATATAATGGAAAGAGATTAATGTCCCGACAAGATTGTTGGTGGCAGGTTAGAGTTTGGGATAAAGATGATGTAGTTTCAAGTTGGAGTGAGCCTTCATTTTGGCGCATGGGACTATTAAATCCTTCAGACTGGAATGCCATATGGATTGGTGCACCTTGGCAAGGAGAAGAGACTCTTCCGGTGCCTTCAGATCGTAAAACACATCTTCCGGAAAAACTTCCACCACCGGCTCCAATGTTTAGAAAAGATTTCTTGGTTAAAAAAGAAATAGAGAAAGCAGTAGTTTATGTTACTGGTTTGGGATATTTTGAGCTTTTTTTGAATGGTGAAAAAGTTGGTGATGATGTTTTAGTTCCAAATCAAACAAACTATTCAAAAAGGCCAGAATTATCTAAACGTTTTATCCAATTAGATGATGATTTTAAGGAATACAGAGTAATGTACCTAGCCTATAATGTGAAGGAGATGCTTAAACAAGGAGGCAATGCAATTGGTAGCATACTTGGAAATGGTTTTTATAATCCTTCGTCAGCATGGACAGAAGGTTACGGTTCACCCCGTTTTTTAGCACAATTGCATATAACTTATTCCGATGGTTCGGAAGATGTAATTGCAAGCGACCAGAGTTGGAAGGTTGGCAAAAGCCCAATACTGATGGATATGGTTTATTATGGTGAACATTATGATGCAAGGTTAGAACAACCTGGTTGGAACACTTTCGGCTTTGACGACTCAACCTGGAAAAAATCCGCAATCAGGAAAGCTCCTGCTGGTAAACTAGTTGCACACACAGCCCATCCCGATAAGGTAGTAGAACACTTGAAACCCATCAGAATTGAAAAATTGTATAATGGGAATTATAAAATTGATTTTGGTGTTGAGATTTCAGGTTGGGTGAGATTAAATAATGTAAAATCTCCCAAAGGACATAAAATTGAAATTAATTATTTAAGCAATAATTTTTCGGGTGATAATTCCTATATTTTTAGTGGCAATGGTAAAGAAAGTTATGCTGCACGATTTAACTGGTTTGTTTTTAGAGAGGTTGAAATTGTAAACTGGAAGGGAGATCTACATCCGGAGCAAATTACAGCTGAGGTAGTTAATACTTTTGTTGAAGAATCGGCAACATTTGAAACTTCTAATCCTCTTTTTAATCAGGTTAATAAAGTTTGGAAACGTAGTCAGACAGATAATATGCACGGTGGTATTGCCAGCGATTGTCCACATCGCGAACGTTCTGCTTATACAGGTGATGGTCAGGTTGCTTGTGTTACGGTTATGCACAATTTTGATGCAAAAAGCTTTTATCATAAATGGATCCATGATATTATTGGGTCGCAAAATATTGAAACCGGATATGTTCCAAATGCTGCTCCATGGCAACCCGGATGCGGAGGTGGTGTAGCGTGGGGAGCTGCAATTTGTATCATGCCATGGGAATTTTATAAGCATTACGGGGTAGTTGATATTTTGGAAGATTCGTATCCTGCAATGAAAGAGTATATACGTTATATGCAAACTTGGGTTGATGTAGAGGGAATTATGTTCTCAAAACGTAAAGGAGGTGATGGTAAAATATTAAAATGGTTTAATTTGGGTGAATGGGTTACTCCCGGAGAATTACCTGAAGATGATTTAGTGCACACATTTTATTTTTGGCGATCTGCTGATTTTACTGCAAAAACAGCTAAAGTTTTAGGTAAATTAAATGAAGCAAAAAAGTATGCTGATTTAGCAGAATTCACAAAGCAAGCATTCCATAAACGTTTTTATGATATCAAAAAAGGAAGTTATGGAATTGCAGGAAGTAATATTTTTGCACTTAAAATGGGGGTTCCAAAAGATCAATATAATAAAGTTGTAAAGGCCTTAAAAGATAATATTGAGGCAAACAATGGTCATTTAGATACTGGTATTTTTGGTACACAATTTTTCTTCGAAGTTTTGTCTGAAAATGGGCTACATAATTTGGCATACGAAGCAATGAATAAAAAAGATGAACCGGGATATGGCAGATGGTTAGAACTTGGTGGCACAACAGCCTGGGAACAATGGAGTACGGGTGGTTCACACAATCATCCAATGTTTGGTGGTGGATTGGTTTGGTATTATCGAAAGCTAGCAGGTATGGATACTGATTTTAACGAGCCAGCATATCGACACATAATTTTTCGACCACAGCCAGTTGAAGCTCTTTCGTTTGTAAAATACCATAACAACACTTCTTATGGTAAGGCAGGTATTTTATGGGAAAATAAAAATAACAAATTTTTTATGGAAGTTACAATTCCGGTTGGAACATATGCCACAGTTTATGTGCCGGTAAAACAAAATCAGGTTATTTTTGAAAATGACAAAATCATAACCAATTCAGATTTTGTAAAAATTGTTGGTATAGAAAATGGTTATAAAAAAATTGAGGTGAAAAGTGGAATTTATAAATTTGAGGTAAAATAAATATTTTTTTTTAGTGTTAAAATAATTTAGAATATGAAAACTATATCTCGTGGAGAATCAATTAAACTATCTGCTACCATTGCAGTTGGTTTGGCTACAGCCTCTATTTCTGCACAATCTTTTGAAAATAATAATTAAACATAATATAAATAATATGAATAAAACATTTTTTTTTTAAGTTTAGTATTGATTCAAGTATTTGGTTTAAATGTATTTAGCCAAACAAAAATATTACCTCGAATTGCGATAGCAGGAATAGCCATTGAATCAAGTACATTTTCACCGGCTTTGACCCACGAAGAAGCTTTTCATACAAGAACGGGTGATGATATTTTTAAGTATTATCCGTTTTTATCTGAAAACGCTATTAACCGAAAGCGAGCAAATTGGTTTCCAACATTAAAGGGTCATGCACTTCCAGGAGGTACCGTTACCAAAGAAGCATATGAATCATTGGTAACCAAAACACTTGATATGCTAAAAAAAAATCTCCCTTATGATGGCCTGTTTTTAGATATACATGGTGCAATGAGTGTTGTAGGACTTGATGATCCAGAAGGTGATTTCATTATTAGAATACGTGAAGTAATTGGTAAGAAAACTATTATATCAACCTGTATGGATTTACATGGTAATGTTTCATGGCGATTAGCAGAAAACACTGACTTAATTACTTGTTATCGATTGGCTCCTCATGAAGATTCTATGGAATCGAAAAAAAGGGCGGTGGATAATCTTTTAAACAGAATTGAAAATGGCAAAGGAAAACCTAGATATAAGGCTTATATTCCTGTGCCAATATTATTACCTGGTGAAAAAACAAGTACAAGAATTGAACCTGCAAAGAGTTTATACGCAAAAGTTGCACCCGCAGCAAATCAAAAAGGTGTAATTGATGCTGCCATTTGGATAGGTTATGCATGGGCAGATGAACCGCGTAATCATGCAGTTGTAATGGTTACAGGTGATGATAAGAAAAAAGTGACCCAGGCAGCTGAAGAATTGGCAAAATATTTTTGGAAGGTTAGATCAGAGTTTGAATTTATTGCTCCTACAGCAAGTCTTGATGAGAGTTTAAAAAAAGCAATTGCAAGTAAAAAACACCCTTATATTATAAGTGACATGGGAGACAACCCCACTGCAGGCGGTGCGGGTGATGTTACATGGACATTAAATGAAATTCTCAAACGATCTGAATTTAAATTAGAAAATGGGCCATCACTAATCTATGCATCTATACCTGGACCGGATCTTATAGAAAAAGCAATTAAATCTGGTGTTGGTGGAAAAGTTGAAGGATATGTTGGAGCTATTGTTGATAACAGATATTCCCCTCCTATAAAGTTAATAGGAACTGTAAAAGCGATCAGGTATGGGGATAAAAACGCAGAAACCGAAGTTGTTGTGAAGATAGGAAATGTATCTGTTATTGTAACCAAGAAAAGAAAACCATATCATTACGAAGCTGATTTTACAAGATTGGGTTTAAACCCTAGAGAAACAGATATTGTTGTTGTAAAAATTGGATATTTAGTGCCAGAACTTTACAATATGAGAGCAGACTGGATCATGGCTTTAACTCCTGGAGGTGTTGATCAGGATATAGAACATCTTGATTATAAGAGAATAAAAAGGCCTATGTTTCCTTTGGATAAGAATATGAAGGATCCTGATCTTAAAGCTAGATTTGTTCCATTATCAGATAGAGTTGAATAATAGCTTGAATTTGTGAAGATACTTTTTAAATTAATTTTTTTTATTTTGAAGTGGTAATTAAAATTAATAACTGATTTTTTATCATTAAATGAAATTCTATATATGAACTTTTATACTGTTTTATATCTGATTATGAAGTTTTAAGTATAGATTTAGTAATAAATCATTGATTATTCAGTTAGGTTAATTAGTTAATAGCAGTTTGATACTAATCCAAACTTTTTATATTATAAATAAATTATGAAAAAAATAGCATTAATAACGGGTGTAACCGGACAAGATGGAGCATATTTAAGTGAGTTTTTATTAAAAAAAGGGTATGAAGTTCACGGTTTGAAACGTAGAGCATCCCTTTTTAATACAGATAGAATTGACCATTTATATCAGGATCCACATGTAGATAACAAAAATTTTGTTTTGCATTATGGAGATATGACAGATAGTTCAAATTTGATTCGTATTATCCAAGAAGTTCAACCGGATGAAATATATAATTTGGCTGCAATGAGTCATGTGCACGTCTCATTTGATATGCCTGAATATACAGCAAATGCTGATGGTATAGGTACCTTAAGGTTACTTGAAGCTATTCGTATATTAGGAATGGAGAAAAAAGTTAGAATTTACCAAGCTTCTACCTCTGAATTGTATGGTAAAGTACAAGAAATTCCGCAAACGGAAAAAACACCTTTTTATCCGCGTAGTCCTTATGCAGTTGCAAAAATGTATGCTTACTGGATTACAGTAAATTATCGTGAAGCTTATGGTATTTATGCCTGTAATGGTATTCTTTTTAATCATGAATCACCTATAAGAGGAGAGACTTTTGTAACAAGAAAAATTACAAGAGCTGTAGCGAAAATTGCTCTCGGACTTCAAAATAAAATTTATTTAGGAAATTTAGATGCCAAAAGAGATTGGGGTCATGCCAAAGACTATGTAAGAATGATGTGGATGTTATTGCAGCATGATACACCAGAAGATTGGGTAATTGCAACAGGTAAAACAACATCGGTGAGAGATTTTGTTAAGATGGCTTTTGCTGAAATTGGTGTAGAACTGGAGTTTAAAGGTAAAGGTATCGAAGAAAAAGGATATATTAGAGCCAGTACAAATCCTAAGTACCAAATGGAAATTGGGAAAGAGGTTATTTCCATTGATCCGAGATATTTTAGACCTACAGAAGTAGAACTTTTAATAGGAGATGCAACAAAAGCAAAAGAAAAACTGGGTTGGGTTCCTGAATTTGATCTGATGGATCTTATCAAAGATATGATGAAAGGTGATTTAAAATTAATGCACAAAGACCAATATTTACATGATGGTGGTTATGATGTATTGAATTACTACGAATAAATTAATATACTGAAAATAAGAATTATACTATAAGTTTTTATGAAAGTAACCGTTAACAGAAAAGCACATTTTAACGCTGCACATCGCTTGTACAATTGCGAATGGAGTGATGCACGAAATGCAGAGGTTTTTGGAAAATGTGCTAATCCTAACTATCATGGTCATAATTATGAGTTAATTGTTTCAGTAAGAGGTGATATCCATCCGGAAACGGGTTTTGTAATGGATATGAAAATTCTTAAAAAATTGATTAAAGAAGAAATTGAAGATGTATTTGATCATAAAAACCTGAATGAAGAAATTAAAGAGTTTGCAACATTGAACCCTACTGCAGAAAACATATCTGTTATCATTTGGAATAAGCTTCGTTCTAAAATTGATTCAAAATTAGATTTATCTATAACTTTATATGAAACTCCAAGAAATTTTGTAACTTTTAAGGGTTGAAAACAGATTGTATATAAATAATTTGTTTTAATGTTTATGTAGTTTATGCTTCAAAATGTTTTTATAGTTTCAGATGGTACTGGTTTAACAGCTAAACAATCATTAACTTCAGTTTTGGTCCAATTTTAATTGATTGAAATTCAGTCATATGTACGCCCAAATGTACGTACTAAACAACAGATTTTAGATGTGATTAATGAAGCAGAAGAATTTAAAGGAATTATTATTCACACACTTGTATCCAGAGATTTACGTCATTTTATACTTAAAAAAGGACGACTTTATAATATTCGAACTATTGATCTTATGGGACCTTTACTGGCACAGTTATCTCATCATTTTGAAGATACGCCAACGGAAAGACCTGGAATATTTCATGAGTTAAACAAAGCATATTTTCAACGCATTGAAGCAATAGAGTTTGCTCTTCGGCATGATGATGGGCAGCATGTTGATGAATTGGATATGGCTAATATTGTTTTGTTGGGTGTATCCAGAACCTTTAAAACACCCCTTAGTGTATACATGTCATACAAAGGGTGGAAGGTTGCAAATATACCTATTATTTTAGGAATTCCCTTTCCAGAAATTATTTTTAAATTACCACCTGAACGGGTTTTCTGCTTAACAACTTTTCCAAGTAAATTAGCTAGATTAAGAAGAACAAGAGAGAAATATTTAGGTGGATTAACAGGTGATTATGCAAGACCGTCATATATACAAAAAGAGTTAAATTATGCAAACAGAATTTATAGAATGCATCCTGAATGGACAATAATCAATGTTACGAACAAACCCATTGAGGAAATATCTTCTGAAATTAGAGGGCTTATTAAAAATAAGGGTGGAATAACCTGATTTGATGAATAAAAAAAATACTCTGCTTTTTGGCAGAGTATTTTTTTATAGGATTAATATTCTATTAGTTTGAAACAGATTTACTTCCAAAATTATAAGTAACACCAAAATTTATCCCAAAAGAAGAATAAGGTACTTTTTGAGATAATTGTTTTGATGGATCTGTATTATTATTAGGTAATTCATCAAGGTATTCTGTTTTAATAACTTTTCCTTCAGGTAGGTTATCTAAAGTGTAAAACCCTTCTTTGGCAGTTGTTCCATCAGGTAATTTAATATCCGTATTAAAACTTTGAATTTCTGAATCTTTTCTTTTCACACTAATTCCCATATATTCTGCTTCAGCAAAAACACTAAAATTATTTGCAAATTCATATTTATAACCAAAAGCTCCTACAAATCCTAAAGGTAAATGTCCGTGGTAATCTTCTACATAATTTGTTTCAGTATAACTTCCAATAGGTAATCCAAGTGCTTCAGGATTAGCTAGTGTAGTTTTGTCATAAACTACTGCTTCAGTTTTACCACCTAATTTAATTAAAGCTCCAAAACGGCCATATAAATTTTTTGTAAATTTATAAACTAATGATGGTGAGAAACCATATGCACGTGCACGTGCAATAGCGTCTGTTTCTTTATATCCTAATTTTGCTCCAGCAACAGTTTGATCTGTTCCATTTAAGTATGCAAATCCTAAATCAATACCAAAAGTATCATTAAAAAAATAACCAAGTCTCATTTGGAAATTTGTGCCATTACCATAACTACCATAATTATTTTCAGTATGGGTTGTTGCAATTGTTTCACCTAGTTTTTGTTCTGCACTTCCAATGGCATAGCCTACACTACCAGACACATAAAACTGTGCAAAAGAAAAATTTGCAACCAATATCGCTGCAACTAATAATAAATTTCGTTTCATAATATATTGTTTTTGAGATTAAGAAACCAAAAATACAAATTAAAAGATCTTGTTAACTAATAATAGTCACAAAAACAATATTATTCAATATTTTTTAAAATAATTGTTAATTAATTATTATTATCAAAAAAAGAATCCACTAATTTTATATACTCTGCTTTTTTTGAGGTAGGTAATAAGGAGTAATTGAATGAATTTTTAGCTAATACTGCTAAATTCTCTCTACTCAAATCTAATGCCTTTTGAATTTCGACATAATTTTGATTGACCTGACCGCCAAAATAAGCAGGATCATCAGAGTTAATCGTAACTTTTAATCCCAGATTCATCATCTTTTTTAAAGGATGATTTTTTAGGTCTTTAACAACCTGTAAAGCTGTATTGGAAAGTGGGCAAACTGTTAGCGCAATATCACGTTTTATGATCTCTTTTATCAGATTATTATCCTGCAAGCAGTTATTACCGTGATCAATACGTTTTATTTTTAAAATATCTATAGCTTCCCATATATAATCAGAAGAGCCTTCTTCACCTGCATGTGCCAATGGAATATAACCTGCTTTGATTGCGGCTGCATATACATTTTTAAACTTGGAAGGAGGATTTCCCATTTCGGAAGAATCCAATCCTACGGCTTTTATTTTTTCCTTAAACGGAAGGGATTGCTCTAATATTTTAAAAGCTTCTTCTTCTGATAAATGTCTTAAAAAGCTCATGATCAAATACGATGATACATTCAAATTTTTTTGTGCATCTTCACATGCTTTTGAAATTCCGGTAATAACCGTTTTAAAAGCAATACCCCTGTCGGTATGGGTTTGCGGATCGAACATGATTTCGGTATGTCTTACATTTTGATCTGCACATTTTTTTAGATAACTATATGTCAGGTCATAAAAATCTTGTTCATGTATCAAAACACTTGCTCCCTGATAATAGATATCTAAAAAATCCTGTAAACAGTCAAATTTATATGCTTTTTCAATCTCTTCAACTGTTTTAAAAGGTATTTCTATTTTATTTCGTTTTGCAATTTCAAACATTTGTGCAGGTTCAAAGGATCCTTCAATGTGTAAATGCAATTCAGCTTTTGGCAGGTTTTCTATAAAATTCTTCATCTTAATTATTTTAAGAACCAAAGCTAAACAAATTTTACTTTCTATCATAAAATGTTGATATTTGTACCATGAAAAAAGTATTTTTATTATTGCTTGTTTCAATCTTATTGATATTTACCTTTGATAAAGTAATGAGTCAGACAAACAAACTAGAAGTTGGAGATAAGATTCCAGATTTTGTATTAAAAGATCAGAATAATAATGATTTTAATATTGCGAATTTTCGTGGTAAACAAATAATGGTTATTTATTTTTATCCAAAAGATGATACACCAGGTTGTACAACAGAGGCTTGTGCTTTTCGTGATGGCTATGAAGTTTTTACGGATTTAGATGTAAAAGTGATTGGAATTAGTTCTGATGGTGTTACATCGCATAAAAAATTTGCTAATAAATATAATTTACCCTTTACCTTACTTGCAGATACCGATAAGAAAGCACAAAAACTTTTTGGAGTGCCTAAGAGTTTTTTAGGGATGATTCCCGGAAGAGTTACCTACATAGTGAACAAAGGGGGCGAAGTTGTGCATATATTTAATAGTATGACCAACGCAGAAAAACACATAACAGAATCTTTATCAATCATAAAAGAAATGAATTAATGAAAATAAATTATCCTATAAAATTTAAACCCATATTAAAAGAAAAAATATGGGGTGGAGAAAAACTGACAAAATTACTTAAGAAAAATTCTGATAAGAATAATATTGGAGAAAGTTGGGAAATATCAGATTTAGAAGAGAATATCTCCTTAGTTAGTAATGGAATTTTAAAAGGGAAATCATTGCAGGATCTGGTTTCTGAATTTAAAGGTGAATTGGTAGGTGAGAAGGTCTACAAGCAATTTGGGAATCAATTTCCTTTATTGATTAAATATATTGACGCCAAAGATGTTTTGAGCATCCAATTACATCCTAATGATGAATTAGCTAAAAAAAGACATAATTCTTTTGGGAAGACTGAAATGTGGTATGTATTGCAGGCTGATAAAGGTGGTGATTTAATTGTAGGATTTAAAAAAGAAGTAAGCAAAGAAGAATACTTAATGCATTTAAAGGGCAATACTTTAATTGATATTTTAAATAAGGAAGAGGTAGATAAAGGAGATGTTTACCTTATTTCTACCGGTTTGGTACATGCTATTGGAGCAGGAGTTCTATTGGCCGAAATTCAACAAACCAGTGATTTAACTTACAGAATCTATGATTATGATAGAAAAGATGATCAGGGAAATCACAGAGATTTACATACTGAAGAGGCAATGGATGCCATTGATTTTTCGGTTAAAAACAGTTATAGATCATCTTATACTAAAAAAATAAATAAGATTGTAAATACCGTTGATTGTAAGTATTTTACAACTAATTTTATTTCTGTTAATGGTGTGTTAAATATTGATAATTCAGATAAGGATTCTTTTGTAATTTATATGTGTATTGGAGGTAATGGTGTACAATTAAAAGGAGAAGGGTTCTCAGAAAATTTAAGTTATGGAGAAACTATTTTAGTGCCTGCCAGTTTAAATAGATTTGAATTACAATCTAACGATTATGCTGAGCTGTTAGAAATTTATATTTCCTGACGCCCTTTATAAATTAAAAACTTGAATCTTTATTAAAACCTGTTTTAGAATGAAAATAATAGCAATGATTCCTGCAAGATATGGAGCAACAAGATTCCCTGGGAAATTAATGTCTGACCTGGGTGGAAAACCAGTAATTGTTCGTACTTATGAGGCAACGGTTGCAACAAATCTTTTTGATGACGTATATGTTGTGGCTGATAATGATATTATCATAGATGTTATTAAAAAATATGGTGGCAAAACAATTAAAAGCATAAAAGAGCATGAATGTGGTACCGACAGAATTGCAGAGGCTGTTGAGAATTTAGATATTGATATTGTGGTAAACGTACAAGGTGATGAACCTTTTGTGATGAAAGAACCTTTGCAAAAGGTATTGAGTGTTTTCAAAGGAGATGACACCAAGCAAATTGATTTGGCTTCATTGATGCAGGAATTGCCTGACTGGAAAGATATTACAGATCCAAATAATGTTAAGGTTATTGTAGATCAAAATGACTTTGCTATGTATTTTTCACGATCTCCCATACCATATCCAAGAGATAAGGATTTTAATCTGAAATACTTTAAACATATTGGAGTTTATGCTTTTAGAAAGAAAGCCATTTTGGATTTTTATAAATTACCTATGCGATATCTAGAAGCAGCTGAGAAAATTGAAGGCATTCGTTTTTTAGAGTATGGAAAAAAAATAAAAATGGTAGAAATTGGTTTTATGGGTGTGGGAATTGATACACCGGAAGATTTAGTAAAAGCCAATAAATTGTTGAAAAACGAAAAAATGTAATAAGATTTTATATCAAGAAATTGTATAAAAAATCATAAATTTGAAAAAAATAAATATAATTGAATTATGGCAAGTATAAAGAAATTTAAAAAAGAGGTAAACGATGTGTTATCTGGGGTAATTGAAGAATGTTATATGTTTCAAACCGGAGCTGAAGAAAAAGTTTCTGCTAAAGCAGAAAAGATCATAGATGAGGCAATTATTACATTTGATGAATTGGTTGCGAAAATGAATAAAAAGGATGTTGATAATTTTAAAGTACATTTTAAAGAAATTAAAGATAGTTTAAAGTCTAAGTCAGTAGAATTATTAGAAAAATTAGAAAAGCTAAAAAGTTAAATATTTGCTTAGTTGAAGAAGTTTTCAACAAATTTTTAATATTTGGTATATATTTTGTAATATGTAATAAATATTATCGTTCTAATTATAATTAATTTAATAATATGGCAAGAGCAATGTTCGAGTACACCAAAACAGTTCTTAAAAAAGTTAGTTTCGATGCAGAGTTATTTTGTAAAGAACTGGAAAAAGCTTTAATACGATTGTTACCATTTGAAGTTGAAGAATTGAAAATTTGGCTGGTACAATTTACAAGAAATAAACCAGAATTATATGTGTGCATGTCGGTTATTAAACAGTAAAAGGAGTTATTTTAGCTCTTTTTTTTGTTTAATGGGCTGATGATCTTAACATCCTGAAAAGAGATAGCACCACGAATTACACCATCAATAGTTGTTTTTAAGGCTTCAATCATTTGCATTTTTAATTGTGATTTATGATAGATCAGACTTACCTCACGGGCAGGAACCGTATTATTAAACTGCTTTAAAAATTTTTGATCTTCATCTGAAAGATCTAAGGTGTGCAAATAGGGTATTAGGGTCATTCCTAAACCTTCTTTTGATAATTTGATTAGTGTTTTTATACTTCCGCTTTCCAATTGAAAATGTAAATTATCGGTTTTTGAAGAGCTTTGACAGATATTTACAATACTGTTTTTAAAACAATGTCCGTCCTCCAAAAGTAAAATATCATTTATGTCAAGATCTTGTTCAGTGATATATTCTTTATTAAATAATCTATGATCAGGTGATACAAACCCAACAAAGGGTTCGTAATAAAGAGGCCTTTCTTTAATAGATTCATTTTCAAGCGGGGTAGCCGCTATACCAGCATCTAAATGACCTTCACTTATTTTTTTTATAATTTGATTAGTAGTTAATTCCTGAATGATCAATTTTACCTTTGGAAATTTATTCAGAAAATTCTTTAAAAAGTAGGGTAGTAGTGTAGGCATGATCGTTGGAATAATTCCCAGTTTGAATTCACCTCCAATAAAACCTTTTTGCTGATCAACAATATCATTGATCCGATTACTTTCATTAATGATCAATTTAGCCTGCTCAATTATTTTTTCACCAATCAAGGTAAGTTCAATTGGCTTTTTTTTTCGGTTAAATATGGTGATATTTAGCTCATCCTCTAATTTTTGAATTTGCATGGATAGCGTGGGCTGAGTAACAAAACAATTTTCTGCTGCAATAGTGAAATTTCTAAATTCAGCTACAGCTAAAACATATTTTAATTGTGTAATCGTCATGTATAAATAATTTTGATAAAGATAATAAATCTATCAAAATAATTTATATGAATGAAAGAAAAGGTTTACAAATCAGAATTAAAAAGATTTTACGGAGTAAGGAAAGGTAAAACATAAGATTAATACATATCCCAAAACCCCCTTTGCTTGTTGAGTTCCTTTTCATGTTTATCATAATCTTCAACAGGAGTCACTTTTAAAAATGAAGAATGTTGTTCAATTGCATATTCAATCTTTTCAACAATATCAGCAACGGAATCATTATCGTAATCAATTTCAAGAGGTTTTTTAATTACCATAGATTGAAGTATTCCTCTTTTTTTGATCACTAAACCTTTTTTGTCAAATGATCTTCTAAAACCGTCAATTACAATTGGTATAACGATAGGTTTGTTTTGCCGGATAATATGTGCGGTACCTCTTCGTATTGGTTTAAATGGA
>JADGEA010000553.1 GCA_016744615.1 Flavobacteriaceae bacterium
TATGAAATGTCCAATTCATTTAAAAAATGATAGGTTTCTAAAAACAATTCATCCGTTTCTCCTGGAAAACCAATAATTACATCCACACCAATACAAGCGCTGGGCATATGCTTTTTTATTTCTTCAACTCTTTCAATATATAATTCACGTTTGTAACGGCGCTTCATTAATTTCAACAGTTCATTACTTCCACTTTGTAAAGGAATATGAAAATGAGGAACAAAAGCTTTGGATTCTGAAACAAATTTTATGGTTTCATTCTTCAACAAATTAGGTTCAATTGAAGAAATTCGCAAACGCTCAATTCCTTCTACTCTGTCTAATGCTTGAATTAATTCTAAAAAAGTATGCTCGTGTTTTTTATTACCAAACTCGCCTTTACCGTAGTCTCCAATATTAACGCCGGTTAAAACAATTTCTTTGATGCCTTGATCAGATATTTCTTTCGCATTTTGCAAAACCTTATCTAAAGCATCACTTCTGGAGATTCCTCTTGCAAGTGGTATGGTACAAAAAGTACAAACATAATCACAACCATCTTGTACCTTTAAAAAAGCTCTTGTACGATCTCCTATAGAGTAAGAGCCTACATAAAAATCTGCATCTTCAATCTCACAAGAATGAATTTCTCCAAAATCATTTTTTGAAAGATCATTGATATAATCTGTGATTTTAAATTTTTCAGTTGCCCCTAAAACCAAATCTACTCCATTAACATCGGCTAATTCTTGTGGTTTTAATTGTGCATAACACCCCACTGCTGCAATAAACGCATCTGGATTTCCTTTTTGAGCTTGCTTAACAATATCCTTAAATCTTTTATCTGCATTTTCAGTAACACTACACGTATTAATCACATACATATCTGCTTTTTTAGAAAAATCAATACGATCAAAACCTTCATCTTTAAAACTTCTTGCAATGGTAGAAGTTTCACTATAATTTAGTTTACAACCTAAAGTGTAAAATGCGACTTTTTTTCTAAGATTCATTCTTGTATTTTTGACAAAACCCATTTATTTTTGGGATTGCAAAAATACAAACTAAA
>JADGEA010000554.1 GCA_016744615.1 Flavobacteriaceae bacterium
ATCTATGACGGTATAAGAATGAAGTAATTGCGTTTTATGTAATGACCTTATTATTATGTATTTTTGAATAACGAAAAAATTAGTAATTAAAAAATATATTTTATGTCATTTACATTACCACAATTACCTTATGCATTTGATGCATTAGAGCCAAACATTGATGCAAGAACGATGGAAATTCACCACGGAAAACATCATCAAGGTTACACAAACAACCTTAATGGAGCTATTGAAGGAACTGATTTAGAAGGAAAATCAATCGAAAGTATATTAGAAAACTTAGATATGAATAATGGTGCGGTTAGAAATAATGGCGGCGGATTTTATAATCACAGTTTGTTTTGGAAAGTAATGTCTCCTAATGGAGGTGGAGAACCTACTGGAGAACTTGCAAATGCTATTAATGAAGCCTTTGGTAGTTTTGAAGCATTTAAAGATTCATTTTCTGCAGCAGCAAAAACACGTTTTGGTTCTGGTTGGGCTTGGCTTTGTGTACATAAAGGTGGAAAATTAGAAGTATGTTCTACTGCAAACCAAGACAATCCATTAATGTCTGGTGTTGGTTGTTCAGGAACTCCTGTTTTAGGTCTTGATGTATGGGAACATGCATATTACTTAAATTATCAAAACAGAAGACCAGATTATGTTAACGCATTTTTTAATGTAATTAATTGGACAGAAGTTTCTGAAAGATACGCAGCTAACAAATAGAGTTAATACTCTAAAAAACATTTAGTTTAAAAAAAGCCTCACTAATTAGTGAGGCTTTTTTTAATATTCTTCTTTTCTTACTTATTCAAGTTTTGCATACATAAAAAGGGAATAAGCATTCAGGAAATAATAAAACGTATTGTAATAAAGATGATTTAGTAAAAAAATAGTATTGCGTAATTTGCTTCTCAGATTTGGATTTTACGCATAAAAAAAGGTAAACAAGTGTTCACCTTTCTTTGCCCCAAATCTACCATGAACTTAACCTACTTATGCTATGGTATATTCAAATATATATGATTATCATTCTAAAAAAAAACATTTTTAGACCAAAGGC
>JADGEA010000073.1 GCA_016744615.1 Flavobacteriaceae bacterium
TAAAAATAGAACCCCTTTTTCAAAATAACCAAAAAACCCTGTTAACAAACCAAAATATTTGTTCATAACGTAGTCACTTTCCTAAACTGATTAGTTACAGTTTATTTATAGTTTAATTATTCTTTTTACTTGATTACAACAATGAATTATACCTTTTGTTGAACTAAATCCCGCTATGCGGGATAACTGTCTCGTAAAAATAAAAATATTAATTGCATTATGCAATTTTAAAACTTAAATAATAGAACAGGTAGTTTTAACATCAAACCAAAAGTTTGCAAATTAGCTAAATATTCAACAATTCTTCTCCTAAAAAGAATATAACCCCAAGAAAAAAACGTATTGAAAACCCATAGAGGAAATTAGGACTATTTTTATTCGAGATTTAGTTCAACATCTGCTTCATACTTGGCTTTACAAGCCGTATGAAGGCTATTTATTATAATACCACAAATCCGAAAATAACTCTTGAAAAAGAATGAAATTTATTGGAGTATGCTATTTTTCTTCTTTTAATAGTTACTTGCGGATTTGTGGTAAAAGTCAATTTTAATTCTGATAACTTTTTAATATCTTTGTTTCGTAGTATTTTATTGTGTTTTGGAATATCACATCTAATATACTTATATTTAGTTTATTAGTTTAATAAAATGCTACTTTTTTTATAATTAAAATTAAGTATTTATAAGCATTTCAGACCTGCGAAACTTGAGTTATTAGACTCCAAATTAACAGATGATATAAATAGTATCATAAGTCAGTATTCTAAAAAAATTAGTGGATTGAGTTTAGAAAAAATAACTTTTATATCCAAAGAAGAATTTCTCTTATCAAGTTTATTAAGTGCAGAATCAAAGAATATTCCATCAAAAATTTTAGATTGCTGGATAGATTTAAAAGTATCTGATAAATAAAAAATTATTCACTAAAATACTTTAGATCTAATCGAAATAATGTGACGGAGTATTTAAAATCTTTATAGAATCAAGAAATTTGAAACCGAAAATATTCATCAGATGATTTTTTTAGAGCACCCCAACTTCCTGCATACATTTTTTCATTTCCTGATAGGTACGTTCAATATCATTATCTAAACCAATAGAGAAACGGATCAATCCGTCGCTTAAACCCATTTTTTCTTGTTCATCCAATGGGATTTCGGAAGAAGTTCCTGTTCCCGGGGCATTGAATAAAGTTTTGTAAAATCCTAAGCTTACCGCTAAATATCCTAAGTTTCTGTTTTGCATTAACTCCATCAGATCATCAGCAACTTTTAAAGAGCCGACATCAAATGCAAGCATACCGCCAAAACCGTATTCTGCATTATACATGGTTTTGTATAACTCATGTTGAGGATGGCTTTTGAGCCCAGGATATATCATCCTAATTCCGTCTTTTTCAAATTTTTCTGATAAATACATTGCATTTTCACTATGCTTTTTCATACGAATATGTAGTGTTCTCATATTCTTTAATACACTTGCAGATCTTAAACTATCCATTACTGGCCCTAATAACATGCTTGCACCATCATTTACATTTCGCAAACTATTGATAAATTCCTGTGTTCCGCAAACGGCACCTCCAACGGTATCACTAGATCCGTTGATAAATTTCGTTAAACTGTGGATTACAATATCTGCACCTAATATAACAGGAGACAAGCTTAAAGGTGAAAAAGTATTGTCTACAACTAAAGTCAGATTATGCCTTTTAGCCATTTTAGAAAGTTCTGGAATATTAGCAATTTCTAAAAGGGGATTGCTTACGGTTTCACAGTAAATTACCTTAGTATTTTTGTTAATTGCTGCTTCAATTTTTTCTAAAGAAGTGATATCAACAAATGAAGTTGTTATACCAAATTTAGGCGCAAAATTCTTTAAAAAAGCATAACTACCACCGTAAATTGTTCTTGAAGAAACAATATGGTCACCAGTATTGCATAATTGCATTAGAGTAGGAGTAATTGCACCCATTCCTGAGGCTGCAACATTAGCAGTTTCTGTACCTTCCATGGCGGCCAGAGCTTCTCCTAGATTTAAATTACTTGGACTTGAATGTCGAGAATACAAGTAACAGCCTTCTGCATTTCCCTCAAAAGTATCCATCATGGTTTTTGCATGTAAAAAAGTGTAGGTTGACGAATCAGAAATAGAAGGGTTTACTCCTCCAAATTCTCCAAAGTACTGAAGATCTTGAATGTTGTTTGCTGGTTTAAAACTCATATCAGTAAAATTAAAAGTGAATAACTTAAGCTTTTGTTTATTGCAAAATTAAGTTTATATAGAGTATAAATCAATAAAAATGGATAAATACAGAAAAATATTATGTTTAAGTTTATTTATTTAGATAAATTTACACTTTTAAACGTATAAAGATAATTTAATTAGAATATTTTCCTGATGAAACTAGATGAAACGGACAAAAAGATACTGTTCTATTTGCAAAATGACAGTAAAATTACTACAAAAGAGCTCTCTATTTATTTAAACCTTTCTTCAACAGCAGTGTATGAACGAATAAAAAAATTAGAAAAAAAAGGAGTTATTGAAAAGTATGTTGCATTAATAAACAAAGAGAAGATTGAGAAATCATTTGTTGTTTTTTGTCAGATAAAACTAATGCAGCACAAACAGACTTATGTAAGAAAATTTGAAAAAGAAGTAATCAAATTCAATGAGGTTTTAGAGTGCTATAACGTAAGTGGAGATTATGACTATTTCTTAAAAGTAGTTGTAAAAAACATGCCTGCATATCACAATTTTTTGAATGATAAATTAACAACATTAGATCATATTAGTAGTGCCCATAGTACTTTTATAATGAATGAAGTTAAAAGTACTTTGGCAATACATTTGTGATAAACCTATTAATTTGAACCATAATTACTGTTATTTGATCTAAATGTTATAGGGAGCGGTTTATGAAAATATTTCAATCAAACAGCCTCTTTTTAATTTCAGTAGATTTTATTTTAAAGCCTGAATTGTGATGGATATTTCCATTTCATCATAAATAAATTTATCTGCTAAATTGTTGAAAAATGATTTTGACTTATATTTGATATCCCATCTGGATCGATCAATTTTAAAAGTTTCAGAATTAAAAGTCAGCTGATTTTTATCAATTTTAACTGATGTAATAAACTCAATCGGATTCGTTTTGTTTTTTATGGTTAAATCTCCTCTGATAAGTATTTTATTCTCTTTATTTTCTGTACTTGTTATTTTAAATATTGCTGTTGGATACTTCTCAACATCAAAAAAGTCTTCACTTTTTAAATGATTTACCAATTTTGCATTCCATTTGCTTGAAGCGTCCAGATCATCATTTTTAATACTATTTATGTCAATAACAAAATCTCCACCAACAATTTTATCATTGTTGACTATAAAAGAACCACTTTTTAAACCTATTGTTCCATCATGTTCTCCGGTAGGTTTAAATCCTTTCCAGTTTATAGTGGTATTTTGAGTGTTGGCTGTAAATGTTATTTGTGCACCAATAATAGATATAGAAAATAACCAAAGGAAAAGACTTAGAACTCCTGATTTTTTTTTCGTCATAATAGAGTTTTTATAATAAAAGGCTGTCTCAAAATAAATTGTTTTGAGACAGCCTTTTATTAATACTGGTTAATTCATTTTTAATGTTCTGTCTTCTTTTTGAATTTATCAAACTGAGAATCTTCTTTTTTCTTTGGCCAGCTGTTGTTACTGGTGTCTACATCTGCAGTTAATTTATTTGGATCAATATTGATCTCTTTGATCTCTTTATCAGAAGCAAATAATTTTTTAATTTCTTTGTCGTTAAATCTCCAAATTTGTGCAGGATAATATTTATTTCCTTTGGTTCCATCTGTATAAACAACTTCCATAATTATTGGCATCACCAATTCTCCTGGTTTTTCAAAAACAATTTCATAAAAATACTTGGTATTTTTCAAACTCTTTCTTTCTTCTGGTGAGAAATTTTCATTTAAATAATCGTCTAAAAACTTAAAATCTTTAGTTGGATCTATGTTTTTATCCATATCCTTTGTATAGTCTTCACTATCTGTATTTACCAAGAACAAGGCAGGTAAAAAATTATTTACATTTATACCATACATTTTAGCCATTCTTTTAGCTCTGGCGGTTGGTTTGTCAGTCAAAACATATTTTTTAACTTCTTTTATTCCTATATCATTGTATTGCGTGGTATAAAACCATCCTCTCCAAAACCAGTCTAGATCTGTGCCAGAGGCATCTTCCATAGTTCTAAAGAAATCTGCTGGAGTTGGGTGTTTAAATTTCCATCTGTTCGCATATGTTGCAAATGCTTTGTCAAAAAGATCATGACCTAAAATTACTTCTCTAAGCATATATAATCCAGCAGCAGGTTTTGCATAGGCATTTGCACCACTATTGAATACATTTTCATGTTGTGACATAATTGGCGCAATTTTGTTTTGATCTCCATTCATATAACCAACAACATTTATTGGAAATCCTCTTGAAGGAAATCCAGGTTCAAAATATTGCTCTGCCAATAATTGTGTAAAGGTATTAAGCCCTTCATCCATCCAGCCCCACTGGCGCTCATCAGAGTTTACGATCATTGGAAACCAGTTGTGACCAACTTCATGAATAATAACGCCAATCATTCCGTTTCTTGTTCTTTGGGAATAGGTTCCATCCGCTTTTGGTCTTCCAAAATTCCAACAGATCATAGGATATTCCATTCCTTGCTGTTTGGCATTTACCGAAATAGCTTTGTGATAAGGATAATCAAAAAGATGTTTTGAATAGGTCTCAATGGTTGCAACTACTGCTTTTGTAGAATATTCTTCCCATAGAGGATTTCCTTCTTTAGGATAGATAGAAACAGCCATAACTGTACGGTCATGAAGTTTAACAGCTTGCGCATCTAAAATGTATTTTCTAGAGCTTGCAAAGGCAAAATCACGAACATTTTCAGCTTTCATTTTCCATATCTTGGTTTTCTTAGAAAAACCTTTTTCATTTTTTTCTGCTTCTGCCTGTGTTACAATAATTACTGGTTTGTCATATGATTTTTGTGCTTGCTGGTATCTTTTCCATTGCTTGGATGTTAGCATATCTTTTCTGTTTGTGATATGCCCGGTACCTTCCAGTAAATGATCTGCAGGGGTAGTGATGTTTACTTCAAAATTTCCGAAAGGTAAAGTGAATTCCCCACGACCAAAATATTGCATATTTTGCCAGCCTTCTACATCATTATAAACCGCCATTCTTGGATAGAATTGAGCAATGATATATGCGTTATTTCCGTCTTTAAATGGCTCATATCCTGATCTTCCTCTTTTAACTGTATAGTTAGGAATGTTATACCACCATTTAATTTTAAAAGAGATTTTTTCACCCGATTTTAATGAGGTAGGTAGATCGATGCGCATCATCGTTCCATTAATGGTTCGAGACATGTCATTACCTTTCATGTCTTTAACATAATCTAATTTAAAACCGCCATCAAAAGGTTTGCCTAAAAATGTTTGTGTAAACTTTGTTGGATTATAAAAAACACCAGGACCGCCAGCTTTGATATCATTTGTTTTAGCATCTGCGGCTCTTATATTTTGATCTAGTTGTACCCAAAGATATTCCAGATCATCCGGCGAATTATTGTGATAAGTGATGGTTTCTTCTCCGTAAATTTTTTGATTTTTATCATCTAAAATAATATCCATTACATAATCGGCTTGTTGCTGATAGTATGCATGACCAGGTGCTCCGGCAGCTGTTCTGTAGGAGTTTGGGGTTGGGAACTCTTGTTTTAATTGTGCAAATTTGCTTATATTATAATGTCCTGGCTGTTTCTCTTTGTCTTCTTTTTGTTGGGCAAAAGCTCCAAAAGTGACAAATGCCAAAATAAAGGTTAGTAATGTAATTTTTTTCATGGGAAATTATTTATGCTTTAATTAATTATGAATTGTTATTAGAAATAATTTTAATTATCGAATATAAAAATATTAATTTATCGAAAAACGAGAAATTAATATTTTAACATATCTTTATCATTTTCTCTCATCAAGATCATTGTTTTGATTCGGTCGTTCATATGTATTTTTATAAAGTTCTGTTGTTCTTCAAATATTTCCATTAACATTTTATTTTTGACTTCTATAGATTTAATACTATCAATATCAGAGCTCTCCAAATAAAAAAATACAACATCATTTTCGTATTCTTTACCTAAAAAAATATATTTAATCGTTTGATTGTTAATTTTATATGCAAACTTCTGATGAATATAAAGATTCAAAAATTTATCTGTATCCGTATGTTCTTTTAATGTTGCCAGTTTAAAATCTTTGTTAAATCTGGTGTTTAATACTTTTTCAATATCATCAATATAAAAACGCATTGTAATTTGAACAGATCTCTCTTCCTTGACGTACTTTATTTTAGTCATGCTAACATAATATTTATGTGCTGTAAAAGCTAAAAGAGGAATAATTAAAAGAAAAATGGATTTATGTATAAACTTCATTATGCATTAGGATATTTTGCAAATATAGTATGATTAGAAAGAAAACAATGTGCTAAAAGTATTATTGAACAGAAGATAAATAAGCGTCTCTGTTTTTTATAAAAATATTAATAACTTCTAAAAATCGTTCCTTTTCAAATAAATAAACTATGCCATTTGGTAAACAAAAATAGATTAAACCATCAATATTTTTACTGGGAACCTTCAGGGTATAAATAAAAAAATCTTCTTTAAAGTGATTTCTAATCAATTGAACATTTACTTTATTGTCTAAAGTAATTTCATCTTCATCTAAATGTTTTTTTAGTATTTCTAGTTTCTTTTTATCTCCTGATATCCATGCATATAACTTATCAATATTGCCGCCTTTATTGATGTAATTTAATTTTCTTTCAATTGGTTTTAGTGGTTCTTTCCCTGCATTAGGCAAACCAAGTTCTTTTGCCATATTTTTTCGTTTGACAATGACAACTTCCTCTAATTCATTGGTTCTTTGAGATAAAAGAACTTTTAATTCACCCTTCTGTATAATATTTTTTGAAATGATAATTTTTTTTGTCTTAAACTGAATATCTGTAAATTTCAAGGTGTCATTTTCTTTAACTCTTATTTTAAATTCACCGTTTTCATTGCTAATTGTTCCTCTTCTTGATGTCACATTAACAACATGAACATTTTCAATTCCAATAGAACTAAATTGAACCTTTCCGTTGATTGCTTTCCTTACTTCCTGAGCATTCATTTTTATGGTTACTAAGAGTAGGATAAAATAAATCTTCTTCATTCAGTGGGCTTGTTTATCGATGATAAATAATTTTCTTTGTTTTGGATAAAGATATCCATCACTTCTAAATAACGTTGTTTTTTATACAATCCTTCAATTCCTTTTGGAATGCAAAAGTTGATAAAATTATCAATCTGATCTTTTTCTATTTGAATTGTATAGTAAAAAAAATCATCCGTAAAGTGCTCCCTTATAATTTGAATATTCTCTTGTTTTAATTCATGATCTTTGTCTGCATCTACTAATTTTTTTAGTTTTTGATCTCTTTTTCGGTTTCCCGAAACTACATTATAAATATTATCAATTCCACCTCCTCTTCTCTGCATAAAAAGTCCTAAAATTGGATCTAACAGCAAGGCATCCAAAAAGACCATTGGAACACTTTTTTGACTATAAGCATTTAAATTTCGTTCCAGTTTGTTCAAAGGTTTTTTACCGGCATTAGGTAAGTCCAAAGATTTTGCCATATTTTTAAGAACAACTTCTGGTAGTTCAGTATTTTTTTTAAACAATTTAATAGTGATCTTTTTATTTTTGATATGGTTTTTATTGATAATTATTATTTTGTACACATATTGAATATCCGAAAACACCAGAGTATCTTTTTCTTTTATATAAATTTTGAATTCGCCTAAAGCATTACTTAATGTACCTCTTTGAGATGTTTTATTAATGATATGCACATTTTCTACTGCTAAAGAATCAGACACTATTTTACCAAAAAGAACTATGGTTCTATCCTGTGCAGATAGTTTTAGAGTGATTAAAAAAGCAAATAAGAAAAAATTCTTCATTATTTTTTTTTAAATGATTTACTCTCTTTCAAAAAAACATCAATCATTTCCATTTTTTTATTAGCCAAAAATAAATTAATAATTCCTTTTGGTTTACAATAATCAATAAATTCATCTATTTTTTCAACAGAAATGTGTAGCGTATGGATAAAAAAGGAATCTCCAAGTTCAGCTCTTATCTTATCAGGAGATTCTACTACTTGTTTTTGATAGGTTCTTTCCTTTATTTTTTGTACTCTTTTGGATTTGCCAATTTTAGAAACTTCTTTTATCAATGGTTTAAATAAAAATAAAGTTAAACCTATTAAATCTCCTCCAATGGGTGCCATTGGATCTGTAACATCAGGCAAATAGTTAGGATCAAGTTTTTTAGCAACAATATTTGAAAGAGCTTTATAATTATCGTTGTATTCTAAAGCAAGAGGATTGGTTTTTTGTAATGTATCCTTAAAATTTTTGGAATCAATGGATAAATTCCCAATAAGATCGTGTGTTTTCAGAACCACTTCACTCAGTGTATTTATTCTCTGCATTAAGGAAATTTCTATTTTTTTATCATTAATTATTTGCTTGGTGATTTTTATTTCTAGTAAATAATACTGTATGTCAGAAAATAATAAAGTGTCATTTAGTTGAACTTTGATCGTAAACTTTCCGTTTTGATCACTAATAGTCCCAGTTTTAGATGATTTGTTTATGATATGTACATTTTCAATGGCTAATGAATCGGATGTTATTTTTCCAAATAATTGAATGCCAGAATTCTGAGCAGATAGATGAATAGAGGATAAGATAAATATAACTAGGTAAAGTCGGTTCATTATTCAAAGTAACAAATCCAATATCATAATTTTCATTAAGGTTTTGATAAACTTTTGTTAAAGAAAATGTTTTGTATTTTTGATGCGTATCTAAAAAATGAATAATGAAAAAAATGATCATTGCAAGCACTTCAACAATTTATGGAAGTGATTACCTAGAATATATATTACCGGAATTGGCTGATTTTTTTAAAGAGGTTGAAGAGGTTCTTTTTATACCCTATGCCAGACCGGGGGGAGTTACTTATGATGAATATACCAATGTAGCAAGAAAAGCCTTTGATGAAATTGGTAAAGGAATTAAAGGAATTCATGAATTTAATGATCCAAAGATTGCAGTTCAAAATGCAAAAGCAATTTTTGTTGGGGGTGGGAATACCTTTGTTTTGGTTGATACGTTATATAAGCACAATTTGTTTTCTGAAATAGTAAAGGCAGTTGAAAGTGGAACTCTGTATTTTGGTACAAGTGCCGGAAGTAATATTACTGGGGTCAATATGAAAACTACGAATGATATGCCAATTGTTTATCCGCCTGATTTCAAAACTTTGGGTTTGATCCCGTTTAATTTAAATCCACATTATTTAGATCCGGATCCTAGTTCAAAACACAAAGGAGAAACCAGAGAAACCAGAATCAGAGAGTTTCATGGCTATAATGATATTCCTGTATTAGGACTTAGAGAAGGAAGCTGGTTAGATGTTAAAGGTCAAAAGATTATCTTAAAAGGTGAATTATCTGCCAAGTTATTCCGCAAAAGCGAAAAACCTATAGAATTAGATCCAGGAATTATTAGAATTGATATATCATCGCATTGATATTCATACCTGCACCAACAGAAGCTAACATAATTGCATCTCCTTTATTTATTTGATGTTCTTCTAAATTATTTTTTAAGATGAGATTTAATAAGGTAGGAACTGTTGCTACAGAGCTATTACCTAATTTTTGGATACTCATTGGCATAATACCTTTTGGAACAGGAGTTTTGTACAATTTATAAAAGCGATTGATGATTGCTTCATCCATTTTTTCGTTCGCCTGATGAATCAATATTTTTTTAATTTTTTCAACAGGTAAACCACTTTTATCTAAGGCAGTTTTCATAGCATTGGGTACATTGTTTAATGCAAATTCATATATTTTACGCCCGTACATTTTTATGTAACGAGTATTAATATTTGGAATTATTTTATTTGATTCGCCAAAGAATAAATAATTTGCTTCATCATAGGTAAAAGATTGTGCAGCAAAACTTAAAATTCCTTTCTTTGAATCATTTCCTTTTTCAAGGATGCATGCGCCGGCACCATCAGAATAGATCATGGAATCTCTATCATACGGGTCAACAACTCTTGCCAACGTTTCCGCACCAATTATCAAACATTTTTTTGCAACTCCTGCCTGGATAAAATTATCGGCCTGAATTAAACCCTGAATCCATCCGGGGCAACCAAAAATCACATCGTATGCAACACAGTTTGGGTTTTTAATTCTTAACAAATGTTTGACTCTTGAAGCAAGGCTCGGCAACATGTCTGATTGACTGTCATTGTAACGAATATCTCCAAAATTATGACCAAAAATAATCTGATCAATTTCTTCGGGATCAATATTTGCATCTTCAATGGCTATTTTTGAGGCTATTGCAGCTGCATCACTATTTTGAAGTTTAGGTTCTAAATATCTTCGCTCTTCAATTCCGGTAATTCCTTTGAATTTTTCAATAATAATTTCATTACTTGAAGAAATTGATTCTTTTTTCTCAGAATAGAATTCTTCCTTTAAAAAATCAGAATTTTTTTTAATGATTTTTGGAATATAAGTGCCTGTGCCTGTTATTACTGAATTCATACTTTGTGTTTTGTGAAAAAGATACAATAGTGTCTTTTATTTAAAATATAATTGTATTTTTTAATATATAAATTATAGAATCAATAAAAAATTATAAGATTTTGTTATTATTATTTAAGTAAAAAAATCAACAGGCAAATATAGTTTATATTTTAACTTGTACTTAAGAATTTATTGTTTTTATTCGCATAATTGTTGCAACAGATAAAGCCCTGTTCTTAAGTACACTTGCGTTTTCACCTTTGAAATTGTCGTCAACAGATTGATTAAAAAGTTTTAACCAGGTTTCAAAATGTATTTTTGAGAATGGTTTCTTTTGATGAAGCAATAAATGTGGCTGCATAGCATTCTTTCCGTAAGTTCCGGTATAGAATAAGATGTTATCCCAAAAGTCAACCAAAATATTTAGATGTTTTTCAAGAGTTTTATTATCCTGAAATTTTTCAAAAAAATGTTTTAGTTCTTTATTGATAAGTAATTTTTTATAAAATTCGGTAACAATTAAATAGAGGTCATCACGGTTTTGTACATCTTCAATCATGTGAAAAGTGTTTTTTGAATTTGTAAATAATAGTAAAATAGTATTAGAGCAAACTTCTTTCAAAAGCCAAAGGTAACAAATCAGTAATTGAATTGCATTTGATAATTATACCTGTTTCTCCTGTAAAATAGATTTCAATATTTTTGGATTGGTTGATCTCATATTCAACCATAGTTTGACGGCAAGCACCACACGGAGAAACAGGTTTCTCAACTTTTTTTAAACCGGAACTGGCTGAAATAAATATTTTTTCAATTTTAATATTCGGGTAATGTGATGCAGCATTCCAAATAGCAACCCTCTCTGCACACATCCCGGAAGGGTAGGCTGCATTTTCCTGATTGTTGCCTAAAATAACCTTACCATTCTCTAATAATAAAGATGCCCCAACGCTAAATTTAGAGTATGGGGCATTTGCTTTTTTTCTTGCTTCAATGGCTTTTGATAATAATTTATGATCAGAGGTAGAAAGTTCGCTTGAATCCTGAAAAATAGTATAGTTTAGAGTGATTTTTTTCTCGATCATTTTTATTATTTTCAATTAAAAGTATTCATACACATCACCCAAGTTGATAGATAATGAAAATCTCAATGTACTTTCGAGCGGATTGTTAACATCAGAGGCATTTATCAAATAGGATAGGTCTAAAGTGCTGCTTCTAAACCTAAAACCTGCACCTACTGTAAAATATTGTCTGTTTCCTTTATTTGGATTTTCATGAAAATAACCTGCTCTAACGGCAAATGCCTGATTGTACATATATTCTGCACTTAATGCCCAGGCTACTTCTTCTAGTTCTTCTTCAAATCCTCTTGGAGCATCATAAAAAGACTGGAACATTCCCTTTAAAAAACCAACATTATCATCTTTCCCTTCAATAACCTCGCCTGTTTCATTATTTCTAATTGGAGGAGTTGGAACCAATAGTTTATTGAATTCAATTCCTGCAGTAATAACATTAATATCATCTAAAATAAAGTCAAATCCACCACCTAATCTTAAATTGGTTGGAATAAAACTTTCTACACCACCAACAACCAATTCGACTTTTGGTCCTATATTTGAAATATTAAATCCACCTCTCCATTTACCGTTAAAAGCTCCGTAATTATTTTCTTCACTTTGGTAGTATCCACCAAGATCAACCGCAAAAGTGTTTATTGTTTGGATATCTGAGTCTTCAATTCGTAATGTTAAATTGGAATGGATATACCTTAAGCCAACCGACATGGAAAAGTTCTCGCTCAATTTCATGGCATAAGAACCATCAAATGAAAATTCATTTGGGTTTTCTACTCCTATCGGAAGTCCAATTTCATCAGTTAATTCAATTGAACCTAAAGAAAAATATTTTAAACTTGCGCTCCAAGCACTTCGGTCATTTATTTTATTGGTAACAAAAGCACTGGTTAAACTTACATCATTGGTAAGGTTTCTTAGCCAGGGAGTATAATTCAAACCAATTTGCCATTGTGATGCAGCAAATGCGTTTTTTGCAGCATTGTAATGCTGTGAACTTGCATCGGGAGATGTTGCAGCTCCCATATCAGCAATACCACCTGCACGTGCATCTGGTGATATCAATAAAAAAGGTGCAGCGGTTGTAATTGGGTTTAGATCATCTTGAGAATAACCGGAAAAGATTCCGAGAGAAAAAATGATGATAATTAAACTTGATTTTTTCATATGAAAACCTATTTTTTCGGTGTTAATTTACTAAACTTATTGCAATATGACTAATTTTTCAAACTTTTCTGCTTTTGCGTTGCTTGATAATGCCTTAACCTGAAGTTTATATATGTAAACTCCCTTACCAATTTTATTTCCATAATCATCCAAACCATCCCAAGTGATTTCTCTTGAAAGCAGCCCGTCTGATTTTACAGATTGGTTAAGGGTTCTTACTAATTTTCCTGAAACTGTAAATATTTGCACCAGTACCTCTAAAGGTTCATTGGGTTTGTTATGGTTAAACCAAAATTCGGTGTAATTTATAAACGGATTTGGATAATTTAGAACGTTGCTTAAAACTAAGTTATTATCATCAACTACAACAAAACTTAACGTTGATTCGGATGGGTTATTGTATGTATCCCAACATTTAAATTTAATATGATGTAAACCCGTTTTTAAGTTCCGTAAAGGGAATTTTACATTTCCTTTTTTGAAGTTATCCAGCTCTGTTTCATAATAATCATTTAATACAATTGGGTTAGCATTGTCATCATCTAAAATGGCGATAATATCATGATCTACAGCGGTTATGGAGGTGTTAATGCCCGAGGTGTCTTCTAAAACAGCATACAATAACGGAGATTCGCTTGTATTTCCACCATCCACAAAAGACTCATCGTTCATAAATAAATTTATGGTAGGTCCTTCGTTATCTTCCTCTGCATTTGCATTTATTCCACCAATGATAATATCTAAATTGTATCCCCATTTATCAACGGACTTATCATTTGCATATAAACTTATTTTTGCATTTCCATAAGCAATTCGAATATCTTTTGGTACAATAAAATCAAAGTTGAATATGCCATTTGTCACGGAAGCTTTACCTCTGAATATCTTACTTTCAATAGAGGTGAATTCCATTTTTTTTCCAAAATTATTATTGTCAAGGGTAGTTTTATCTAAAGCTTTGTCATAAATGATAGTTGATAAGGTTCCTTTGTAATTGGTCAAGATCTGATTGTTCTGATCAGTAATGATACCTTGTAATTTTATATAAGATAAAGCTTTTAATGTATCCTTGCTTTGTGTGATATCTTTATCATTGATCTTGGTAATAAGAATATTTGGTTTTGGTTGGGCAAGTTTCATTGCCGGATCACCAAAAGAGTAGATAAAGAAGCGTTGAGCAGAACTAAAATTATGTTTGGAATACATTAAAGCTTCTGAAATAGTGTAATTTTCATTATTGAAATTAAATAATTTACGAACAAGATCTCTATTGAACATTTGCCCAAGACTAATAAAAATTTCACGTGTTGTACTTATCATGTTTACTGCACCACCATTTTTGTTTAGAAAAGCAAATTCACCGGCAGTAGGCCTTAAAGGATTGTCAAATCTGGAAAATTCACAAGTAACTGTAACAAATAGGGGTAGTGTGTTAAAATTATTCCATGCCTGTATTTGAGGTACTTCTAAAATTCTTTCTTGAGCCCATCCGTTGATGCCGCCATGACCAAAGTAATCAACTACTAATGTACCCGTCTCAACAGCATTGGTTATGGCTTCATTTACAGTTGGATATAGTTCACCACCGGCTGAAGTTTCCTGCTGATGAGCATCTGCATATATCTTTTTAATATTGAATCCTGGTGTGTGTGTCTTGATGTCCTCAGTCATATTGTCAACTGCTTTTTGTAAAATAAATTCACTTGCAACATCAGGGTCATCAGCAACAAAAGTGATATTATTCCTCCAATCTCCAAAAGAGTTTGTATGGTAATAATTTAAAGTTTTATCAATGGTTTCTTTGGCTTGCTGCAGCGTTGTAACCGGAAATCTGCCAGTAGCAACATCCTGCATGTCTGTGCCTTTTAGCTCCCCTTCTGTATCCTCCATAAACCCAAAATAATCATCTGTAACATAAGATGTTACTAAATTGAAACTTTCAAAAGATTGAAATGCCGGTACGATATTGTTATTATCTGTAATTCTGTCTTTAAAATCAAACGAAGAATCACCAAAAAGACATAGGTATTTTATTCTTTTATTTTCAGAGGAAGCATTGAAATATAAAAAATGCACAAAATCTCTTATGGCTGTCAGATCTGGAGAGCCTGAACCAAATTCGTTGTAAATTTGTTGTAATTCAACAACTATAGTATTTAAATTTGAATTGTCTCTGTGATACTCAGCAAGTCTTTCGGCTTCATTCATTAGATAATCCTGAGTGATGATCACATAATCTATATTTTTTAATTTGTGTAGGTTTTGATTTTTGATCTTATTATCATCAACAGTTTCGGGTATAAAGTAATCATTTTCATGGAGTACCATAAATTCTTTAATTTGTCCTCCTTTTGATTTGAAAATAAATTTATTTCCATCAGCAGATATGTCTTCTATAATCTTTGGATCTATATAATTACTAACATCCCATAATTGTTTGATATTAGATTTATTTTGAATATGGTATTCATAGATGCGATTTTCATCTGTTGTTTCAATGTTTCTGAAAGAGAACTGTTTGTCATTAGCAATTAAATGCTTAGTGCCTAATATTTCAATATAATCCAAATATGCTTTTGCAGATGGGTTTCCCTGATTATTGAAAGATATTTCAATTGTGAGATTTTCTTGATCTGCTTTAGCGCTTCCGTCTTTTTCTGCAGGTCTTGCAAGAGCATAAGAAGAGGTTGATAATGCACTAAAGTTTAGCATGACAATATCTTTGCCATTTATCTTTGCAGTCATATATGTATTTGTATATGCAATTGCAGCAGCACGAAGCCTTAAGGTTACTTCCTGGGTATTGTCTAAATTGTCAAACTTAAAAGTAAATGTTTGATTGTCTTCAAAACTAAAATCTTCACCCAACCATTGTTGCCCGTTTGCAAAAAGATTTATTTTATCTATTTCGTGAACTAAGTAATCCTGAAATGTAATTATTTGTTCATCTGCAGGCTGCGTAATTTCATCTATCTGCTTTATTCTTTTGCCTGTTCCGTTGTCAACAGTAATAAAATAATAGGCCTTATCACTGTAAATATTATTTATATGTTTAGTTAATTTAAATTGATCTGCATCTAATTTCCATGAATGAGATCCTTTTCCGTAGAATAATATATAATCATCATTATCAAAAGACCCATCTGTTTCACCTTCTACATAAATAGCGTTTTCCTGTAGATCATCATATCTAAACTTACTATTCAATTGCGGTAATAAGTTACCTCCATTTCCATAAATTCTAATATTTTTTGGATCAAGATTCCCAGTATTTATTCCAATTTTCTGCAATAAATTCTTATCAATTTTAAATATACCTGTTGTATCAATTGAAAATTTATACCAGGTGCCAATTGCCAAAACCGAATTAGATTTGTAAATTGGTAATGGTGCTTTTTTCTTCTTATTGTTAGTGCTTATAAGTGAGTATTCCAATGTGAAGGATTCCACTTTTTTTATTTGTCCGTTTTCTATAATTAATGGACTTAAATTCAAAATTGCTATAGATTTAGTCCTACCTTTGCTTATTGAAAAATCACTTACCAAATTTTTAGGAATTTTATCTATTGTAATGTTTTTTGAAAGATTTTTAGGGAGGATTGAAAATTTAACATTTTTTATTTGATAATCTCGTACGAATACGTTTTTTTGAACGTTGAAGGAAGTAGTATATGTAGGTACATTAAATGTATTAATAAAATTGTTCTCTATCAGTGGAAGTATGAATGACAGATCTTTATTTAATTTAATGGATACCTGGTCATTCCATTTTAAACTAAAATTCTTAGTTTCCATGTTTTGAGCAGTAAGTCCCAAAGAGAAGAACAAAAGGGTAAAATGAAAAATGTACTTTTTATATGACATGATAATTCAAATCGATTTTATTTCTTAATATTTTACAACATTACATATAATAAAGAAATAAAACAATCGTTATACAAGAATTGAACCCAAAAATAAAAATAAGAAATTAAAAGAGAAATAAATTGAATTTTTAAATTTATTTAACAATCAAACAATAAATTATGAAAAAGTTTAGCAGTAACAAAGTATTACTTTTGATTTTAGCAGCTATTGTTTTAGCTAGTTGCGGCAAGAGTAATAAGAGTGTATCTACGTTGACCGGATGGGAATACAATAATCCGAAATATGGTGCATTTCAGGCAAATGCAAATTACAGAGATCAACCACCACCTCCGGGAATGGTTTTAATTGAAGGAGGAACATTTACAATGGGTAGTGTTCAAGATGATGTTATGTTTGATTGGAATACAACTCCTGTTAAACAACAGGTTCGTTCATTTTTTATGGATGAAGCCGAAGTAACAAATATTGAGTACTTATTGTATCTTCAGTATATAGAGCGAGTTTATCCACCATCAGATGATACTTACAAAAAGATTTATCAGGCAGCTTTGCCAGACACTTTGGTGTGGAGAAATACTTTAGGTTTTAATGAATTGTTGACAGAGAATTATTTACGTCACCCTGCTTATGCTGAATACCCAGTAGTAGGTGTTTCATGGAGACAAGCAAACGACTACTGTGACTGGAGAACTGATCGTGTTAATGAGAAAATTTTAGTTGATAAAGGAGTGTTGCATACACTTTTTGATATGGATTCATTAAAAGTGGAAGGATCACATCGTTTTGATACCGAAACTTATTTGGCAAATCCTACTTTACTCTTTGATGGTGATTCTTCCATTTACTATAAAGGAATTAAAGATTACTCCAGAAAACCAAAAGGAGAGAAGAGTTCTAAAGGAGATTTTACCGGTCGTCATATAAAAATATCAGATGGTATTTTAGCACAAAGATTTAGACTGCCAACAGAAGCAGAATGGGAATATGCAGCAAAAGCTTTAGTTGAAAACAGAGAATATAACTCAATTAGAGGTCGTAAAAAATATGCATGGAATGGAAATTCAACACGTGAGACTTCAAGGAGGTATCAAGGAGACCAAATGGCAAACTTTAAACAAGGTAAAGGTGATTACAGTGGTTTAGCTGGTTGGAGTAATGATGGAGCTGATATTACCATGAGAATAAGATCATACAAGCCTAATGCATTTGGATTATATGATATGAGTGGTAATGTTGCAGAATGGGTGGCAGATGTTTACCGACCAATTATTGACAATGATGCAAATGATTTCAGTTATTTTAGAGGAAATGTATTTGATAAAAAAATGATTGATAAAGAAGGTAATGTTGTTATTGTTGACTATAATAATGTTGAATTCGACACATTGGATAATGGTAATATTGTACCAAAAGATCTTCCTGGTAGTTTGAAATATGTTCCAATTACCAAACGTGATGCTTTCATGAGAAATAATTATGAAAAAGCATATAATATTGATAGTAAGGATGGTGACTTAGCTTCTACTAAACAATACTTTAGAGATGAAGATGAAGAAGAAGCCAAGCCAAGAATGTATAATTCACCTCAAATTCCAAGACAAATTGGTGAAAGCGGTTTGATTATTCAACAATATGATACCAAAAATAGAAATACTTTGATTAGTGATCAAACAAGAGTTTATAAAGGTGGTTCATGGAAAGACAGAGCATTTTGGTTAGACCCTGCACAACGTAGATATTTGCCAGAATATATGGCAACCAATTATATCGGGTTTAGATGTGCAACAGATAAACTAGGTCAGATGTCACATTCCAGAAGAAGAAAAGAAGGTCGAAAGTAAATAAAAACATTTATTGATCTAACAATTAAAAACTCAGTATCAACCAATGATATTGAGTTTTTTTTTACATTTACTTTTTGATAAAACTATTATTTGTGGAAATTAAAGAAATTTATAATTTATATAAACAAT
>JADGEA010000287.1 GCA_016744615.1 Flavobacteriaceae bacterium
TGTTGCAGGAATTAAAACGGTTACTATAGAAATAGATGGCGAATATGCTTTTGGTTGGTTAAAGGGTGAAAACGGGGTCCATAGACTGGTTCGCATCTCTCCTTTTGACAGCAATGCCAAACGGCATACTAGTTTTGCTTCGGTATATGTGTATCCTTTAGCAGATGATACTATTGAAATTGATATCAACCCAGCAGATATTTCCTGGGCATTCGCACGAAGTGGTGGTGCTGGAGGGCAAAATGTAAATAAAGTAGAAACCAAAGCTATTTTAACTCATGAACCTAGTGGAATCATTATACACAATTCTGAAACAAGGTCACAATTAGAGAATCGTGAAAAAGCAATGCAGATGTTAAAATCGCAATTGTATGAAATAGAATTGAGAAAACAACAAGCGCAAAGAAATGAAATTGAATCTGGAAAAATGGCTATTGAATGGGGCTCACAAATACGAAATTATGTACTTCATCCTTACAAGCTAATCAAAGATGTAAGAACGGCTCATGAAACAGGAAATGTAGATAATGTTCTTAATGGCGATATTGATTCTTTTTTAAAGGCATTTCTAATGAGTAATGGACAAGAGGAAAAGAGTAATGACTTTTAATAAAAAAAGCAGCTAACGTTAGTTAGCTGCTTTTTTATATAAAATAAACTTATCTTATTTATTTATTTCTTTTTTACCTTCCCAAACACTTATTGATTCAGTATTAAGTGCAACATAATCATCGTTACCAGCTTCTTTAGCTAATTTCAATGATTCTTTAGCTGCTTTTATAGCTCCTTTTTTATCACCTGCTTTAGCGTAAATTAAAGACTGTTGTCTGTAATACCAAAATGCTGGTTTGTCTCTCATTTCAATAGCCTTGTCTATCCAAGTTTTTGCTTTTTTAATGTCTTTATCTGCATTTAAATAATATACAGCAGCAGTATAATAATCACCTGAACTAGGACCGTTCATTACTGATTCAATACTTTTAGTTACTTGACTGTCGGTCATAAAGCTAAGTGGTATAGCAACATATACATTTTCCCAATTAATACCTAAGTTGACTGAATCGTTTGTAACATCGTCAAATGTTATTGTAAAAGTTTCAACATTCATTGGCATAGGAACTACGTTTGCTTTTACGGTAGCAACTACTTTAGTTGCATCCCATTCTCCTGGTGTTCCCCAATTTGAAGAATCTGAATAAAAATAAACTTCCCAAACTTGAGCATTTGGTTTAGTGAATATAGCATAAGTTCCTGCTTTTACTTCTTTTCCACCAATCGTTACGTCTTTATCAAATGTGATTTTTGTATTTGCATTTGCTCCAGTTCTCCATACTTTATCATAAGGAACTAAGCCTCCAAAAATAGCTCTTCCTTTCATTGAAGGTCTAGAGTAAGACAATTCAACACTTGTTAAACCAACCGTCTGGTTTATGGTTTGAGATGTACTGGCTTGTGGTGATTCTATTTGTGCATTAACACTAAATGACAGTGCAAATACAAAAGTTAACATAATTAGTTTTTTCATAATTTCTATTATTAATTTATTTTTTACGTTTTTACAAAATTAATGAATCACTCTTTAAAATATAGATATTTATATTCTTTTAATTTCTAAAGTTATAAATCAACTATATATTTTTCCTTTTACAGTATTTATTTGTAAGAATTAACTTATTTATAAGTTCTATGTCGATTATTTTGATACATTTATCGAATATTATTTGATTTTTACAAACATTATAAAATTCAAGACGTATGGATAATGATAAAAATAAATACGAAAACAATGAAATAACAGTTACATTTAACCCTATTAAATGCATCCATGCTGAATATTGCGCAAATGGATTGTCAGAGGTTTTTAGCACTTCTATTATTCCATGGATTAATTTAGAAGCCTCAACCAACAAGAAGATTATTTCACAAATTAAAAAATGTCCCTCAGGAGCATTGAGTTTTAGTCGTAAAAATATTAAAATTTCTGCTTAAAAATTTTTCTATAAATTAGGTAAGCTTTATACAATTTTTATGATATTGCAGTGTTTAATCTGTATGAAAAATTCAATGTAATTATGAAAACCCTCTCAAGCATATTAATACTGTTCTTTGTTACTGTTCTTTCCGTTCAAGCACAACAACAATCTATTGATGATCAATTTGAAGATTTAATTAAAAAATCTAATAACTATCAAGATTACAAAGTTGTAAAGAAAGAAAAGATTTATTCGATTAGAAAAAATGTATCCGACTCATTTGTTGAGTTAGAGGAAACCATTCAAAATAAGTCTTCTGAAATTGAAATACAGAAATCTGAAATTAATTCTCTTACTACTGAATTAGATACTACTAAAAATGACTTAACCATTTCAAAAGGAAAAGAAAATGGAATCAATGTTTTAGGAATTCTTACCAATAAATCTACCTATACATTAATTGTATTTATTACTCTTGGCGTACTTTTATTAATAATTGTAGTTTTATTTATCAAATACAAAAGTGGATTTGATGTTATAAAGACAACAAAAGCCAAGTTAGAAGAAACTGATGAGGAATTCGAAAGCTTTAGACAACGCTCTCTAGAAAGAGAACAACAGATAAGAAGAAAGCTTCAAGACGAAATTAATAAGAACAAGTCTTAAAGTAATTTAATCTACCCGAGTTATTTTTGCTCCAATAGCACGCAATCTTTCGTCAATATTTTCATAACCACGATCTATTTGTTCAATATTATGGATAATACTGGTACCGTTAGCAGATAAAGCAGCTATCAACAATGAAATACCAGCTCTAATATCTGGAGAAACCATCGTGGTTGCTTTTAAGGGATATTCAAAATCATGTCCAATTACGGTAGCACGATGTGGATCACATAAAATTATTTTTGCGCCCATATCTATTAATTTATCCACAAAGAACAAACGGCTTTCAAACATTTTTTGATGTATTAAAACACTTCCTTTTGCTTGTGTTGCGATTACCAAAACAATACTCAATAAGTCAGGTGTAAAACCAGGCCAAGTTGAATCTGATACCGTTAAAATTGAGCCGTCAATATATCCTTGAATTTCGTAACTATCTCTTTTTGGAATATGAATATCATCTCCTACTTTTTCAACTACAATTCCTAGTTTTCTAAAGGTATCTGGAATAAGTCCTAAATTTTCCCAGCTAACATTTTTGATTGTTATTTCGCTTCGTGTCATGGCTGCTAAGCCAATCCAACTTCCAATTTCAATCATATCTGGAAGTACTCGATGATGACAACCGTTTAATACTTCTACTCCTTCTATCATTAATAAATTAGAACCAATACCTTCTATTTTGGCTCCCATAGAAACCATCATTTTACACAATTGTTGCAAATAAGGTTCGCAAGCAGCATTATAAATAGTGGTTTTCCCTTTTGCTAAAACTGCTGCCATTACAATATTTGCAGTTCCTGTTACTGATGCTTGATCCAATAACATATAAGTTCCAGTTAGTCCTTCAGGAGCTTCTACTCCGTAAAAACATTCCTCTTTATTATAACGAAAAGTTGCGCCTAATTTAATAAAGCCTTCAAAATGAGTATCTAAACGTCTTCTACCTATTTTATCTCCTCCTGGCTGAGGAATAAACCCTTTTCCGAATCTACTTAACAGAGGTCCCACGATCATAATAGATCCTCTTAATGAGCTTCCTTCTTCTTTAAATTTTTCAGATTCTAAATAATCTAAATTTAAATTATCCGACTTAAAGGAGTAAAAACCTTTTCCAAGTTTATTTACTTTAACTCCAAGGTTGGCAAGAATTTCAATTAATTTATTTACATCTCGAATGTCTGGCACATTATCTATTAACACTTCTTCATCTGTT
>JADGEA010000555.1 GCA_016744615.1 Flavobacteriaceae bacterium
ATCAGAAACCCCTTATCAAATTTCTGATATCACGGGAAAACTCATTCAAACAGGAAAATTATCTGGGGAACAATCCCATATTGATTTATCTCAAGTACAACAAGGTATTTATTTTTTGAATGCTTCCGGGAGTACATATAAATTGGTGAAAAATTAGTCTTAATTTATAAATGCAGACAAATGATATTTGTTTTAAATTGATAATCAAACTATTTTAGAGAAATCAAATTTTTAAAATGAATACATCTCGATTATTTTTATTACTATTTGCTTTAAATTCAATGTATTGTTTGTCTCAAGATGGAACTTTAGATGCTTCTTTTGGAGATAATGGAATTGTAATAACTGAATTTTATGGCGGAGGTGGTCGGTTGTATTCTGTAGGGCAGCAAAGTGATGGAAAATTAGTTGTTATCGGTAATTCCATACAAAATCAAGAACATAATTTTGTAATATTAAGATATATGTCTAATGGAGATTTTGACACTTCTTTTATCGATAATAGTTTATTAATTACTAATGGCAATTATAAGAGTCAACTTGTTATTTCAGACGATGATAAAATTAATATTGCTGGAATAAATGATGTTAACCATAATTTCTACATTAATCGTTTATTGCCAAATGGAGAGTTAGATACTTCTTTTGGAGAAAACGGGAGTATTGAAACTGAAATTCCAGATTTAGCTTCTTTTTCAAAAATTATCCTTCAACCCGATGGAAAAATAATCCTTTTAGGAGTAAACACTACAGCTGAAAAAGTTTTTATATCAAGATATTATCCTAATGGGACGTTAGATGAGTCTTTTGGAGATAATGGTATTGTTACATACCAGGCCAACGTTAATTTTAATTTTTGGCATTCTCTTCAATTAAAAGATGGTGGAAAAATACTTGTTCTAGTTGACATTGATTATCAGGGAGATGAAGTCATGTTTTTACAATATCTTCCAAATGGGGAATTGGATCCTTCTTTTGGAGATAATGGTGTTTTATTATTGAGTACCAGTGTTTACAATATATTTAAAAAAGCATTTAC
>JADGEA010000074.1:0-2634 GCA_016744615.1 Flavobacteriaceae bacterium
GTTACATTACCTAAACTATCGTGTTCTGTTATAAAACTTCCATCTTCATTTACTCTACCTGTTGTTGACCAATCCCAAACCATTTTGGTAGGAACACCTTTTGCGTATTCAGGAATATGACAAGTTTGACAGGCAATTTTATTACTATGTCTGTTTAAAGTATTATTTTGATGTACTGCTCCCTCATGACATTCTGTACACATTAATCGACCTTCATCAGAACTTGAAAGACTGTATAATTTACCTAACATTTCATGATTTTCTGTTTTATGACAATCAACACAATCCATTCCATTTCCGTCTTCACCTACATCCATATGAACATCCATTTTTTTATCAGGATGATAAAGATCGGATGATAAATCCCCATGTTTAACATTATCACCACCACCACCAAAGAAGTGACATTTTCCACAATTTGCTACTTCAGGACTTCCCACATTTGCAGCAATGTAATTATAATTTGGAGGGAAGTATGTTTTATCTGAATAAGCTTGTCTTTCTTCCGCAGGAAATCCTGACCCAAGTGGTTCTTTTTCATACGCTCCGGTTAAATCGTGACATGCCATACAATCTACCCTAGTGTAATCAGAAAAATCAAATTCATTATCTTCATAACCAAATCCTATATGACAACTGGTACATTTCCAAGTATTGGTATTTGTAGCAATACAAAAATTATTAATCACATTTCTCTTTCCTGAAAGTACTGTCTCTCCATCTTCTCTTACTCGTTCACGATCCCAGCTCCAGTGAGCATTGCTCATAATTTCTGTATGTCTCTTATTATGACAACCAACACAGGCTTCTGTAACTTCCATAGGTGTTTTAAATTCCTTTTGAAGTTCTTCAAACTCACCATGGTCTACGGGTGATTTATGCTCTTTCTTCTCATAATTAACAATCTTTATATACTCAGAAGGTTCATTACGTTTTTCTATATATTTGGAAACAGCAAAAATGATTACCCATGGCAAAATTGTAACCGCCGCGTATATCAAAAACTTGACCCATTTATTTTTTATATTGTTATTTTCAGACATGATACTATTTATTTAATATTGAGTTTTCTAATTTTTACTATTAACAACCTCCTTCTTGTACTTCTCCAACAACTTCTATGTATTCAGAGGTCTCAAAAGGATAATCATTTATTTCACTATCACTAAAACCGGTTCCCCGTTCAATTGATTTTGAGTTCATAAAGCTATTTACTCCATATTTAACTGTTTTAGCATCATAACCTAACATTTTTAAATACACCATGATAAATGTACTTTGATAAGCTCTATCTGAATAAATGACAATTGTTTTATCGACAGGAAGAGTCAATAGATCGGTACTTAAGTTAAATGATTTTTTTTGATCATATAAAATTGCATTATCAATATGACCTTCATTATAAACTAACTCAGATTGATAACAAATAAGATATGATTTTCCCTTTTTAGCACTACCTGCAGCATATCTATAAGTTACTGCAGAACTACCAAAACCTTCCTTTAATATAGCACGTGCGCGCGTATTAAGTATTTGTGGGCCTGTATTTTTTTTGTTTTCCATCAGAGGAAGTTCTGATAAACTATCTTTTGGATAAGATGTTGTAACCAGTTTTTTAACATATTTATCGGAAACATTCTTTGTCCATTTTTCACTAAATTTCTTATTCCATCCACACATTCCCCATTCTAAAACATAAATGTTACTATACCCTAATAATTGCAATACTGCTGCTGAAAAACTTGTAGTCTGACCTGTATAACAAACCAAAATAACCTTTTGATACATTGGTAAACCCTTTACCTGAGCAAAATCCATAAGCTCGCTCGTCTTAACGCTTACTGCATTTTTAATATGACCATCAGCAAAATCTTTTCCTCCTCTGGTATCTATAATCAAAATATTCTTGTCCAATAAATTATAAACTTCTTCTGCACTTATTATCTTTGGTGCCAAATCAGCATTTATTATATCTCCATTTTTAAAGACTTCATCAGCTAGCTTTTGTGCTTTTGATTTTACTTCAACAGGAGCATTGTAGGCAATTGCGTCTTCGCTATTTATAACTTCTTTTTCCTTACAGGATGCCAGCCATAATAATGCAAAAACAAAAAATAATTTGGAGATAATTCTATACTTTTTCATGATTAAAATGTTTAAGTAAATTCTTTATAATAATATCTATTTTATTTTTCCCGTTTTAAATTTTAAAATAAATATGCATTGAATACAGCAAAATTAAACACAATTTTAATACCTGTAACTGACTTTTATCATATTCATTTTTCTAGTCTAGCAATAGTGCTTAGTTTTTCTATTAAAAAGCTGTTTTACCCACTTTAAAATATTAAATAATCTTATGTTTCATTGATGAATTATACATACTCTTCTGTCTTAAAGCTTCTTATAACACCTGTAACAAGTGTGTCAATCAATTGTATCCAAAAATATTTTGCCACTTTTGAAACCCCCGTGTGTAACTTTAGACACTGTGTATAACGATTATTTATAGTACGAAAATGATAAAAATCATAAAAAAAAAATACTGCCCATTTTACTTTTGACCAGTATTAAACAAATAAATAATTAAAAATTAAAAAATTAAATCATGAAAAAATTATCAATCTTTTCGGT
>JADGEA010000074.1:2644-18632 GCA_016744615.1 Flavobacteriaceae bacterium
GTAGCTTTTCTAATTTCAACAATTGCTTTATTTAGCAGTTTTACAAGTGTAAATTATAACAGTCCAAACCCTGATCCACCAATTGCCAATGAATTTGATATTTTGGTAAAGTATCTTGAATCTAATGGCAATTTTATCAACAGCTCTGCATCACCTGCTTTTATTGATGCTGACGTAGTTAAAAAGAATATGAAAAATGCAAAATATCATTTAATTGATATTAGAAGTGAAAGTAAATTTGATGCTGGTCATATTAAAAATGCAAATGTTGTTAAACCGACTGAATTACTTTCCTATTTTGATTATGAAATTGATCCTAGTGAATTTGATAAAATTGTAATCGTATGCTATTCCGGTCAAACTGCAGCATATTACACAAGTCTATTAAGATTAGCTGGTTATGATAATGTTTACAGCATGAAATGGGGTATGAGCTCATGGAGGTTAGACTTTGCTGATGCTTCTTGGAATAAGGCCTTAAAAAGTGATTATGTAGGAAAAGTAGGAACTACAAATAATCCAAAAGCAGCAAAAGGTTCTAAGCCGGTATTAAAAACAGGTGAATCAAGCGGAAAAGATATTTTGACTGCAAGATTAGAAAAAGTATTTGCTATTCCTTATAAAGAATCTTCTGTAAAATCTTCTGTAGCTTTTGGTAATCCAGGCAACTATTATATAGTAAGTTATCGTGCTGCAGACAAATATAGTAAAGGTCATGTTCCTAAAGCAATAAACTATAAACCTAATGCATCTATGTCATCAACCAGTGATTTATACACTTTGCCTACAAATAAGAAAATATTAGTAACTGGTGCAACAGGACAAGGATCTGCTTATGTTACTGCTTACTTAGATTTATTAGGATATGATGCTTCAAATTTATCATATGGAGCCAATGGTTATATGTATAAAACAGTAAAAGGTAACGGATGGGATGCTTTTTCAAAAAAACAGATCAACATGTATCCTGTTGTTGAATAAACAAGTAAAACAAATAAAAACAAAACTTAAAATTTAAATCATGAAGAATATTAAATCATTATTAATCGCATTTTTATTAATCCCTGCGTTATTCCTAACCTCATGTGACAGAGGAGATGATCCGGGAGAAGGAGCTATAGTTACACCTGCATTTACATTAATGGCAGATTATATGATGGCCAATGATCTTGATCTTAATCAAGTAATAACAAATGTTAATGGAGTTAAATTTGTACAAGGAGCTCCTGCAAATGATGGACTAGCAGCTTTTATTAACAAATATTATATCATGGACATAAGATCCAAAGAAGTATATAATAATGGTCATATAGAAGGCGCTCATAATGTTGCTTTTGGTGATATTTTACTAGAAGCAGCCAAAGCGAATAAACAAATTTTAGTAGTTTGTTATTCAGGTCAAACAGCATGTTATGCCACATCTTTATTACGTATGTATGGCTATGATGATGCCCAGGCATTAAAATGGGGTATGTCAGGATGGAGTCCAATGACTGCAACAGCATGGAATGGTCAAATAGGCAGCAATCCTGCTCAAGGAAAATTAATTACAAATGATGCGCCAAATAATGAAAATTTTAAAGACCCACAAATTACAATTTTATCGCAAGATGGTTCAGAGATCCTAAAACAAAGGGTAGAAGCCGTTGTTGCTGCAGGGTTTAAAAATGTAAAAAATAGTGATGTACTTGGATCACCAGCCAGCTACTTTATAAACAATTATTATGGTGCTACAGATTATAAAGATTTTGGACATATTGAAGGTGCTTACCGAGTGAAGGAAGATCTTTTACTTAAAGGAGACGGACATCAAACTATGGATCCTGAATCAGGTGCTAAGGTTGTTACCTATTGTTATACAGGTCAAACTTCAGCTGTTGTTACCGCATGGTTAAATGTTTTAGGATATGATTCTTATAGTTTATTATACGGTATGAATGGATTGTATAATGAAAATCCTACTTGGGCAGATAATCCTGCTAATACAAAAAATCAATGGGGAGTAGGTGCTCATCCTAAAAATTTACCATTAAAATAATTAAATATAAATTCAATCAAGATGAAAAATAAAATATTAATATTATTTGTACTTGTCTTTATATTTAATGCAAATAATATAAACGCACAAGGCTGTGATTCTGACGAACCGGCAAATGATTCAATCCCGGCACCTAAAATAAAGATCTTCGGTTTTTTTCAACCTGAGTATAATTATACTTTATCAGACCCATCTGAAAGCACTTTTTCTTTTAGAAGAGCAAGAATTGGTGTAAGAGGAAGAGTTTTTGATGATTTTTCCTACTATTTTATGTTGGAAGCCAGTCCTTTTATTGGAGGAGTTGGAAGTGCTTATTTAATGGATGCTTTTGTTACTTGGGATAAATTTAACTGGGCTAAAATATCGGTAGGTTCCTTTAAACAACCATTTGGACTAGAAGTTACAACAGCATGTAGCAGACTTACCACTATAGAAAGAGCAATTGTATCTGATCAATTAGTTTCTCCACAAAGAGATTATGGTATCATAGTTATGGGTGGTAATAAATACACAAAATTAGGTTACTCCGTAGCCTTAATGAATGGTACCGGGTTAAATGTAAAAGATAATAACAATAAAAAAGATATTATTGGTAGAGTAACTTATAAATTATTAGATTTTATGACTTTAGGTGGTAGTTTTAGATACGGCTTTCCAAGATATGATAATAATGATAGAGACCTTATCTTTGGTCATACCAGAACTACTTATGGTGGTGATATTTCACTAAACTTTAACAATTTACATATTCAAGGTGAATATATTCACGACGAAGGTGATTATAATCTTGATGCAGGTGGAGGTTGTGGATCAGAACCTTTAATCCTTGGAGAAAAGAGAGATGGTGCTTATGGTATGGTTTGGTATGATACCAAATGGAATATTCAACCTGTATTTAAATATGAATTTTTTGACCAGGATTTAGACAAAAAAAACTGGGTAAATCCAAATTTGTATAGTGAAAGAATGACCATAGGTGTAAATTACTTTTTTAATGATAAAATTAGACTACAAGTAAATTATCAGGCAAATATTGAAACTGTAATCAATGTTGATAATGATAAATTTTTAGCGCAAATTCAAGTTGTTTTCTAATTATTTATTTGTTTACTTGAATGCAATCGAAACCGGTTTTGATGGAAAAGCTCTCTTACTTTGTAAGGGAGTTTTTTTTAACCTATTTTTAGACTACATTTGCATGTAATTTATACACATTCCAGATAGTGAATACACAAGAAAAGATCATTAGAGAAAAATTAGCAGATTATTTTTCAACCATATTTGAAAAAAAATTAATTGATGAAATTGTTGAAGTTGGCTTTCTTGATAAATTTAGGCAAGGAGAAACACTTGTAGATATAGGAGAGAATATGACCCATATTCCTTTGATTTTAAGTGGCGCTGTTAAAATTCTAAGACAAGAAAGAGAAGGCGATGAACTGGTTTTATATTTTTTAGAAAAAGGCGACACCTGTGCTATTTCATTTATCAACTGCATCAACCGTAAAAAAAGTATTTTTAAAGGAGTTATTGAAAATGACATGGAAGCAATTTTTGTTCCTGTAGATCAAATTGATGAATGGCTTGCTAAATACAAAACATGGAGATATTTTATCATTGATAGTTACCATTTCAGATTGATCGAGATGGTTGAATCTATTGACGGACTGGCATTTATGAAGATGAATGAGCGTCTACTTAAATACCTTGGTGATAAGGCAAAGATCAATCACGATGTGAATTTAGAAATTACACATCAGCAAATAGCAGATGACCTGAATACATCCAGAGTTGTAATTACCAGATTATTAAAGCAATTACACAATGATGGAAAGGTTTATTCCACAAGAAATAAAGTAAAAGTTTTAGACATTTAAAACTGTCATTTACATTTCAGGATAATTGGTGATTTCTCTTATTTTTTTATACAAAGGTTTCAGGTTTTTATATATTTTTAAATAAACCTCATTGAATAATGCCTTGTAGATTTCGGTATTCCCCTGTTTAGGCGTAAATATATCTGCATAAGTCACCATATTTTTTACTGCATCATTTAATGAAGTGAATGCTGAAATTCCATACGCGGTTATAATTGCAGCACCTAAACCAGAAGTTTCATGGGTTCTACCCCTAACCAGAGTCATATTAAACACATCTGCAACAATTTGACAAATCTCATCACTCTGTGAAGCTCCGCCGGAAACAGCAATTTTTTCAAATTTAAAATCACCTCGTTTTTCAAGCTTTTTCATTCCATCCAGCAATGCATATGCAAGCCCTTCAATAACAGCCCTGTAAATATGTTCTTTTTTATGTACATAACCAAAACCAATCATAGCTCCTTTAGCATTTTTCTCTCCTAAACCGGGTGACCAATAAGGCTGAACGATCAAACCCATCGCACCTGGAGGAGATTTATGCAGTAGTTTATTAAGGACTTCTTCCACAGGAATATTTTTATTCTTAGCCTCCTGTACTTCTTTTAAGGCAAACTCTTTTTTAAACCAATTGATCATCCAGAAACCACGATAAATTTCAATTTCAGGATTCCATTTTTCAGGAATAACAGAAGGATAAGCTGGAAAAAAACGAATAGGTTCCAGATATTTATCAACAGTAGTTTGCACTGTTGCAGTAGTACCAAAACTTAAACTAACCTTTTTATGACCGACCACTCCCATTCCTAAAGTTTCACACCCTTTATCTGATCCACAAGCGATTACCGGAATTCCCACAGAAATTCCTGTTAATTTATTTGCTTCTTCGGTAATCGTTCCTATTTTTTCTCCTGGATGGATCAAATCAGGAAGCTTTTCTTTTTCAATAGGATATATTTTTGAACTAATTTCAAATATTTCTTTTGAATCTACCCATTTTTGCTTTTTATAATGAAAAGGAATATGTCCTATCTGAGAAGCAACAGAATCTCTAAAATTTTTAGTTAATCGATAATTTAAAAACCCTGAGATCTGTAAATATTTATATGTATTCTTCCATATATCCGGCTCATTTTGCCTTATCCAATTGCAATGACCTTTACGTTCCATTTTTTGTAGAGTTTCACTTATTCCTATGGTTTTAAAAGCGATTCTCAAACCTATGCCGGGTTGATAAACATTATCTGATAAACGTTGATCTAACCATGTCATTGAAGATCTAAGCACTTTTCCTTCCTTATCCACATTAACCATGGTACTTCTTAAAGTAGTTACCCCACTCCTTTGATATTACTAAAGTTTTTAGGGTTTTTCTTTTTTAATGTATTTGTAGCTTTGCATAAACTCTCCCAATACAATTCAGCATTCTGCTCTGCCCACCCTGGTTTTCTGCTAACATAGGGTTCATAAAACACTTGTGTCTTATCGACTACTTCCCCGTCAAAAGAAAATAAAATTGCCCTAGTACTTTGTGTGCCACAATCAATGGAAAGGATCATTTTTTATTTTTTTTACTTCAATAATTCAATAAAATCAATCTCAGAAATAATTGGTACCCCAAGTTTATCTGCCTTTTCTTTTTTACTAGGCCCCATATTATCTCCAGCGATAATATAACTGGTCTTTTTTGAAATAGAGCCGGTAACTTTGCCTCCGTTGTTTTCAATTGATTTTTTAAGTTCAGTACGGGAAAACTTATGAAAGACACCTGATACCACAAACACCAATCCTTTAAATTTATCTGTTTGATCTTCTAAATATTTTTCATCAAGAGAAAAAGTAATGCCAAATTGTTTTAGTCTATTTATAATCTCTACATTAATTTCATTGCTAAAAAAATCAATAATACTATTTGCAATCCTATCCCCAATCTCATCCACATTTACCAATTCATCAAAAGAAGCATTTGTCAAATTGTCAATATTTTTATAATGCCTTGCTAGTTTCTTTGCCACTGTTTCACCTACATATCTAATACCCAAAGCAAACAATACTTTTTCAAAAGTAACTTTTTTAGAATTCTCTACACCTTTGACAATATTTTTAGCAGATTTTTCTGCCATACGTTCTAAAGGTATTATCTTATCTTCTGTTAATTCATAAAGATCTGCATAATTATGAATCAATCCTTCTTTATACAACAACTCAATTGTCTCTGCTCCTAAACCATCTATATTCATTGTCTTTCGACTAATAAAATGTTGAATTCTACCTGTAATTTGAGTTGGACAACCAAATTCATTCGGACAAAAATGTTTTGCATCACCCTCTTTTCTCACCAACTCAGTATCACAATCAGGACAATGTGTAATATATTTTGTTGGAATAGAACCCGTAGGCCTTTTATCAAGATCAATAGCCACTATTTTAGGAATGATCTCCCCACCCTTTTCTACAAAAACAGTATCATTTATTCTAATATCCAGTTTTTCAATTTGATCAGCATTATGTAAAGATGCTCTTTTAACAGTGGTGCCTGCCAGTTCAACCGGTTCGAGATTTGCAACTGGTGTTATTGCCCCTGTTCTGCCTACTTGGTAAGTAATTTCATTTAAAACTGTAATTGCCTGTTCTGCTTTAAACTTGTAAGCCAGAGCCCATCTGGGTGATTTGGCAGTATATCCAAGCTCCTCCTGATGATCTAATGAATTCACTTTAATCACCACACCATCTGTTTCATAAGGTAAAGTGTGCCGATTTTCATCCCAATAATTTAGAAACTCCAATATTTCATCAGTTGTAAAACAGACCTTAATGGTTTGAGGCACCTTAAAACCTGCATCTTTTGCAAACTGCAAAGCTTCAAAATGGGTTTTAAAAGGAGGTCTGTCTGCAACAACCTGATAGAGTAAACAGTCTAAAGGACGGTCTGCTACTTCGGCACTATCCTGTAATTTCAAACTTCCACTTGCGGTATTTCTAGGGTTTCGGTAAGGATCTTCCCCTACCTCTACTCTTTCCTTATTCATTTGAACAAATCCATCAAGTGGGAGAACAATTTCTCCTCTGATTTCAAAAGTATCGATAGTTTTATTTTTGATAACAAGTGGTATAGATCGAATGGTTTTTACATTTGCCGTCACCTCATCACCCTGAAATCCGTCACCACGAGTAACTGCTTTCTCTAATTTCCCATCCTTATAATATAAGTTAATAGAAGCACCATCATATTTTAATTCACATGTATATTCTAATGAGACATCTCCAAGAATTTTCTGTATTCTGGTTTCCCAATCCAATATATCTTGTCTGGAATAAGAATTATCTAATGAATACATTCTATGTGTATGATCAATCGTATTGAAATTTTTGGTCACTTCTCCTCCAACTCTTTGCGTAGGTGAATTAGGATCAAAAAACTCAGGGTGTTTATTCTCAAGTTCCTGCAGCTCTTTTAACAACATATCAAAATCTCTGTCGGAAATCGTTGCATTGTCCAATACATAATAATAATAATTATGATTTCTCAATTCTTCCCTTAATTGCTTTATCTTTTGTTGAGTATCTAACATTTATTCTCCATTTTAAAAATCTAAAATAATTCTTTTTTTAAATTTCCACTATTATTTTATGCTTTTATTTAACAAGTAAATATATCTTTATGTTACATAAGTTACTGAACTTAGTGATATTAATCACAATTTTATGATATATATCACACATTTAAATTTTAATTCAATTTAAATTTGCATTATAATTAAACAACAATATTATGAAGAAATTATTGATTTTAGGTGCCGGTACAGCCGGAACTATGATGCTAAATAAATTATATAATGAGTTAGAAAAAGATGAATGGGAGATTACGATAGTTGATCAGTTTAAAACACATTATTATCAACCTGGGTTTTTATTTATTCCTTTTGGCATCTATAATAAAAAAGGTGTAACCAAGCCTAAATATGATTTCTTTCCTCCTGGCGCTAATGTAATTTTTAGTCCGATTGACAAAATTGTTGGCGAAGAGAATAAAGTATTATTAGAAGGAGGTAAAGTTTTAAACTATGACTTTTTAATCATCGCTACAGGTACGCAAACCCGACCATCAGAAACCGAAGGTTTAAAAGATAAGTTATGGTATAAGGATATATTTGATTTCTACACTATTGAAGGAGCGGTTGCATTGCATAAAAAATTCAAAGACTGGGAAGGTGGTAAATTAGTAATGTGTATTCCTGAATTGCCATATAAATGTCCGGTTGCTCCAATCGAATTTGTTTGTTTAGTAGAAGCTTATTTTGCCGAAAGAGGGATGAGAGATAAAGTTGATATTTCATATGTAACTTTAATGTCGGGTGCATTTACCAAACCGGTAGCATCCAAAATGTTGGGAGATTTGCTAGAGGAAAAGAATATCAAGGTTGTACCTGATTTTTATTTAAGCCATATTGATAACGATAATAAAAAAATTATTTCTTATGATGAGCAAGAATTAGATTTTGATATTTTAACCATCGTTCCTGTTAATATGGGAACTGATATGATTGAGCGTAGTGGTTTAGGTGATGATATGAATTACGTAAAAACGAACAAACACACATTACAATCAGATGCTTTTGAAAATATATTTGTATTGGGTGATGCTTCAAACATACCTACATCTAAAGCGGGATCTGTAGCTCATTTTGCTGCAGAAATTTTAATGGAAAATCTTTTAGCAGCAATGGAAGGCAGAAGTTTACCTGCTAGTTTTGACGGACATGCAAACTGTTATATTGAAACAGGATATGGTAGAGGAGCTCTGATCGATTTCAATTATGAAACCGAACCATTGCCAGGAACATTTCCGCTACCGGGAATAGGACCATTTGGCTTGTTGAAAAATACGAAAATGAACCATTACGGAAAAATTCTCTTTAGATGGATCTACTGGCATATTTTATTAAAAGGAAAAGAACTTCCTATTGAAGCTGATATGACAATGGCTGGAAAAAAACGTGTTTAATCTAAATAGTGATTTGTAATGAAAGAAAAAAATATACAATCGCAAATAGATGCACTCGATAAAAAACTAGATTTGATTTTAGGCTATGTTCATCAGCAAAAATTAAATTCAACGGTTGTTGAGGATTTGGTTAGCGATTTGAGTATCATCGGGAAAGATGCATATGACTCAACGGTGATAGAACTTGACAAAAGACAAGTTGAAATTGAACCATCAGAACTTACTGATTTAGCAGTTACCTTTTTAAGAAATATAGGTAATATCAAAAAGGTGATGAATATGTTGGAAATGGCAATGGATCTGGGTGATGAAATAGGACCAATTGCAAATGAAGCAATTATTGATTTCACCAAGCAATTGAATACTTTTGAACAAAGAGGTTACTTTGCCTTTATAAAAGAAATTGGACCAATTATTGACAATATTGTTACTGGTTTTACTCCTAAAGATCTAAGAGAACTGGCAGACAGTGTTGTAACGATTCTATCAATTGTAAAAGAAATGACACAACCGGAGGTGCTTGGCACTATGGAAAATGCAATTAAAGCATTTAACAGTATGGAAACCGAAAGTGTTCCGTCTTATTCTATATGGAGAGTAATGAAAGAAATGAATAGTCCGGAAATGAAAAAAGCATTAGGATTTGGTATTACATTTATGAAAAATGTATCTAAAGATGTAAAAATTAAAGAAGAATAAAATGAGTCTAAAGTCAAAAGTCTTAAAGTTAAAAAAGTGACTTTCGACATTTGACTTTAAGAAACTCGACAATAAACAAACTAATAATAAATTTTAAACAACAAATATCATGGCAGAAAAAACAATCGCAGAAAAACAAGTAAATGTATCAGAAGAAGGATATTTAGAAGATATGTCTCAATGGAATGAAGACATAGCAAAAGAAATAGCAGATGAAATAGGTATTGAGTTAACAGATAAACACTTTGAAGTAATTAATTACTTACGTGAAAAAACTGAAGCTGGTGATTCTTTATCTATCAGAAGCGTTGGTAAATCAGGAGTTACAGATGTAAAAGGATTATACAAGTTGTTTCCTAAAGGACCTTTAAAATTCTCTTCAAAAATAGCAGGTATACCAAAACCAACAAGTTGTATTTAATTTATAAATAATTTAATATGGATTCAAAAGAAAAAAACCCTTTAGAAAAAGTTTGTATGATTTGTGCTAAAGGATCATTAGAAGATGTTTATGCAACCTTGGTAATGGCAAATGGTGCCGTTATGGAAGGAATTGAAACCAAAGTGTTTTTTACTTTCTTTGGTCTTGATGGTATCACTAAAAAAACAATGAATGGATTGCATACAGCAACCGTAGGAAATCCTGCTATGCGTATGCCTGGCGGACTTCCATTTCCTACAATGTTAGGTGGATTACCAGGTGTGGAATCTGCAGTTTCCAGTATGATGAGAAAGCAAATGGAAGAGCTAGATATGCCTCCTGTTGATGAGTTTTTAGAATTAATCACAGCAGGTGGTGGTGAAATTTATGCCTGCAAATTAGCTATGGATATGTTCAAATTAAAATTATCTGATCTTTCAGATGAAGTATCAGCAGTTTTAACAATTGGTGATTTTTATGAACTTTGTGATGGTGATAGAACACAAATTATTTTTACATAATTTTATATAATAATAATAGGGGAGAAAGGGTTGTAGTTTTAAACTGCAGCTTTTTTTTGTTCTAAAGTTACTGATTATAAATAAATTGAGTGAATTAAAAGTGTTTTACATCTTATATAGATCAAATCAAAAATACAGATTTTAATTAAATAATATGGCTATAATAACCTTATACAAACAAATAATATCAATTTTATTTTTTCAAATAAAACAAAAATAAATATTTCTTTTAAAAATCATATTTATTCATATGATTATTCATTTTTTTTTCTTTACTTTATTGATTATAACCAATCAAAAATGAAAATAGGTATACTAAAAGAATTAAAAAATGGAGAAAAGCGAGTTGCTATAAGTCCGAAAATAGTTAAATCTTTAATTGATAAAGGATTTGAGTGTTTTGTAGAAGAAAATGCAGGAATTCTGGCTCAATTTACAAATTCTGATTTTGAAGAATCTGGCGCAAAAATTAAGACCAATAATGAGATCTTTGAACTGGCTGATATTTTAGTTAAGATCAACCCATTTGAAAAAGAAGAAATTCAAATGCTTAAAGATGGCCAAATTACCATATCTCAATTATTTCATTTATCAAATACAGATCGTATTGAAGAAATGACTAAAAAAGGAGTATCTGCTTTTTCTTTGGATGCAATGCCCAGAATAAGCAGGGCGCAAGATATGGATGTATTAAGTTCTCAAAATAATTTAGCCGGTTACAAATCTGTAATTTTAGGGGCTAATGAAATTCCAAAAATATTCCCTTTAATGATGACTGCTGCGGGAACAATCACCCCTGCAAGAGTATTAATATTTGGTGTTGGCGTTGCAGGATTACAAGCAATTGCAACAGCAAAAAGACTCGGAGCTATTGTTGAGGCAACAGATATCCGAAAGGAAACTAAAGAACAGACAGAATCTCTGGGAGGTAAATTTATCTCAGTTGAAAACAATGAAAATGAAGGAAACAGCGTATATGCAAAAGAAGCCTCTGACGAGTACAAACAAAAACAAAAAGAAGCTGTTGAAGAATCTCTTTTTAAAGCAGATCTAGTCATTACAACAGCACAAGTACCTGGCAGAAAAGCTCCTATTCTAATCACAAAAAATCAGGTTGAGAAAATGAAGAACGGTGCAGTAATTATTGACCTGGCAGCCGAGCAGGGTGGAAACTGTGGGTACAGTAAACTGGATGAAATAGTAATAGTTAACGGAGTTAAAATTATTGGTATTAGTATGTCACCAGTTAGTGTTTCTTATAATGCCAGTGAACTTTTTGGTAAAAATGTCTTCAATTTCCTTGTTCATCTTACTGATGAAAATGGTTTTAAATGGGAATTAGATGAAGAGATCACAGATGGCACCCTTATAACACATAAAAATCAAATCAGAAAACACTAAAATAAAAACATCATGTATCAAATAATTGAGTTTTTGAAAGAAAATCTCCAATTGATATATATCCTCATTTTTGCGATATTTATTGGAGTAGAATTGATAAAAAATATACCGGCAGTACTACACACACCTCTAATGTCAGGAGCAAATGCATTAAGTGGAGTTGTTATTGTTGGAGCCATCCTGGTACTTCTAAATGCTGACCCGGATAATACAATTGCCCTGATCTTAGGATTTTTGGCTGTAGTTTTAGGAATTATTAATGTTGTTGGTGGTTTTGCTGTTACCAACAGAATGTTACAAATGTTTAAAAAGAAGAAAAAATGAGTATCACATTAAGTATTATATATTTGATAGCAACCATAACATTTGTCATTGGATTAAAAAATTTAGGTCACCCTGAGACGGCTAAAAAAGGAAACCTTATTGCAGCCGCAGGTATGGGTTTAGCAATTATAGGTACCATCTGTATACATGATATTGATGTACCCTTGTTTATATATATCATTATAGGTGCAGCAATTCTTACAGGCTCCATAATAGGTTGGTTAATAGCTGTTAAAGTTGAAATGACAAAAATGCCCGAACTGGTTTCCTTATTTAATGGTTTTGGAGGAGCAAGTGCTGCGCTAATCGGTATTGTTGAATTTGGTAACAATTCAGGAGGTATTTCACATGTAGCAACTATTATTGCAGCAATAGCAATTGGTAGTATTACTTTTTCAGGAAGTTTGATCGCATGGGCAAAATTGAATGGTATGATGTGGAAAGACATCAGATTACCAAAATATAACCTCATCAATAATGTGTTTTTTCTAATGCTGCTAGCTTTTAGTATCTATATCATATGGAGCCATACAGAAAGTAGCCTGATGATCATTTTGCTTTTGGCAGCTTCTTTGGTTTATGGTGTATTATTTGTAATTCCAATTGGTGGAGCAGATATGCCAGTAGTCATTTCTTTATTAAATTCCTTAACGGGAATTGCCGCTGCCATTACAGGAATTCTATATGATAATATGGTTATGTTAGTCGGTGGTATCTTGGTTGGCTCTGCCGGACTTATTTTAACTTTTGTCATGTGTAAAGCTATGAACAGACCTCTTTCAAACGTAATATTTGGAGCATTTGGTGGCGATGATACTGTTGCAGGAAGTGGAGAACAAATAGGTGGAACCATTAAAAAAACCAATCCAAGTGACGCGGCAGTTATGATGAACTATTCCAATAAAGTAGTTATTGTTCCCGGATATGGATTAGCTGTTGCACAAGCACAACATGTTATTCATGAACTGGAAGAACTTTTAACAAAAAAAGGAGTAGAAGTTTCTTATGCCATACACCCTGTAGCTGGTAGGATGCCTGGTCATATGAATGTTTTACTTGCAGAAAGTAATGTAGATTATGATAAATTAATAGATATGGATGATATCAATCCACAATTTAAGAATACAGATGTGGTATTGGTAGTTGGAGCCAATGATGTGGTAAACCCAGCGGCACATAATGATCCTTCAAGTCCTATATATGGCATGCCCATTTTAGATGTAGAAAATGCAAAAAGCATTATCATCAATAAAAGAAGTATGAACCCGGGATATGCAGGTATTCAAAATGAATTGTTTTTTAACCAAAAAACTTCCATGCTATTTGGAGATGCTAAAGAAGCTTTAACAAAATTAGTACAGGAATTAAAAAACATGTAAAATCAATGTTTACATCAAAAGTTTGCCTGAATTATTTTGGCAAACTTTTGATTCTATGTCTTTTGCTTTTTCTTCTTTGCGGCAGGAAACAATACATTATTTAAGATCAAACGATATCCTGGAGAATTTGGGTACAGATCTAACTCTGTTTTAGGATCCCCTACCCGATGTTGATAATCTTCTGGGTCATGACCTCCGTAAAAAGTAAACATTCCTTTGCCTTTAACACCATGGATATATCGGGCTTCGCCATTTACATTATTTTGCCCCATAACCAATACAGTTGACTTTATCAAATCTGCATCAAAAGCAGTAGTTTGTCCCATAAATCCTTTTACCAATAGTGTATGATTTTGGCATAACATACTGGGTACCATATCCCACTTTGCAGAGAATTCTTTTAGTTCAAAATAGTCTTCAGTTTTTAAAACCTTCCGTTTTCTAGTTGTATCAATATTAGAAAACTCATATACTGTAGGGTTTCTTTCCAATTTATAATTTGTAAATGCTAAGGTTTTATCATAATCTATCTTGCTTTGGTAATTAGATTCTGAAGGATCTCCATCAAACATTGACTCACAAATATCTACTCCTTCTGCAGATAAAGTAATGTCAAAACTGTCCGTTGCCGAACACATTGCAAACATAAACCCTCCTCCTATTACATAATCTCTAATTTTTAAAGCAACTGCTAATTTCTCTTGCGAAACCTTATCATAACCTAGACTTTTTGCCAACTTTTCAGCTTCTTTTTTGTTCTCAATATACCAAGGAACCATTCTAAATGCCCCGTAGAACTTACCAAACTGACCTGTAAAATCTTCATGATGCAAGTGCAACCATTCATATAAAATTAAATTATCATTTAACACTTCTTCATCATAAATAACATCATAAGGAATTTCTGCAAATTTTAATACCAAAGTAACTGCATCATCCCACGGAAGTTTTCCTTTTGGAGAATAAACTGCAATCTTTGGAGCTTTTTCTAATATTACAGCTTCTTTATTTTGAGAAGGACTCGCTATTTCTTCCAGAATTTTAATAGCTTCCGTATCGGATATAATCTCAAAAGAAACTCCTCTTATCGTACATTCATTTCTAAAGTCTTTTGTATCCTCTAATAAAAAAGAACCTCCCCTATAATTGAGTAGCCATTTTACTTTTTGCCCTTTTTGTAAGGAATAATAAGTAATTCCATATGCTTTTAGATGATTTTTTTGTGAAGTATCATCCATCGGAATTAACAAAAAAGATGCAGACACAGCATTTGAAAAAAAAATAATTACTGAGAGTAAAAAAATATGTTTTAAAAAGAAGTTCAATTAGATTATTTAGTTAATGGGTTATTGAGTAATTTCAGTAATAATGTTTAACGATTAAAAACTCTTTATCCTATTAAAACGGTACATCATCATCATTACTCAGACCTCCAAAAGCATCATTGGTACTGGCAAAATTATCAGGTGTTATACTGGATTGATTCATGGAAGACTGAAATTCGGTTCCCATATCTTCATCCAGATTGGTAAACTTAGCCAATCGCCCAATAAACTTCATTTTAATATTCTCCAAACCACCGTTACGATGCTTGGCAACAATAAATTCAGCCTGACCCTCACAAGGAGTCCGCTCATCATCATCCCATTCGGTTAAACCATAATACTCCGGACGATAAATAAATGAAACAATATCAGCATCTTGCTCAATTGCCCCAGATTCCCTTAAGTCAGATAGAAGAGGACGTTTACTTCCTCCACGAGTTTCCACAGCACGTGATAGCTGTGACAGGGCTACTACTGGAACCTGTAATTCTTTTGCTAATGCCTTTAAATTTCGTGAGATCATTGAAATTTCCTGCTCTCTGTTTCCGCTGCCTTTCGCACTTGAACCGGCTGTCATTAATTGCAAATAGTCAATAACTACAACTCTTACACCGTGCTGAGAAACCAATCGTCTTGCTTTAGCTCTCAGATCAAAAACAGATAATGAAGGTGTATCATCAATAAAAATAGGAGCACTTGATAATTTTTTTACTTTAACATTTAAGGCTTCCCATTCATAAGTTTCCAGATTCCCTTTTCTTAACTTTTCAGATGAAATTCCGGTTTCACTTGAAATCATACGTGTAATCAACTGTACAGATGACATCTCTAATGAAAAAATAGCTACAGGAATATCAAAATCAATTGCCATATTTTTAGCCATTGACATTACAAAAGCTGTTTTCCCCATACCCGGACGAGCAGCTAAAATAATCAGATCTGAAGGTTGCCAACCCGATGTTAGTGCATCCAGTTTACTAAAACCGGTTGCAACACCA